>NZ_JBFAJV010000017.1:0-149502 GCF_040655415.1 Actinosynnema sp. NPDC050436 | reverse complement strand
CTCAAAGGAAACCTCTTGACGAGGTTCATAAATTTACTGGCTATTCGGCACGCTGTTGAGTTCTCAAAGAACACGCGCTCACCATCGTGTTCCGCATCTTACCGCGGTTCATTCCGGGGCTGGTGTTTCCGTTTGTGTTGCTGGAAGCTTAGCTCGTTCGTTTTCGCGGTGTCAAATCGGCCGTTTCGGCTTCTCGGCTCCGCGACAAACTCGCTTTGCATTCAGTTCGCTTTGTTTCTCCAAGACCCGAGGCAGCCGCTTAGACTGCTTATTCGCTTCTTGGAGTGACGCCGCAGTACTCTACCCGGCCCGATTCGCGGTGTCAACCGCTCGTTCCGGGGTCCTGCCTGGCGACTCGGCAAAAGTTACTCACGCGCTGATCAGAAGTCAAATCGCCTGGTCAGCGGGCTGCCGGAGCGGCACGGCGACCTGCGGGCCGGGCGGCGGGGCCTGGACCGGGCGGGGCCTCAGCCACAGCGAGATGGTCCGCATCCCCTCCATCGCGGCCACGATCTGCTCCGGCGAGGCCGCTTCGCGGGTCGCCACCGGCACCAGGTCGTAGCCCCAGATCCGGAACTCCTTCAGGACCGTGACCGGATCGTCGCCGAATCCCTCCGTCGCGGACGCGGAGAACTCCAGGAACACGTGCGGGCGGTCCCGGCGCAGCAGGCGCACGAGGCCGGCCAACGCGCGGTGTCCACGCCCCGGTGCATCCACGCGCACCACGGACAGCTTCATGCCGTGCAACGCCGGTACGGCCTCCAGCTCCTTGTCGAGCCGGGCCGCGCGCACCTTCGGCGTGTTCTCAGGGGCGTCGACGGGCAGCGGTGCCACCGACACCCCGCCGGTCGGCGCGGGGTGCGCGACCAGCTCGCCGACGCTCTCCCACGCCGCCGCGTCCACCAGCACGAGCCGTTCGGCGACGCGTTCGGGCAGGTTGACCTCGACGTTGTGGCGGAGCAGGTCGCGCGCGGACGTGCACGGCTCGACGGCCACCACCGCACCACCGGTGCCGAACCGGCTCAGCATCCGCACGGTCTGGTACCCCACGTACGCGCCGACGTCGAGGAAGATCCCGTCGGGTTCCACCACGGAGTCGATCAGCTCGGACAGGTCCTGCTCCCACACGCCGTTGCTGGACAGCATCGGCAGCATGAACGGGTCGTCGGACGGCAGGCGCAGCAGGCCCACTTCGGTCAGCACGAGCGAACTGCGCACGCCGGGCACGTTCGCGCTGTGCCGCTCGTGCTCGCGCACCACGACGCGCCGCAGCGCGTCGGCGGTCTGCTGCGCCTGGTTCGCGGCGCGCATCCCGTGGTCGAGCCGGGTGTCACGGTCGCGCAGCACCTCGACGACCTTGGACTCCAGGCTGTCGATGCGGTCGAGGGTCCGTTCCAGCGCGATGGCGAGCTTGTCGATCCGGTGCGCGAGCGCGTCACCGGTCTTGGCCCGCTTGGCTGCCTCGGCGACGACGGCGTCCTCGATCTCGCGCAACCGCCTGCCCTGGCCCGCCATGTCCGCGCGCACCCGCACGACGCCGTCGTCCAGGCCGAGCACCTGGTCGGACAGCTGGCCCTGGTTCTCCAGGTGCTGCTCGATCTCGGAGCGCAGCATCTCCAGCTCGCCGAGGCCGATCCCGGTCGACAGCTCGTCCTGCCGGCGCACGAGTTCGGACACCGTCCGCTCGACACCGTCCACAAGGGACGCCAGAACGTCACGCATGTGGTTGTCGTGGTGGTCCAGGACGCGCAGCACCATCTTGCGCAGTTGCGGCGCCATGGGCGTGCGGCTGGCGACGCCGACGTCGGGCTGGCGCAGCAGCGCGTGCTTCGCGGAGTGCAACGCCTTCATGGGGTCCACGACGGGACTCGGGTTCGCTGCGGCCCGGCGGGATCGCCACGCGCGATAGGCGTGTTCGACGCGTTCGCGCATGATGTCGCCGATACGGGCGACCGTGCGGCTTTGCAGGCGTTCCCGGCCCTTCACGCCGATGGCGCGCGCTGTGGACAGGTCGTCGGCGAGCGCGCGCAGCAGTTTCACGGCGGCCTGCACGTCCGGTTCGGAGCCTTGCCGGCACGGCACGTACACCACGGACTGCTTGTCGAACAGCTCGGTGACGGGACCCTGGTCGGGGGTGAGCAGCGGGACGCCGCGCGCGGCGTGCGCGGCCAGCGCGGCGGTGACCCGGTCGCCCCGGCCCCGGTGCAGCGAGATCAGGCAGTCGACCGGGCCCAGCTCGGTGACCAGCTCGACGCGCGGGTCGGCGGCGGTGGCCAGGCGGAGCCGCTCGGCGGCCTCCGGGTAGGCGTCCGCTCCGGTCACGGCGATCCGCAGGGTGACGTCCGAGCGGTCGGTGAACGCGGCGAGGAACGCCGACACCGCGCCGAGGACGTTGCCCTCGCGGTCGACGGCGTGGTCGGCGAGCGCCCCGAAGATCACCCCTTCGTGGGCGTCGGGTTCGTGGGCGTCCTGCTCGTGCACGGGCAGCGGCAGGACGCGGACCGGCGGACCGCCGGTCCGCTCGACGGCCGCGCGGGTCGCCTCGGACGGCACCCACAGCTCGTTCGCGTCCGGCGCGGCCCCCTCGTCCAGGCGGTAGTCCACGACGTACCGGCCGGGCGGCACCGGCACGGCCTGGCCGACCCGCACCACCACCGGGTAGCCGCCGGTGGTCGAGGTCGGCAGGCCGGACGCGCGGGCGGCGGCCCGGACCAGCTCGGCGACCGGGCCGGTGCCCAGGACGGACACGCCCAGCTGGTCGAGCAGGGCCGGGTGGTCGGTGCGCGAGCTGGGCACGGCGGGCACCGGCAGGCGACCGCCGGCGACGCCCGGACCGGCGCACCAGTCGCGGAAGGCGGCGGCGTCCGCGCCGAACGGCTCCGGGAACTGGCCGCGCAGCGCCGGGTCGCCGCGCCACAGCGCGGCCGACCACCGGGTGCTGCCGGGCAGGTCGGGCACGGGCCCGCAGGCCCAGGCGAGGAGCCCGGCCCCGCCGTCGGGGCCGAACGCGGCGGGCGGGTGCGGCAGCCCCACCGAGGTGCCGTTGACCTGGCCCTCCACGTGCTCCTGCACGAAGTGGGCCGGGTCGAACACCGAGCCGGGGTTGCCGCGCGCGACCTCCCGGTAGTCGGCGCGCAGCTCGTCCGGGATGGGCGTGCCGTCGGGCAGCTGGCCGAAGCCGTAGCGCACCGGGACCGGCGTGTAGCCGCGCCGCACCAGCTCGGCCCGGTACGCGGTGCACAGCTCGGCGAGGTCGGGGTGCTCGGACAGCAGCACGCGCGGCCGGTCGGCGAACGCGGCGGACAGCAGCCACGGCCGGCCCGGGTCGAAGCCCTCGAAGTGGACCGTGCGCAGCGGCTCGCCCAGGACGGTCAGCGTGCCGTCGTCCAGGCGGTGCAGGTCGCGCTGGCTCGCGTTCCACGCCGACAGGCCGATCGTCGCGTCCCGCAGGACGTCCAGGCTGACCAGCGCGGGTGCCATGTCGAGCACGGCCTTGGTCGCGTCCGGCGTGCGCCGGAGCTGCTCCTCCAGCGACCGCAGGAACGGTTCCGCGCCGGGCGCGACCACCAGGAAGCCGGGGTCGAACACCCCGGTCTCCAGCAGCTCGGTCGGCGTGGGGCGCAGGCCGTCGTCGGGCAGCGGGCGCAGCGCGCGCGGCAGCAGCACCAACGGGCCGCGCCGCACCGCCTCCAGCACGCGGTCCGACACCGGGGCCAGCACCTGCACCCACGGGTCGAGGTAGAGCACGGGGATGCCCTGCCCGAGAAGCTGCTCCAACAGCCTGGGCCGGAGCAGCCCGCAGAGCTGGCGGGCGGTGCAGCCGGTCGCCAGCTCGGCCAGCTCCTCGGGGCGCACCCCCAGGTCGGCGGGCGTCACCAGGCCGGGGCCGGAGTGCTCCGGCAGGGCGTCCACGACGAGCGCGACGAACCGCGCCTCGGGGTGGTTGGCCAGGAACGACCCGGACAGCACCTTCACCGCGGGCAGCTCGGCGGCGGTGGCCACCGTGCACGCGATCAGGGTGGGACGGGCTTCCGAACTCGCGGGCACCTCGGTCACGGTCTGCAAACCTAGCTTCTCCGACTGCCCGGTGTGGACCACCCGCACGGGTTTTCCCTTCACAGGACCGGCAGCAGCGTGCGGAGTTCGTAAGGCGTGACGCTGCGCCGGTAAGCGTCCCACTCCGTGCGCTTGTTGCGGAGGAAGAAGTCGTACACGTGCTCGCCCAGCGCCTCGGGCAGCAGTTCCGAGTTCTCCATCTCGACCAGCGCCTCACCCAGGTTCTGCGGCAGGTTGTCGTAGCCGGCGGCACGGCGCTCGCGGTCGGTCAGCGACCACACGTCGTCCTCGGCGGGCGGCGGCAGCTCGTAGCCCTTCTCCACGCCCTTGAGGCCCGCCGCCAGGATGACCGCGTACGCGAGGTAAGGGTTGCACGCCGAGTCCAGCGAGCGGATCTCCACCCGGCGGGACGACGACTTGCCCGGCGAGTACATCGGCACGCGCACCAGCGCGGAGCGGTTCGCGTGACCCCAGCACACCGCCGTGGGCGCCTCACCGCCGACGATGAGCCGCTTGTACGAGTTGACCCACTGGTTCGTCACGCCGGAGATCTCGCGGGCGTGCTTGAGGAGGCCCGCGACGAACGCCTTGCCGGTGTCCGAGAGCTGGTAGGGGTCCTCTGCGTCGTAGAACGCGTTCTGGTCGCCCTCGAAAAGGCTCACGTGCGTGTGCATCCCCGAACCGGGCTGATCGGAGAACGGCTTGGGCATGAAGCTGGCCCGCACGCCCTGCGTGATCGCCACCTCGCGCACCACGTACCGGAACGTCATGACGTTGTCCGCCATGGTCAGCGCGTCGGCGTAGCGCAGGTCGATCTCCTGCTGGCCCGGAGCGCCCTCGTGGTGGCTGAACTCCACCGAGATGCCCATCGCCTCCAGCGCCTCGATGGCGTGCCGGCGGAAGTGCGTGGCCGTCTCGTGGCTGGTCTGGTCGAAGAAACCGCCGTTGTCCGCCGGGATGGGCTCGCTGCCGTCGTCCGGCAGGTTCTTGAGCAGGAAGAACTCCATCTCCGGGTGCACGTAGCAGGTGAAGCCCGCCTCGCTGGCCCGCGCCAGGGTGCGCCGCAGGACGTGCCTCGGGTCGGCCCACGACGGCGAGCCGTCCGGCATCGCGATGTCGCAGAACATCCGCGCCGAGTAGTTCGCCTTGTCCGGCGTCTGCCACGGCAGCACCTGGAACGTGGACGGGTCGGGCTTGGCCACCATGTCCGACTCGTAGACCCGCGCGAAGCCCTCGATCGCCGAACCGTCGAAGCCGATGCCCTCGCTGAAAGCCCCTTCCAGCTCGGCGGGCGCCACCGCGACGGACTTCAGGAAGCCCAGCACGTCGGTGAACCAGAGCCGGACGAACCGGATGTCCCGTTCCTCAAGGGTGCGGAGCACGAACTCCTGCTGGCGGTTCATGGCACGAAGCCTAGGTAAAGCCGGGCGCGACCGCGTTGCCGACTCGCGGAAAGCACCGGGACTGGCCGCCCGGACCGGACGACCCGCAGGTCAGGGGTGGGGCCAGGTGGCTCGGGCGTGTTCTCAGCCGGGTGGACCTACGATCTGCGCATGTCCCGTCGCCGCGTCCTGCTAGGCGCGCTCGCCCTGCTGCTGGCCGGCTGCACGTCGTCGTCCGGCGACCTGCCCGCCGGCTCCGACCTGGTCGGCAAGTCGGCCTCCGCCATGCGCTCGGTGAGCAGCACGCACTTCACCATCAAGGTCGACGGCGAGCTGCCCGACGTGACCGTCAAGGACGCCGAGGGCGACCTCAACGCGGAGGGGCAGTCCAAGGGCCGGGCCAAGGTCGAGCAGTTCGGGCAGCTCCTGGAGGTGGAGTACGTCCTGGTCGACCGCGACCTGTACTTCAAGGGGCCGACCGGTGGGTTCACCAAGCTGCCCGCCGCGCTGGCCGGCCAGGTGTACGACCCCACCGCCATCCTCGACCCGGACCGGGGCGTGGCGAAGGTGCTGGCCGACGCGAAGGACGCCAGGACCGTCCGCGCCGAGGACGGCGGCCACGTGGTCGAGGCGACCGTGCCGAAGGACGTGGCAGCCGGTCTGGTGCCCGGCATCGGCGGTGACGTGAAAGCCACGTTCACGCTGAAGGACGACAAGCTCACCACCGCGGTGTTCGAGCTGTCCGGCGGCGCGAAGGCGACCATCGTCCTGACCGACCTGAACAAGACGTTCACCGTCGCCCCGCCGACGTGAGCAACCGGCGGCTGGCGATCGGCGCGGGGGCGCTCGCCGTCCTGCTCGGCGCGCTCGACGCGTACGTGGTGGTCGGCGTCCTGGTCGACATGGTGCGCGACCTCGGCATCCCGGTGAACCACCTGGAGCGCGCCACCCCCGTGGTGACCGGCTACCTGCTCGGCTACGTGGCCGGGATGCCGCTGCTCGGGCAGCTGTCGGACCGGTTCGGCCGGCGGGTCGTGCTGCACCTGTGCCTGGCCGGCTTCGCCGTGGGCTCGGCGGTCACCGCGCTGGCCGGCGACCTGCCGCTGCTGGTCGTCGGCCGGGTCGTGCAGGGGTTGGCCGGCGGCGCGCTGCTGCCGGTGACGATGGCGCTGGTCGGCGACCTGTGGGACGAGCGGCGGCGGGCCGGGGCGCTCGGCGTGGTCGGCGCGGCGCAGGAGCTGGGCAGCGTGCTCGGCACCCTGTACGGGGTCGGGGTCGCGTCGCTGTTCAACGCGTGGTCGGTGGCCGAGTCGCTGGAACCGCAGAGCTGGCGCTGGGTGTTCTGGGTCAACCTGCCGCTGGCGGCGGTGGCGGCGCTGGTCGTGCAGCGCACCGTGCCCGGCGGGTCGGGCCGGCCGGTGCGGATCGACGTCGTCGGCGGCGGGCTGCTCGCGCTGTCGCTGGCCCTGCTCGTGGTCGGCCTCTACAACCCGGACCCGGAACACGCCGTCCTGCCGCCGTGGGGCTGGTACGCGCTGGGCGGCGCGCTGGTGGTGCTCGGCGGTTTCGTCTGGTGGGAGAAGCGGTCGCCGGTGCGGCTGCTGGACCCCGCCGGCGTGGCGATGCGGCCGTTCCTGGCGTCGCTCGGGGTGTCGCTGGCGGCCGGGGCGGCGTTGATGGTGACGCTGGTCGACGTCGAGCTGTTCGCGCAGACGGTGCTGCGGCACGACTCGGCGGCGGCCGTGGCGCTGCTGGCCCGGTTCCTGGTCGCCCTGCCGGTCGGGGCGCTGCTCGGCGGCTGGCTGGCCGGCCGCCTCGGCGACCGCTGGGTGTCGGTGGCCGGGATGGCGCTGGCGGGTGTCGCGTACGCGCTGATCTCCCGCTGGCCGGCCGACGTGCCGGAGTCCACCCTGGACCGCGATCTGATCGTGGCCGGCTTCGGGCTGGGCCTGGTGATCGCGCCGGTGTCGGCGGCGGTCCTGCGCGTGGTGCCGGCGACGCAGCACGGCGTCGCGTCGGCGGCCGTCGTGGTGGCGAGGATGACCGGGATGCTGGTCGGCGTGGCCGCCCTGTCCGCCTGGGGTTTGCACCGCTTCCGGGAGCTGACGGCGAACCTGAACACCCCGCTCCCGTTCGGCGTGGAGCCGGCGGAATTCCAGCGGCAGGTCGAGCAGTACCAGCGCGCGCTGACCGACGCGCTGCTGACGGAGTACCATGAGATCTTCTTGATCACGGCCGTGATCTGCGGTGCGGGGGCAGTGCTGGCCATCCTGCTGCCGACCCGGCCCCGGTCGTCGGCGTCGACTGCTTCCGTTTCGCGCACTCGCCACCCGGCCGAGTGATCAATCGGGCGATCTGTACGGGAGATGTACGGAAACGCTGTCACCGATACTCGGTGAGATATTGAACCACGCGAGCCGCCGCACCCGAGCCGCCTGCGGACGAGCTTGGAAGCGGAATCGCGGACCGGACGATCCCGGACTGGGCGATCCCGGACCGGGCAGCGGACTGGGCAGCAGGCCGGGCACCGCACCGGACCGGACCGGACCGGCGAGCGCAGCGGATCGGGCGGCCAGGAGGTTGAGGTTGCAGCGGCGGCTTGAGCGGCCGGGCGGAGCAGAGCGGGCGAATCGGTTGGGTTGGCGGTCGGGCTGGTGCGCTGGCCGGGCCAGGCCGGGCTGGCAGGGGCGGGGCGGGAGGCGCAGCGGATGTGGCAGCGCCCCGCTCGGTGGATCGCCGGCCCCCTGCCCCGCGGTGGTCGGCTGGATCATGTGAGTGGTCGGACATGACATGCGGAGCCGCGCATGTCAGCCTGGACGCATGGGTGATCCGAATGCCTGGTACTACTGCCTGACCCACCAGACGGCCGAGAAGGGTGTCGGCTGTCGCGGCGGGGACCGGATGGGGCCTTACCCGGACGAGGCGACGGCTCGGCGGGCGCTGGAGCTGGCCCGCGAGCGGACCGAGGCCGAGGACGAGGCCGACCGCGAGTGGAAGGGGAAATAGGCCGCGTCGGGTGCTGGTCGGGTTAGGGTGCTGACGTGGCCTCGATGGTGATCCGCACCGGGCGGGCGGACTTGGACTTCGGTGGGATTCGGGCCGAGTTCGGGTTGCCCCCGGAGTTTCCGGCTGCGGTGCTGGCCGAAGCGGAGCAGGCGGTCGGGCGTGGTGTGGCGGGCGGGGAGCGGGAGGACGCCACGGCGTTGCCGTTGGTGACCATCGATCCCCCCGGCGCCAAAGACCTCGACCAGGCCGTGCTGCTGGAACGCACCGGTCGCGGGTTCCGGGTGCACTACGCGATCGCGGACCTCGGGGTGTTCGTCGTGCCGGACGGTGCGCTGGACGCCGAGGTCCGCAAGCGCGGGCAGACCCTGTACCTGCCGGACGGCAACGTGCCGCTGCACCCGACCGTGCTGTCCGAGGGCGCGGCGAGCCTGCTGCCGTCGCAGACGCGGCCGGCCGTCTTGTGGACGTTCGAGTGCGGCACCGACGGCGAACCCGTGGACGTCCGCGTCCGGCGGGCCATGGTGCGGTCGACCGCCCAGTTCGACTACGAGAGCGTGCAAGCGTCCTTCGACGCCGGCACGCCGCACCCGTCGATCGAGGCGCTGGCCGATTTCGGGCGGTTGCGGCGGGAGCGGGCGACCGAGCGCGGCGCGGTCGAGTTGCGGTTGCCGGAGCAGGAGATCGTGCCCAACGGGGACGGTGACTGGAAGCTCGTCGTCCGGCCCCGGGTCGACGTCGACGCGTGGAACGCCGAGATCTCGCTGCTCACCGGGATGTCCGCCGCCCGGATCATGCTGGACGCGAAGGTCGGTGTGCTGCGCACGCTGCCGGACGCGGACGACGCGGCCGTCGACGCGCTGCGGCGCTCGGCCGGCGCGCTGGGCGTGCCGTGGCCGGACGGGATGACGCCCGCGCGGTTGCTGGCCGGGTTGGACCCGGCGCGGCCGGAGTCGTTGGCGTTGTTCGTGGACGCCACGAGGTTGTTGCGGGGCGCGGGTTACACGGCGTTCGACGGGGAGGTCCCGGCGGTCACCACGCACGCCGGCCTCGCCGCCCCGTACACGCACGTCACCGCGCCGTTGCGGCGGCTGGTCGACCGGTTCGCCACCGAGGTGTGCCTCGCGGTGACGGCCGGTGAGGACGTGCCGCCGTGGTTGCGGCGGGCGTTGCCGCTGCTGCCCGGGATCATGGGCGGTTCGGACGCGCTGGCGGGCAAGGTGGACCGGGCCTGCCTCGACCAGGTCGAGGCGTGGGTGCTGGCCGACCGGGTCGGGCAGGTCTTCGACGCCGTGGTGCTGCGCGCCGACAACACCGGGGCCGACGTGTTCGTCGCGCAGCCGCCCGTGATGGGCCGGTGCGCGGGGGCCGACCTGCCGGAGGGCGAGAGGATCAAGGCCCGGTTGACGGTGGCCGATCCGGAACGCCGCAAGGTCGCGTTCATCCGGGTCGAGGTCTGATGCTCCCGGTCGACGACCTCGGCGAGCCCGTGCCGCTGCCCGACGCGCCCCGGCGCGTGGTGAGCCTGGTCCCGTCGCTCACCGAAGCGGTCGACCCGGGCGTGCTCGTGGGGGCGACCGACTACTGCACGCACCCTGCGGACCTGGACGTGCCGAGGGTCGGCGGGTCGAAGTACCCGAAGGTCGACCGGGTGCTGGCGCTGCGGCCCGATCTGGTGCTGGCCAACAGCGAGGAGAACCGGCCGGAGGACGTGGAACGCCTGCGCGCCAACGGCGTTCCGGTGTGGGTGACGGCCGCGCCGGTGACCGTGCCGGCGGCGCTCAAGTCGTTGCGGCGGCTGTTGGGCACGGCGTGGGACGTCGAACCCGACTGGCTGGTCGAGGCGGAACGGCTGTGGCGGGACGTCGAGCCGGCCAGGTTCCGGGCGATCGTGCCGGTGTGGCGCAAGCCCTGGGTGGTGGTCGGGCGCGACACGTTCGCCGGGGACGTGCTGCGACGGCTCGGCGTGGTCAACGCGTACGCCGACCACGCCGAGAGGTACCCCCGGCCTTCGTTGGACGAGCTGCGAGCGGCGGACGCGGACCTGGTCGTGCTGCCCGACGAGCCGTACCTGTTCACGCCCGAGGACGGGCCGCAGTTCTTCCCGGACCTGCGGCCGGTGCACGTGTCCGGGCGTCACCTGACCTGGTACGGGCCGGCGCTGGTGGCCGCGCGCACCGAGTTGGCGCGCGCCTTCGCGGTCTGACCACGTCGGACCCCGGCCCTCGGAGAGCTAGACGCGGAACCGGTCGGTGGCGTCCACCAGTGCTTTCAGGATTCCCGGCTCGTCGAACGCGTGACCCGCGTCGGGCACCACCACCAGTTCCGACCCCGGCCACGCGCGGTGCAGCTCCCACGCGGACGTCGCCGGGGTCACCATGTCGTAGCGGCCCTGCACGATGACGCCCGGGATGTCGGCGAGCTTGCCCGCGTCGCGCAGCAGTTGGCCCTCGTCCAACCACCCGCGGTGGGCGAAGAAGTGGTTCTCGATGCGGGCGAACGCCAGCGCGTAGCGCGGTTCCGCGAACACCGCGACCAGCTCGGGCCGTTCGCGGAAGGTGACCGTGGACCCCTCCCACACGCTCCACGCGACCGCCGCCGGTTCGTGCACGGCCGGGTCGGGGTCGTTGAGCAGCCGGGCGTAGGTGCCGATCACGTCGCCGTCCGGCGCGAGCGCCGCGACCCGCTCCCACAGCTCGGGGAACACGAACCCCGCGCCGCCGCCGTAGTACCAGTCCAGTTCTCGTTGGCGCAGCGTGAAAACGCCGCGCAGCACGAGTTCGGTCACCCGTGACGGGTGGGTCTCGGCGTACGCGAGCGCGAGCGTGCTGCCCCACGAGCCGCCGAACACCTGCCAGCGGTCGACGCCGAGGTGCTCGCGCAGCTTCTCCAGGTCGTCCACGAGGTGCCAGGTCGTGTTGGCGGCGAGGTCCGCGCCGGGTTCGCCGGCGTGCGGCGTGGACCGGCCGCACCCGCGCTGGTCGAGCAGCACGATCCGGTAGACCGCCGGGTCGAACAACCTGCGGTGGGCGGGCGAGCTGCCCCCGCCCGGACCGCCGTGCAGGAACACCACGGGTTTGCCGTAGGGGTTCCCGCACACCTCCCAGTAGACGCGGTTGCCGTCGCCGACGTCGAGCAGGCCCTGGTCGTAGGGCTCGATCTCGGGGTACATACCCCTACTCTGCACGACCGCGACCGGCTGATGACCACCCCGCCGGGGCCGCCGGGCAGGCCCGACAGCCCCAACCGGGGACGGCCGATCAGTGGAACGTGTGCTCCGGGCCGGGGAACTGGTGGCCGCGCACCTCGTCGGCGAAGGAGCGGGCCGCGCCCAGCATCACGTCGGCCACGTTCGCGTAGCGCTTCACGAACCTGGGCGCCTTGCCCCGGCGCAGGCCCATCATGTCCTGCCACACGAGCACCTGGCCGTCGGTGTCCGGGCCCGCGCCGATGCCGACGGTCGGGATCACCAGGTCGTGCGTGATCTGCTTGGCGACCTCGGCGGTGACCATCTCCAGCACCACCGCGAACGCGCCGGCCTCCTGCACCGCGTGCGCGTCGGCGACGACCGAGTCGAACCCGTCGTTGCGACCCTGGACGCGGTAGCCGCCGAGCTGGTGCTCGCTCTGCGGCGTGAACCCGATGTGCGCCATGACCGGGATGCCGGCCTGCACGATCGCCTGGATGTGGGGCGCGAAGTGGCGACCGCCTTCGAGCTTGACGGCGTGCGCGCGGCCCTCCTTCATGAACCGCACGGCGGTGGCCACGGCCTGCTCGACCGACACCTGGTAGGAGCCGAACGGCAGGTCCGCGACGACCAGGGCGCGCTTCACGGACCGGGTCACGCCGCGCACCAGCGGGAGCAGCTCGTCCACGGTCACCGGCAGCGACGTGTCGTAGCCGTAGACGTTGTTCGACGCGGAGTCGCCGACGAGCAGCACCGGGATGCCCGCTTCGTCGAACAGCTCGGCGGTGTACATGTCGTAGGCGGTGAGCATGGGCCACGGCTCGCCGCGTTCCTTCAGCTCGCGCAGGTGGTGGATGCGCACCTTCTTCGCCGGCGCGGCGGGGGCACCGGCCCCGTTGCCATAAGGCGCGCTTACCTCGGCAGAAGTCATCGTCGACCGTCCTCCCTCGAAGCCCGCGTCGTCGCGGGTCTCCGGGCCTTGTTGCACGGTTACCCGTTCAGCGTGACACCACGCGGGCCGGTTGTGCCCGGTGTGCGAGTCACTTCACACGTGCCGATCGGCTCACCCCCGCGCACGGGGCCGGTGTCAGGTCTGGCGGGTGGGCAGGACCATGACCTGGCGCAGGTTGACGTGCTTCGGGCGGCTGGTGGTGTAGCCGACGACGTCGGCCACCTCCGCCGAGGTCAGGCGGCCGACGTCGGCGAACCACGTGCCCAGGTCCTCGTGCACCGAGGGGTTGTCGATGTGGTCGGCGAGCTCGCTCGCGGTGAAGCCCGGTTCGATGTTGGTCACCCGCACGTCCTTCGGGCCCAGCTCGGAGCGCAGGTTCGCGGACAGGTGGGTGACGGCGGCCTTCGTCGCGGTGTAGACGGCGAAGTTCGGGAAGGTGAGGTGGGCGGCGATGGACGAGATGTTCACCAGGTCCGCCGGGCCGGTCGTGGCGGCCTCGACCAGGTCCGGGGTGAACGCCCTGGTCACGTTGAGCACGCCGCCGATGTTGGTGTCGATCATCCGGGTCCACTCGTCGGTGCGCGCGTCGGTGAAGGGGTTGGCGAGCATGACGCCGGCGTTGTTCACCACCAGGTCGACGCGCCCGAAGGCGTCGTGCACCGACGCGACCGCGCCGGCCAGGTCACGGGTCACGTCGGCCGCCACCGCAAGCGCTTGCCCTCCCTCGGCGGCGATCTTGTCGGCGAGGTCGGCGAGCCGGTCGGCGCGGCGGGCGAGCAGCGCCACCCTCGCCCCCGAGCGGGCCAGGAGCAGGGCGGTCTCGGCACGATGCCGCTCGCGGCTCCGGTGATCACGGCGGTGCGGTCGGTCAGGTCGTAGGTCATGGCACCGAGCGTGGCCGCGATCGGACCGGGTACCGGAGGCCCCGGTTTTCCTAGGTCTGGCAGGACCAGGATGCGGCGGCGTGACCGGGCCATACTGGGGTGCGTGAACCACGACCTGGGCGAGTTCTTGCGCACCCGCCGGGCCCGCGTCCGACCGGACGACGTGGGCCTCCCGGGTGGCGGTCGGCGACGGGTGCCGGGGTTGCGCCGCGAGGAGCTGGCGCTGCTGGCGGGCGTGAGCGTGGACTACTACATGCGGCTGGAGCAGGGGCGGACGCCGGCGGTGTCGGACGCCGTGCTGGACGCGGTGGCGCGGGTGCTGCGGCTGGACGAGACGGAGCGGGCGCACCTGCGCAACCTGGTGCGGCCCGCCGCCCGACCGCGCCGGGCCGCGCCGCAGCGCATCCGGCCCGGCCTGCAACGGCTGCTCGACCGGATGACCGACGTGCCCGCGTTCGTGATGGGCCGCCGCTCGGACCTGCTGGCGTGGAACGCGCTGGGTGACGCGCTGTACGGGTTCTCCGACTTCGCGCCGGACATGTTGAACAGCGCGCGGCACACGTTCCTGGACCCGGCGTCGCGCCGGTTCTACCGCGACTGGCCGACGGTGGCGGCGGACACGGTGGCGGTGCTGCGCCTGGACGCGGGCCGGCACCCGGACGACGCGCGGCTGGCCGCGTTGGTCGGCGAGCTGTCGGTGAAGGACGAGCTGTTCGCCCGGTTGTGGGCGCAGCACGCCGTGCTGGAGAAGACGCACGGCACGAAGTTGATGCACCACGACGTGGTGGGCGACCTGGACCTGGACTACGAGGTGCTGGCGCTGCCCGGTGACCCGGACCTGCAACTGGCCGTGTACACGGCGCGCGAGGGGTCGCCGACCGAGGAGCGGCTCCGCCTGTTGGCGAGCTGGTCGGCCTCGGTCGACGCCTGACCACGCGGCACCCCGGCCCCGGCTGGACGTCGCCGGGGCCGGGGTGCCGTCGTCAGGAGCAGGTCTTGCCCGTGGCCGGGAGCTTCAGGTCGATCAGGTAGTCGTCGCCGATCGGGTCGACGCACTCGTTTCCTTGCAGGTAGACGGTGTGTTGGTTGCCCTCGTAGGTGAGCAGCCCGCCGCCGAGCTCCTTCGCCAGGTTCACGCCCGCCTGGTACGGCGTGGCCGGGTCGCCGGTCGTGGAGATGACCAGCGTCGGGGGCAGGCCGGCGACGGCCTTGGTCTCCTGCGCGGTCGGCGGCACGGGCCAGAACGCGCACGAGTCGAGCGCGCCGGCCGGCGGGTTGCCGTCGTCCAGGAACGGGGCGGCGGCCTTGTAGCGGCGGGCGACGTCGTCGATCACCGCGCGGTCGGTGACGCGTGGCTCGTCCACGCACTTCACGGCGGTGAACGCGTCGGTGATGGTGCCGTACTTGCCGTCCCTGTCGCGGTCGTAGTAGGCGTCCGCGAGCTGCATGAGCACCTCGCCGCTGTCGTTCTTCAGCTCCGCGAGACCCGCGTTGAGCGGCCCCCACAGCTCCTCGGAGTACATCGCCTGGACCGCGCCGGTGATGGCGTCGTTGTAGGACAGCTTGCGCGAGCCGACGTCCACCGGGCGCTGCGCGAGCGGCAGGGTCAGGTCGCGGAACGCCCTGCTCGCGCCCGCCGCGTCCCGGCCGAGCGCGCAGTCCTGGCGCTTGGCGCACCACGCGGAGAACGCGTCGAACGCCTTCTGGAACCCGGCGGCCTGGGCGATCAGCGACTCGACCTGGTTCTGGGTGGGGTCGACGGCACCGTCGAGGACGAGCGCGCGGACGTTCGCCGGGAACGCGGCGGCGTAGCCCGCGCCGATGTGCGTGCCGTACGAGTAGCCCAGGTAGGTGAGCTTCTCGTCGCCGAGCGCGGAGCGCATGACGTCGAGGTCCCGGACGACGTCGCGGGTGCCGACGTTCGCCAGCACGTCCGCGCCCGTGGTCGCGGCGCACTTCTCGGCGTACGCCTTGTTCTCCGCCTCGGTCTGGGCGATGCCGGCAGGTGAGGTGTCGATGTCGACGTCGAGGCGGTCGGTGTCGCGCTCGTCGTCGGACAGGCAGCGGACCTGCGGCTGGCTGGAGCCGATGCCGCGCGGGTCGAACCCGACCAGGTCGAAGCGCTCGCCGAGCGAGGACTTGGCGACCTGGGCGCTGAGGCCGGCGGCGGCGGACATCCCGGACGCGCCGGGGCCGCCGGGGTTGATGAGCAGCGAGCCGATGCGGTCGCCGGTGGCCGGGCGGCGCAGCAGGCCGATGCGGATCGTCCGGTCCTGGGGCTTGGCGTAGTCGAGCGGCACCTCCAGGCGCGCGCACTCGATGTCCTTCTTGTTCTTGTACTGCGATCGGGTGGTTCCGGTCGTGGCGTAGTCGGCGCAGTCCTCCCACGCCAGTTGCTGGCCGTAGAAGCGCTCCAGGCCGGCGGGCACGGAGCCGGCGGGTCCGCGCTGTTCAAGCGATGTCCCCGCACTCGGCGAGCCGGGCAGGACGCTCGTGCAGGACGCCAGCACGGGCAGGAGGAGGAACAGCGTGGGGGAACGGCGCACGGTTCGATCGTAGGTGTGACTCGTCGGCCACAACGTCCACCACGACCGCCCCACGTGAGCGAGAATGCGGACATGCCTCAGCTCCGACTCGCTCTCGCCCAGGTCAACGCCTGTGTCGGCGACCTGGCGGGCAACGCCGAACTCGTCGTGGACTGGTCCCGCAAGGCCGCCGAGTCCGGCGCGCACCTGGTGGTCTTCCCCGAGATGGTGCTGACCGGGTACCCGGTCGAGGACCTGGCGCTGCGGGAGTCGTTCGCCGAGGCGTCGCGGGCGGCGCTGGCGGAGTTGGCCACGCGGCTGGACCAGGCCGGGTGCGGTGGGCTGGCGGTGTTCGTCGGCTACCTCGACCGCGACGAGCGCGGCGTGCGCAACGCGGCGGCGGTGCTGCACGGCGGCGAGGTCGTCGCGCGGCAGCACAAGCACCACCTGCCCAACTACGGCGTGTTCGACGAGCGGCGGTACTTCACGTCGGGCGACTCGCTGGACGTCGTGCGGCTGCACGGGGTCGAGGTCGGCATGGTGATCTGCGAGGACCTGTGGCAGGACGGCGGGCCGATCGCCGCGCTCGGGGCGGCCGGGGTCGACCTGGTCGTGTCGCCCAACGCCTCGCCTTACGAGCGGAAGAAGGACGACGCCCGGCTGCCGCTGGTGGCCCGCCGCGCGGCCGAGGCCGGTGCTCCCCTGGCCTACGTGAACCTGGTCGGCGGGCAGGACGAGCTGGTGTTCGACGGCGACTCGATGGTGGTCACCTCATCGGGTGAACTTGTGACGCGCGCGCCGCAGTTCGTGGAGCACCTGGTCGTGCTCGACCTCGACCTGCCCGGCGGAACGGACCGGGCCGAGGGTGAGGTCAACGGGTTCACCGTGCGGCGGCGGACGTTGTCGGCAGAACCGGTCTCGGGGTACGAGCCGCTGCCCGTGCCCGCAGCGGCCGAACCGCTGTCCGACGAGGCCGAGGTGTGGCACGCACTCGTCACCGGGTTGCGCGACTACACGCACAAGAACGGCTTCCGCTCGGTCGTGCTGGGGCTGTCCGGCGGGATCGACTCGGCGGTCGTGGCGGCGCTGGCCGTCGACGCGCTGGGCGCGGACGCGGTCTACGGCGTGTCGATGCCCTCGGTGTACTCGTCGGACCACTCGAAGTCCGACGCCTACGACCTGGTCCAGCGGACCGGCGTGCACTACGAGGTGCAGCCGATCGCGGACATGGTGAAGATCTTCGTCGACCAGCTCGGGCTGACCGGCCTGGCCGAGGAGAACGTGCAGGCGCGCTGCCGGGGCGTCACCCTGATGGGGCTGTCGAACCAGCACGGTCACCTCGTGCTCGCCACCGGCAACAAGACGGAGCTGGCGGTCGGGTACTCGACCATCTACGGCGACGCGGTGGGCGGGTTCGCGCCGATCAAGGACGTGCTGAAGACCCTCGTGTGGGACCTGGCGCGGTGGCGCAACGCGCAGGCGGAGAAGCTCGGCGAGCTGCCGCCCATCCCGGAGAACTCGATCAGCAAGCCCCCGTCGGCCGAGCTGCGGCCGGGCCAGGTGGACACCGACTCGCTGCCCGACTACGAGCTGCTGGACTCCGTGCTGGACGACTACGTCGAGGGCGACAAGGGCTACCACGACCTGATCGCCATGGGCTTCGCCCACGAACTGGTCGACAAGGTGCTCCGCATGGTGGACCGCGCCGAGTACAAGCGGCGGCAGTACCCGCCGGGCACGAAGATCACGTTCAAGGCATTCGGCCGCGACCGCCGCCTCCCCATCACGAGCGGCTGGCGCGAAGGCTGACTCGCAATTTTCGGGGGCCGGCGCTGTTGATGTCCGCGCAGCCCGGCCTTCGTGGCACGTGCAACGCGCCTTGGCCGGACCTCCGCTTCGTGGCGAGGTCCGGCCAAGGCGCGCGGTGACGGGGGCGTGCGGCGGTAGCTGCTGGTGCGCTCGTCCGGCGGTAGGTGCCTGTCTGGCCGTAGATGCTTGTCCGGCCGTAGGTGCATGTCCGGCGGTCAGGCGGGTGCGGCGTGGCCGGTTCCGGTCGGGTCGCCGGGGCCGGTGGCGTGCTTGGCGTCGGTGGTCTGCTTGGCGGCGGAGGCACGGCCGTCCGACACGGCAGCCGCGATGCTCAGGACGCCGAGCACCAGCAGCGTGATGCCGAACAGCCAGGCCAGCGCGACCATGCTCGTCAGCGGCGCGACCAGGACGACGATGCCGGCGATCACCGTGACCACGCCCGAGAACACCGCCCAGCCGCTGGTGCCGAAGCCGTGGAAGATCTCGGCCACCCCGCCGACCACCCAGATCGCGCCGAGCAGCAGCGCCAGGACGGCGATCGTCTGGAACGGCGAGCGCAGGCACAGGATGCCGGCGAGCAGCGACAGCAGCCCCGACACCGCGAACAACACCCGGTGACCGGTGCCCGCCCCGTCCGCCGTGAACGTGCTGACCAGCCAGAACACACCGGTGATGAGCAGCTGGACGCCGAACAGCACGGCCGCCGTGAGGATCGTGATGCCGGGCCAGAGCAGCACCAGCAGCCCGATCAGCACCGTGATCACGCCGAACGTGATCCGCAGCCCCTTCGACTGGCCGAGCGTCGCGAGCGACTGCGTCGGGCCAGGCGTGCCGCCACTAGCCTCGAAGTGCGCCATGGCGACCAGGGTGCGCCTCACCCCCACATCTTGCAGCGCCGAACCCTGGTATCACCCGTTCCGGGACGCCAGGACAGCCAGGTCCGCAGCGGTGTGGTGGCGCGCAGCTGGGTGCGGATGAGCGAGGCGAGGCAGATGTCCAACGTCCGGCACGGCTTGAGCGCCGAGACGTCCGGGCTGCCGGGGACCTGGGTGCACGACGCGGGCGCAAGCCGCTTGACGACCGCGACCCACGACCGGATCGGTGCCGACCAGTCCACGGGCCGCAGAGCTGCCAGCCGAGTCGAGGGCCGGTTTGCGAGCCTCGGCGCGGCCGGCCGGGTCGCGTGGCGTCGGATCGCCGGCCGGATCATCGCGCGTAGTGCGGCCAAGCGGCCGGACAGGCGGGCGGACAGGAGACCGGACAGGCGGGCGCGGGCGGATTGCGCCTGCGTCGCGCGGCGCGGGCGCGTCAGGCGCGTGGCGGCGCGGGGGCACGGCGGCCAGGGGGTCGCGCGCTGGCGGGGCGGCCAGGTCTTGCGGCCGTGGCGGACCGGGCAGGGCTGGGGGCGCTGGGCGGCCGGGCAGGGCTGGGAGCGTGGGGCCGCTGGGCAGGGCTGGAGGCTTGGGGCGGCCGGGCAGGTTGGGAGGTGTGGGTGGGGCGGTTGGTCTGCGGCGTCATAGCCAGTGGCGTGGTGGGCGGCGGTGCGGTCGGCGGTGGAGGTGGGGTGCGGTCGGTGGAGCCACGTGGTCAGGCGGGAGAAGGGGGTGGGTCGGTGTTCGCGGGGTTCCATGTTTCACCCGAGTATCCGGAACACCGTTTCCGTACATATTTCGGCGATTCCCCGGCTTGATCACCCGAAAGAGCGGGGTCTGCGGTCGCCCATCTGGGTGGGCGACCCGCGCGGGGCCGCCCCGGAGGTCAGCGCTCGAGGCCGGCCTTGGTGCTCAGCGCTGGAGGTCAGCGCTGGTGCGGGGACTGCACCGGCAGCGGGCCGGAGATCGGGTGCGGCTGTTGGGGCACCGGGAAGCCTCGTGCCGGGGTGTTCTGGTTCGCGTTGGCGTAGTCGCCGGGGATCGGGTCCAGCACCGACACCAGGACCACCCGGTTCTCCGGGTCGTCGATCCGGGTCCCGCTGCGGTCGCGGTAGACGAGTTCGCCGTCCGCGTCGATCTCCATGATCGCGCCGACCTCGGCCAGCTGCTCCTCGTCCAGGTCCACCAGGCGCTCCCGCCTGGACGGGATGACCCGGTACACCGGCCAGCCCAGGTGGGCGAAGGAGCGGTGGAACTCGGCCATCAGGTGGGTCATCTGCTGCTGCCACGGCAGCGGCATCGCTTCGACCAGCGACCTCGGCAGCACGGCGTAGGACCCGTCCACCCCGGGCGGCAGGGCCGAGAGGTAGTCGCGCAGCGGCGTGCTGGACGCGGGCGGGCCGGCGTGGCGCTGGATGGGGTCGGGGGTGAACATCGGTGGTGCCTCCCTCACACGATCACACGCCCGGCCGGACGGCCAGTGGCATCAACTCGTGGTAGTCCCAGTTGATCTTGCTGATCTTCACCACGTCCCCGGTCTGGGGTGCGTGGATGTACTCGTCGTTGCCCAGGTACATGGCCACGTGGTGCACGGTGACCGGCTCGGCCGTGTTGGTCGCCCAGAAGATGAGATCACCTGCTTTGGCCTCCCGCACGGGGAGGTGCGCGCCGCCGGCCACGTACTGGTCGTTCGCCACGCGCGGGATCTTCACGCCGGCCTCGGCGAACGCCTTGACCAGGATGCCCGAGCAGTCCCACTGGTCAGGCCCGTTGCCGCCCCACAGGTACGGCTCGCCGAGCTGCTGCTTGGTGAACTCGATGGCGGTGGCGGCGGCCCCGGAGGCGAGCAGGAAGTCGCCGACGGCCTGGCCGCAGCCGGCCGGGTCGACCACGTTGCCGAGGTCGCCGATGAGGAAGGCGGCCATGGCCTCCCAGTTGTGGTACCGGTCGGGGAACGCCGAGCGCTCGACCGCCTGCGCCGAGTCACCGGGCCGCCGGTCCTCCCAGCCGGAGACGTTGAGCAGCACGTCGTAGAACTTGTTGATCGCGTACACCGGGTCGGTGACCTGGGCAGCCGAGCCCCAGCCCATGGAGGGGCGCATCTGGAAGATGCCGAGTGAGTCGCGGTCGCCGTAGTCGAGGCTGCGCAGCCCGGACTCGGTCATGCCGGCCTGGATGGCGACCTGCCACGCGAGCGGCGGCAGCTTGCGCTCCTGGCCGATCGAGATGATCTTGGCGACGGTGCCGCGCTGCTCCTCGTCGAGCCGGCTCGCGTCGTTCTGGCCCTTCTCGGCGCCGCCGCCCTCCCACGGGCCGATGGACGCGTTGCAGCCGACGTTGCGGATGCCGACCGCCCCTTCGTTCGGCGTCGTCCCGTTGACCACCGTCGACACGCCGTTGGTCACGGTGACCGCGACCACGGCGGCGACCGCCGCGACGACCAGCGCGATCTTCAGCATGTCAGCCCACCCTGCTGTACTTGTGCACGCGCCAGCCCTCGGGCAGCTTGGCCACGGTCAGCACGAGCTTGCCGGTTTCCAGGTCGGCTTCGAAATCGACCGAATCGGTGGTGGACCGGGTCGCCTTGACGGGGCTCTTGATCTCCTTGGGGACGTTGGCGGGGTCGACGGACTGGAGCGTGGGCAGCAGTTCGTCGGACGTCCACGGCTTGAGGCCGCCGAGCCACTTGGCGTTGGTGGTGCCGGGCGGGTGGGCGAGCCAGGCGTCGATCCAGCTCTCGGCGACGAGTTGGGCGTCGGCGGTGACGGGTGCCGACGAGGCGGCGGCGGTCGGGCTCGCCGCCTTGGTCGGCAGCGGCGTCGTGGTGCCGGTGGGCGGCAGCACGCCGATCTGGTTGCCGGAGCCGGGGACGGCCGGCTTGCCGGTGGTGGTGCCGGGTGCGGCGGAGGACGTCGACCCGACGGTGTGGTCGAACACGATGCCGGCCGTGATGACCAGCGCGATGAGTCCGACGACGGTGGCGACCAAGTGCCGGGGCGACCGCAGCGGCCACCCCCACAGGCGGCGGTAGACCGCCGCGCGCCCCCGGTTTGTCCTGATCGGCATCAGCTGTCCCTGACTTCGAGTCCGCGCGAGGGCCGGTAGATCACGTGCACCTGCCTACCCGCTACCACTTCGGTCTCGGCTCGCCTCGGGCCCGGCACGACCGGTCCGTCGGAGAGCCGGGTGAAGCCGTTGGTCACCCGCGACGGCACCAGGACGGCGTCGTCGAGGCGGTCCCAGTTGCGGTCCGCGACGGGCGGCGTGTCGACGACCCGGGACCGGCCGGACGTCAGCGCGGCGGGGCCGTCGTGCCCGCCGACGGGCAGCGCGACCCGCCCGCGGCCGCCGCTGCCGGGGTCGAGTTGGGCCGGTCCGCCCGTGCGGTCGAGCCGGTGCGCGGTGGCGACGACCGGGTTGGCCGCCTCGGGCCGGATGCGACCCCGGCCGCGCTGCGGCACCTCAGGACCATCGGGGTCGGTGTCGCGGACGGTGTCCCAGAACTCCTCCTGGGGCGAGGGCCCGGCGTCCTTCTTGCGGCGCAGGCGGGACAGCAGACCGCCGCGCATGGGCAGGGCGTTGCTGGCCGAGCCGACCGACATCTCCACCATCTGCCACATGCGGCGCAGCGGTTTGCCGATCATGAAGCAGACCAGGGTGAGCATGAGCCCGAGCAGCGTCCGGGTCAGCAGCGACAGCCCGTTGGCGTTGAAGATCGCCTGGAGCAGCAGTGCGTGGGTGCCCGCCAGGACGGCCAGGATGAGCACGTTGAAGACGGTGACGGCGACCGCGCGGCCGACCTTGCGCAGCAGTTCGTGGTGCAGCAGCGCGACCAGGCCGATGAGCGGGCCGGCGAGGGTGAGCACGCGCAACAGGAGCTGGGCGAGGAGCACGGCGGCCTTGGCGAACAGCTGGAACAGCGAGTAGGCGACGGCCTGGAGCAGGGACAGGAAGCCCGCGCCGGTGCGTCCGCCGGACTCGCCGCTGAAGGACGCCTGGGCGGGGCCGAGCTGGGTGTAGATGTTCTTGTACTCGGTGCGTTTGGCGTCCAGCGCCGTCTGGTCGCCGTCCTTGTGGTCTGCGATCTCCTGCACGGACCACGCCTGGACGGCGAGCACCTTGGGGCCGAACTCGGTGGCCTGCGGCGCTTCCGGCGAGCCGAACTCGCCGCGCAGCCAGCTCTGGTACACCACCGAGTCGTGCAGGCGGGAGGGCAGGACGTCGAGGTTGTCCTTGCCCGCTTCGACGTCGATGAAGCCGGCCTGGATCTCGGAGGTCTTGGTGACCAGCGTGCTGTCGAGCAGGTCGTAGAACTGGGGCAGCGCGAGGGTCGAGGTGGCCAGCCACATGGCGGCCAGCGCCCACAGGCCGCGCTTGCTGATCGCGGCCAGGTCGCCCTGCCAGATCTGGCGGAACATGAGGACCGCGAGCACCAGTGCGACGAGGCCGAACCAGCGCAGGTAGACGTTGTCGTAGACCTTCTGCACGCCGTCCTTGACCGCCTGGTCCAGCGGCTGGAGCAGCCCTTGGCCGACGACGGTGTAGTGCAGGGCGTTGGTCGCGCCGACGATGTTCTTGCCGACGTTGAAGAGCTGGTTGCCCGCCCACGTGTCGAGCACCGGGGAGGCGTTGGGCACCACGCACTTCTCCTGGTACGTGTGCCACACCATGCCCGCGTACCCGTAGGTGAGGTACGGGGAGTCCTTGACGCCGTTGCCGATGGACGGGTCGATCGCGCCGACCATGCCGGAGCCGGGCCGCTCGGGGATGGGTGCTTCACCGCAGCCGGCCGCCTGGGCGGGTGCCGCGCCGACCACGGCCTGCAGACCGACGATGGCGATCACGACCGCCATCGCCCGCCACCGCCCGCCGCGCGGGGCGGCGGGGGTGGTCGTGGCTTCCCGTCTGAACCGCCGCCGCGCGTAGAGCGCGGCGGCGATGGCTGCCGCGAGCAGGAGGGTGCTCATGCGGCACCTTCCCGGCCCGGCCGGCGGGTTCCTCCCTCGCCGTGGGTGGAGTCGACCAGTTCGGGGTCGACCAGGCCGACTTCCAGGTCGGCTGCGAGTTCGTCGTCGTACTCGTCGGTGAGGTCTTCGGCGTAGGCGAAGGGGTCCTGGGGCGGGGACGAGAGTTCCACCTCGCCCTGGTCCGGGCCGTCGCGGAGGGCGTCGGGGGTGGTGTCCAGGGAGTTGCGGAGGTGTTCGAGGTGCGGGCCGGAGAAGTCGATGCGGATGCGTTCGACGCCGCCCGCGCCGTCGCCGAAGATGAACTGGCGCGGGGCTCGGTCGCGTTCGGTGTTGTTGCGCACGCCTCCGGGGCGGCGGCCGAGGGAGGCCACGACCTGTTCGTAGCCCGCGCCGACCGGGACCTTGAGCAGGCGCAGCGCGTCGGCCTGGGCCTGGTCGTCGTCCAGCCGGCCGACGAACACCGAGTCGAGCAGGGTGACGAAGCCCTGGATCTTGAGGAAGTCGGCGGGGATCTGGGAGGACAGCAGGACGCGGACGTTCCACTTGCGGGAGTCGCGGGCGAAGCGGTTCATCAGGACGCGGCCCGTGGGGACTTCGGACAGGAAGAACGCCTCGTCGATCCACACGCCCTTGCGGAGGTCCTTCGGGCGTTCGTAGATGGACCGCTGGGTGAGCCACGCGGCGAGGTTGAGCATCTCGACGCCGAGGGCTTCGGCGTCGGTCCAGTGCTCGCGGCCGACGCCGTCCTTGGGCAGGTTGAGGCCCGCCATGGTGAGGACGGTGAGGCGGTCGTCGCGCTGCTCGTTGTACGGGTCGGCGTCCTGCTCGGGGATGAGCAGCGACATGCGCTCGCGCATCTCGTCGAGGAAGTCGGCGACGACGACGGCGTGCTCGTGGTGCTCGGACGCGTCGCGGCGCAGCGCTTCGAAGACCTGGCCGGGGTGGGCGTCGGGGCGTCCGCCGACCGTGCGCACGGCGCGCAGCAGCACGATCCTGGTCTGCGGCAGCCGGGCGACCTCGAACGGCAGCAGGCCGGTGAGCACGTCGAGCACGAGGCGGCGGCGGGTGGCGGCGGCCAGGGCGCGTTCGCGGCGCCACGCCCGCTCGGCGTCCTCCTCGTCGAGGAAGTGGTCGAGCTGGGGTTCGGCGACCACCCGGTACGGGTTGAGGATGCCGGGCTGGGCGTTGAGCAGGTTGATCGGCCGCGCGTACGGCTTGAGCTCGGGCAGCTCGCACAGGGCGGCGAGCGGGCCGGACGGGTCGAGCAGCGTCCAGTGCGCGCCGGAGCGCAGCGTCTTGTAGACGATGCCGCCGCCGAGGAACGACTTGCCCGCGCCGAGGCCCGCGACCATGGCGGACAGGCCGGAGGCGTCGCGGAGCTCCTGCGCCATCCACGGGTCCCAGGCGACGGGCCGGCGGGTGGCGGTGACGGTCTCGCCGAGCAGGATGCCGCGCCGGTCACCGACCTCGGCGGTGGCGGTGGGCACGGACGAGGCCGCCCACAGCACGGAGCCGCGCCGCAGGTAGGCGGAGGAGGACAGCGGTTCGCCGGGGATGAACTCGCGGGCGATGGCGTACTGGGCCTCGGGGTGCTCGATCGCCACCTTCGGCTTGTACAGGTCGAGCAGGGCCTGGGCCAGGCGCAGCGCCTCGCGCTCGGTCGGGCCGGAGACGGCGAGCCGCCACCACGACCGGACGCGGGTGCCGAGCGCGGTGAAGCCCGACGTCATCTCGTCGTCGATCTCCAGCACCCGGGACGCCTGGCGGGCCAGCGACTGGGGTGGTTCGAGCTCGTGCTCGTCGGTGTAGTGCCGCACCTGGGAGCGGACCTTGTTCATCTGCCGGGTCAGCTCGCCGGAGACCTCTTCGGGCCGCCGCACGTAGATGCGGGCGGACCACTCGACGGCGGCGGGCAGCCGGTCGGAGCGCTGCACCCACGGGTCGTCGACCTCGGGGATCTGCAGGCCGTGCATGAGGCCGACGGTGAGCACGGCGACGTGCCGCTTGATGCCGGCGTTGGAGCCGGTGCGACCGCGCACGGTCACGGTCGGCGAGTACGGCTCCTGGTGGAAGTCGGCGGCGTCGGTGAACGAGGCCAGGTCCTCGGGTTCCCACGGCGCCCCGGGCACGGCGGGCAGGTTGCGCGGCGCGGGCAGGCCCAGCGAGCACGACCGGTGCATCAGCCAGGACATCTCCTCGGCCGTGACGGGCCGGCCTTCGAGCCCGGCGGAGCCGATCACCTGGTCGAGGTGGTCGACCTCGGACTCGATGGCGACCAGCTCGGCGTCGACGGCGTCCGGGAAGACCTTGCGCAGGACGGGCGCGGCGCGCTCGACGGCGCGGTCCATCATGTTCCGGGTCTGCACCTGGACGCCCAGGTAGACCTCTTTCTCGGCCATGGAGCGGCCCATGAGCTGCTGCTGCTCGCCGACCATGTAGTCGTCGAACGACAGCGTGCCGGGGGTGTCGGGCAGCCGGCGCACCGCGTTGTGCACGTGCGCCTCGGCCCACATCCGGATCGGGTAGGGCCGGGTGGTCACCCGCAGGTGCATCCACCGGCCCTGCAGCTCGGCGTACTGGCCGGCGATCGCGGCGATCAGGTCCTGGCGCTGCGAGTCGGAGCGGAACGACCAGCGCTGCGGGGCGAGCTTGTACCAGGCGTACACCTCCTGGCCGGTGCGCAGCAGGTGGCCGTCGATGCTGCGCGCGGCGATCGACGGGGTGTAGCTGGGCACCGCCTGCTCACCGGGCAGGCGTCGGCCACGCTTGGAGTAGACCTTCCGGTCGTCCCGTGCGGCAGCGGCGTGCTGGGCCACGTGCTGCGCTGCGGAACGTCGGCTGTGGTCACGCCGGCGTCCGAACACCGCGAACCTCCTTCTTACGGCGGTCTGGCTGCCTGCGGTGCTGTGATCGGGTGGCGCGCGCCGAGCGTTTCGCCCCCTTCTCGGAAGGACGTTTCCGAGGCCGGTGTTGGCTGACCCGGATCCGGGCGGCGCTGGCCGCGCCGCCCTGGCCCGAGGTCGTCTCGCGCGGGGAGTTCAGCTCACGCACCCACATCGTCATGACCGACGACAGCGGGCGTTCGTGGCTGATGCGGGTGCAGATGAAGCGGGTCAGCGCGACCGTGATCACGAAGCCCCAGCCGGTGTTGATGAAGTCGAAGCCGAAGCCGACCTGCCGCTGCAACGCCGTGACCAGCAGGAAGACCACGATCCCGACGCCCCAGGCGACATAGCGCGCACGCCACGGGAAGGTCGCCTTGGGCGGGCCGAGCCAGACGGCGTCGACCCGGTAGACCTCGTCGTCAGTGCGTACCCGCAAGGGTCACCCGCCGGTGAACAGGCCGGCGATCCACTGGCCGATGTTCGCCCCGGCGTTGGTGGTCACCGCCAGTCCGATGATGGCGAGCGCGATGATCACGCCGCCGAGTCGGCGCATGACACCGGCGTTGTCGCCCTTGCCGCCGCCCAGCCACAGCAGCAGGACCGCGACGGTCAGCAGCAGCAGGGGTACCAGGTTGTCGAGGATCCACTGGCGCACACCGCCCGTGCCCAGGGCGGGTTCTGTCTGCTGCGCGAGTGTTACCAGGGTGTGGGCGGTCATCTCAGTACTCCTGAGTACGCAGGACTTCTACCGGGCGGGCCGAGGGGTGCGCGTCCGGTTCGAGCGCTATCGAGTAGAACACGTCTTCGTCACGAGGTGTATCCGTCGGTTCGCGTTGGGTAGATCAATAGTCGTTCCCCTGAGCCTCGATTACGTCTAATCTGACCACAGACATCATGGGTCGAGGGGAGCCGGTGGAGAACCGGCGGCACTGGATTCTCCCGATTGCTGAGACAGTTCACCCGACTGCGAACTTCCTGGTCACGCACGGTGTGCACGACCGCGATCCCCCTTGTCCAGCCCGCCGAGCGATTGACCCATTCGGCCGGGACGTTGCCCCGAACGGACCGCATCCCGGAGTGACGACGCCGAGGAGGCTCGCAGATGGCCCAGCCACCGGAAGCCGCACCCGAACCAGTCTCCGGAGTGAACGAGATCACCGTCTCCGTGTCCGTCTCGGGCAGTGATCAGGTTACCGGCACGGACGCTCCCCCGGGGCGGCGGGTGCAGCGGACGGTCAACTTCGACCAGGACGTGCTGGAGCGGGCGCGGGCGGCGGCGACCTACCTCGCCGCGTACGTGCCGGCGGCGGGGGTGCGCAGCCTCGCGGACATCGTCAACCCGGCGGTGGCGGCCTACGTGGCGGAGTTGGAGCGGCGCTTCAACGGCGGGGAGGCGTTCCGTCCGGTACACCGGATGCCGCCGGGAAGACCCGCGCGCCGTTGAGACGTGAGGAGTGCTCGTGCCCACCACCGACACCGACCCCCGCTACGGCGACCCCGACGCGCCCGCCACCCCGTGGCCGGCGGCCCGGGAGCGGCTGGCCGACGCCGAGCTGTACTGGCTGTCGACGGTCCGCCCGGACGGCCGCCCGCACGTCACGCCGCTGCTCGCGGTCTGGCACGACGGGGCCGCGCACATCTGCACCGGCCAGGACGAGCGCAAGGCGCGCAACCTCGCGGAGAACCCGAACGTCGTGCTCACCACCGGCAACGACTCGCTGCGCGGCGGCCTGGACGTGGTGGCGGAGGGCCGGGCGCAGCGGGTCACCGACCCGGGCGCGCTGGCGGAGCTGGCGCGGGCGTGGGAGGCCAAGTACGGGCCGGACTGGCACTTCGACGTGGTCGACGGCGGTTTCACCAACCCCCACGGGGTGGCGCTGGTGTTCCGGATCGAGCCGGTGACCGCGTTCGGGTTCGGCAAGGACCCCTACAGCCAGACCCGGTGGCGGTTCTGACGACGGGGGCCGGGGCCCTTCCACCCCCAGTGCGGTGGAAGGGCCCCGGCCGGTCGGGTGCCGGTCAGCTCCAGCCGGAGATCCGCCAGAAGCCGAGGGTGGGCAGGGTGTCCGGGCCGACGGGGCCCTTGGTCCAGAAGTAGTCGTTGAAGTTGGCGATCCACGAGTAGCCGATCGGGCCCATGGTGGCCCAGCGCACCCACGACGGCTGGGTGTCGATCGACGCCTGCGCCCACGCGTCGCGGACCTTCATCGGGGCCGGGCGGTTGCGCAGCAGGTAGTTGCCGTAGCGGGCACCGTGCGCCGAGTGGTGGTACGACACGGTCTCGAAGCTGTTGAGCTGGTGCAGGCCGTGGAACGCCCGGCCCCACCGCTGCGCCCAGTTCTGGCCGCCCGCGCTGGTCTGCAGGACCGAGGCGGTGAACAGGCTCATCCACTCCACGTCCCGGTTGCCCCAGCGGGCGTCCCGGTTGGACAGGAACGTGTCGGTGTTGCTGCTGCACCCGGCGAAGGAGAACCCGGTGGGCGAGCCCCGGCCGTGCCAGTAGGTCAGGTCCACGTCGTCGGCGTAGACGTGGTCCTGGCCGCCCGCGAAGGCCGGGTCCTTGAAGTCGCGCTCCCACGCGTTCTGGTCCAGCCAGCTGAACTGCACCGGGATGCCCCGGCTGGTGAACTGGTTGTTGAAGCCGTTGACGTCGGTCGCGGTCCACGGCAGGCCGGCGCACCGGCCGGTGCCCTCGCTGCCGACGTCGATCCGGTTCACCCACTGCGGCGAGACGCCCGAGCGGGACTCGGTGCGCGGCGGCTGGGTCGGGCCGGGCTCGGGCAGCTTGCCGTCCACGGCGGCGGGCAGCGTGACCGGCTGTACGGTCGCGCTGTTCGGGTCGACTCCCGTGCACCGGATGCTCGGCTCCAGCCTGGTCGCCTTCTCCGACAGCGCGGGCGCGTCGTAGGCGTAGGACACGTCGGTGACCCGGGTGTCGCCGGCGAAGACCTTGGCGCAGCGCGCGCGGGCCTCGGTCAGGTCGAGCACCTTCACCGTGCCGGACTTGACCAGGTCCCGCGTGCTGTAGACGAGCCCGGAGACCGCGCCCCGACCGTCCAGGGCGACCCGGACCTTCGCGCCGCCGCCCTCCAGCGGGATGCCGTCGAGCGAGAACGCGAACGACACCGCCGTGTCCAGCGGGGCCGACACGACGACCTCGCCCTGGGTGCCGACGACGTCGAACGTGGTGTTGGACGCGGAGGCCACGGCGTTGGCGGGCAGCAGCCCGGCAGCGCGCAGGGCGTCCTGGACCTTCTTCACGGCCGCGTCGCCCGGGACCGCGCGCAACTGCTTGAGCGCTTCGACGTCGAGCTGGGTCTGGGTGGTGCCCAGGCCGTCCTCGTCGGGCTTGCCCGCGCCCTTGTCCAGGCCGGGCACCTTCAGGTAAGTGGCCTCGTCGGTGAACGACACCGAGCCGTCCTGGTCGCGTTCGACGCTTCTCAGGCCGAACGCCCGCTGTAACGCGGTGGCCTGCTCCGGGCTGAGCCCGGCACTGCGGACCGCGTAGACCGGCAGTTCGACCGTCGCCGCCGACGCGGTGACCGTGCTGGTGACGGCCGCCGCGCCGACCAGTCCGGTCAGGGCGAGCCAGGTGGCGGCCCGCTTGGTGGCTGACATGGTTCCTCCTCCTCGTGACCGCGGGGCAGGGCCCGCGGTTCGGCTGGAGGACGGGGCCGCGTACGGCCTGATACCGATGACCACTCGATCGGCGTCACTTCTGTAACGACGTTGGGGGACAAGGGACCAATAGGCGGACCAGTGCGCCCTGCGCCCGTTTTCGGGTGATCGGCGGGTACGGCGGGCGGGCCGGCGGACCCGGCGTTCGGCCCCGTGGCCGGCCGTCGGCCGCCCGACCCGGCGCACGGCCCGGTGCGGAGTGCCGAACCAGGCGCGACGAGCGGTGCGGGCGCGGAAGGAGCGGCCGGTGGGCGGCCGGGGCGAGGGGTGCGGATGAGTCGGCCTGTAAGCCGGATTCTGTCCCCGGGCGCCTTGCGGCGGTCCCGGTGGGCGGCCATCCATCTCGGCCTGCCGTCGCCGACAGGCTCGTGCGGCCTACCCGCAGGCATCGGGCGGGCCGCCCTCGATCGCCTGCGCAGGCGTCGGAACGCCCTCTTGGCCTTGCTCCGGGTGGGGTTTACCTAGCCGCCCCCGTCACCGGGGGCGCTGGTGGTCTCTTACACCACCGTTTCACCCTTACCCCGGCTCGCGCCGGGGCGGTCTGTTCTCTGTGGCACTGTCCCGAGGGTCGCCCCTGGTTGCCGTTGACAACCACCCTGCCCTGTGGAGTCCGGACTTTCCTCGGCGGCGGGCGTGACACCCGCCGACGCGACCGCCCTGCCGACTCATCCGCGCCGACAGCATAGCCGGGCGCGTCCCAGGCTGTGGAACCAGGAGCCCGAAACCTTGGCGTGATGTGGAACGAACTGCTCTACTCGAAACATGGCAGGAATTGCGGTACTCACCCGCCGTCGGTACGTGGACTACGGTCGCACCGCCGCCGCCACCTGTTGTCGCTGACAGATTTTATCTCGTAGTCCGAGCCTTTTCGGTGGAAGGTGTCAGCGAGTCATGTCGTCCATTCTGGTTATTTCCGGCAGCCCTTCCCCCGCGTCGCGCACCGGGATGGTCGTGGCGCACGTCGACGAACTGCTGCGCGACGCCGGCTACGACGTGCGGGTCCTGCACGTGCGTCAACTGCCGACGTTGTCGCTGCTCACGGAGGACCTGCACGACGAGGAGATCGCCGACGCGGTGAGCGCGGTGCTGCGCGCCGACGGCATCGTCGTGGCCAGCCCGGTCTACCGCGCGGCCTACAGCGGACTGGTGAAGGCGTTGCTCGACATGTTGCCGAAGAAGGCGCTGCGCGGTCGGGTGATCCTGCCGTTGGCGACCGGCGGCAGCCAGGGATTCCTGGTGGCGATGGACTACGCGTTGAATCCGCTGCTCCAGGGCAAGGGCGCGGACCAGGTGTTGCGCGGTGAATTCGTGCTGGACCCGGACATCGTCGGCGAGGTGATCGCGCCGGCGGCGGCCGACGCGCTGCGCAGTGCGGTCGACCGCTTCACGCTCGCCGTGGAGGACGCGCGGTTCCGCCGCAAGCGCACCCAGCTGCGGCCGGCGGTGTGAACCCCGGCGACCCACCCGGGCGGGTGGGTCGCTCGCCGGGGGCCGCGCGGTCAGCCGAGGTGCGAGGTGTCGTTGACCAGCCGGACGGACGCGTGGCCGTCGGGGTAGAACTCGACGACGGACAGCGACGCGAGGTCCAGGTGCAGCCGGAACAGCAGCGACGGGCCCGCGTCCAGCCCCATCCGGAGCAGCGACTTGATCGGCGTGACGTGGCTGACCACCACGACGTCGCGCCCGCCGTACCGGGTGATCAGCTCGTCGCGCGCCCGCCGCACCCGGCGGTGCACCACGTCGAAGCTCTCCCCGCCCGGCGTCGGCACCGACGGGTCGCCCAGCCACCGGCGGTGCAGCTCCGGGTCCTGCTCGGCGGCCTCGGCGAAGGTCAGGCCCTCCCAGCCGCCGAAGTCCGTCTCGATCAGCCCGTCGAGCGGCTCGACCGCGAGCCCGAGCGCACGCCCCACCGCGGCGGCCGTTTCCGCCGCCCGGTTCAGCGGGGACGACACCACGGCCGCCACCCGGTCGAGCTTCGCCAGCCGCGTCGCGGCGGCCTCGGCCTGCCGCCGGCCCACCTCGGTCAGCGGCGGGTTGCCCCGCCCGGAGTACCGGGCGGCGACCGAAAGCTCGGTCTGCCCGTGCCGCAGCAGGTAGAGCCGGGTCGGCTCGCCCATCGCGCCCGTCCACGACGACGGCGACGACACGGCCGACTCCACACCCGGTCGTTCCGCCGCGCCTGCACGGTCCGCGCCTGCACGGTCCGCGCCGGGGCGGTTCCGGCCGGCCTGGGCGTCCATGGCCTCGTTGGCGAGCCGGTCGGCGGCCTTGTTGCGCTCGCGCGGGATCCACTCGTAGGACACGCTGCCCAGGCCGGCGGCGACCTCGCGCGCTTCGCGCGCCAGCGGCTGCATCGAAGGGTGCTTGACCTGCCAGCGGCCGGACATCTGCTCCACCACGAGCTTGGAGTCCATCCGCACGACCACCGCCGAGGCGCCCAGCTCGGCCGCCGCGCGCAGGCCCGCGATCAGGCCCCGGTACTCGGCGACGTTGTTGGTGGCGACGCCGATGCCCTCGGCGCGTTCGGCCAGCACCTCGCCGGTCGCCGCGTCGCGCACCACCGCGCCGTACCCGGCGGGCCCGGGGTTGCCCCTCGACCCGCCGTCCGCCTCGACGACGACCTTCACAGCCCGGATTCCCCCGTGCGCACCATGATCGCGCCGCACTCCTCGCACTGGACGACCTGGTCGGCCGGCGACTCCTTGACGGTGGCCAGCGCGCTGCGGTCCAACTCGATCCGGCACGCGCCGCAGCGGCGGGACTGCAACAGCGCCGCCCCGATGCCCTTGTGCGCGCGCACCCGGTCGTAGAGGGCGAGCAGCGGCTCCGGGAACTGGGTCGAGGCGAGCTTGCGCTCGGCCGTGCGCTTGGCCTCGGTCGACTCCAGGTCGGCGAGCGCGCTGTCCCGGCGGCGGGCGGCGTCGGACAGCGACTCCTGCGCCTTGTCCAGTTCGACCCGCGCGTGCTGGGCGTCGGCTTCGACGGCCTCGCGGCGCTCCATCAGTTCGAGCAGGTCGTCCTCCAGCGCGGCCTGGCGGCGCTGGAGGGTGGCCATCTCGTGCTCCAGGTCGGTGAGCTGCTTCGCGCCGACCGTGCCGGACTGCATGAGCTTGCGGTCCCGGTCCTCGCGGGCGCGGACCTGGTCGATCTCGGTCTCCTGGCGCTTGACGTCCCGGGTGAGGTCGCCCAGCGTCGTCTCGACCGTGGTCAGCGCGTCCTGCTTGGCCCGCACGGTCTTCTCCGCCTCGGCGATCTCCGCGATCTCCGGCAGCGTGCGGCGGCGGTGGTTGACGCGCGACAGCTCGGCGTCCACCTGTGCCAGGTCGAGGAGCCTGCGCTGCACGGCGGGATCGGCTTTCACTTTGAGCGGCCTCCAGTTCGGGTCGTCGCGCCGACGGTCCACGGGTCGGTCCGGCGGGTCGAGACGAGGGTGTCGACCGTACCGCCGAGGGCGGCTCGCACGATGTCCGCCGCCTGCCCGCACCACGGCCATTCGCCGGCCCAGTGCGCCACGTCGACCAGGGCCGGCCCGCCCCGGGCGAGGTGCTCGCCCGCCGGGTGGTGCCGCAGGTCGGCGGTCACGTAGGCGTCCACGCCGGCCCGCGCGGCGTCGGCGAGGTAGCTGTCCCCGGCACCGCCGCACACCGCGACGCGGCGCACCATGCGTTCCGGGTCGCCGGCCGCGCGCACGCCCCAGGCGGTGGCGGGCAGGGCGTCGGCGACGCGCTGCGCGAACACCCGCAGGGGTTCGGCGGCGGCGAGTTCGCCGACCCGGCCGATGCCGGTGCCGGCGCGGGACGGCACGTCGGCGTTCTCCACCAGCGAGAACGCCACTTCCTCGTACGGGTGGGCGGCGCGCAGGGCGGCCACCACGGCGGACCGCAGCCCCCGGTCGAGCACGACCTCGACCCGGGTCTCCGCGACCCGGGACAGCTCGCCCCGGCGGCCGATGACCGGCTGCGCGCCCGCGACCGGCCGGAACTGGCCGGTGCCGTCGACGGTCCAGGCGGCTTCCCGGTAGTCCCCGACCGCCCCGGCACCGGCGGCGTGCAGGGCGGCGAGCACCCCGGGCGCGGACTCGACGGGCACGTAGGTGGTCAGCAGGTCCGTCTTCCGGGCCGGAGCGGCGCTCAACGGCCCGGTCACGGTCAGCCCCAGCGCACCCGCCAGCGCGTCGGACACGCCGGGCGAGGCCACGTCGGCGTTCGTGTGCGCCGTGTACAGCGCGATCCCGCCCCGGATCAGCCGGTGCACCAAGGCACCCTTGGGGTCGTCGGCGGGCACGCCGTGCACGCCGCGCAACAGCAGCGGGTGGTGGGCGACGACGAGCTGGGCGCCGACCGACTCGGCTTCGTCCACAACGGACGGATCGGGGTCGACGCAGAACAGCACGCGCGTCACGTCCTCGCCGCGATCGCCGCACACCAGCCCCACGGCGTCCCACGACTCGGCCGTCGCGGGCGGATAGGCCGCCTCCAGCACGGCCAGCACGTCCCCGACCGACGTCACCGCTCCTCCAGCACGACTCGCAACGCGTCGACCAGCAACGCGAACTCCTCGGGTGCCCGGACGGCCACCCGGAGGTGATCGGTGGTCAGGCCGGGGAAGGTGTCCCCGCGCCGGACGGCGATCCCCTTGTCCCGCAACGACAACCGCACCCGTTCGCCGTCCGGCACGCGCAGCAGCGCGAACGGGGCGGAGGGCGGCACGACCACCAGGTCGCCCAGCGCGCGCACGGCGGACGCGGTGTGCTCGCGGCACTCGGCGGCCAGCTCCTGCGCCAGGGCCACGGCGGCGGGCTCGCAGCACGCCGTGACCGCTTCCAGCACCAGGCTGCTCACCGGCCACTGCGGACGGGGCAGCGCCAGCCGCGCCAGCAGGTCCGGTGCGCCCAGCGCGTACCCGGCCCGTAGGCCGGCAAGGCCCCACGTCTTGGTCAGGCTGCGCAGCACCAGCAGCCCCGGCAGCCGGGACGACGCCAGCGACTCGACCTCGCCGGGCACGGCGTCGGCGAACGCCTCGTCCACCACCAGCACCCGGCCGGGCCTGCTCAGCGAGGCCACCGCGTCGGCGGGGTGCAGCACGGACGTCGGGTTGGTCGGGTTGCCCAGCACGACCAGGTCGGCGGCCTCCGGCACGGCCGAGGGCCGCAGCCGGTAGCCGTCCCCGGCCGACAGCGGGACCCGCTGCACCTCGACGCCGGCGTCGCGCAGGGCGACCTCGGGTTCGGTGAACGAGGGGTGCACGACGGCGGCCAGCCGGGGGCGCAGCGCGGGCAGCAGCGCGAACCCCTCGGCCGCGCCGGAGAGCACCAGCACCTCGTCGGCGCGGCGCCCGTGGCGCGCGGCGACGACCGACCGGGCCCGCTCGTCGGCGGCGGCCGACGGGTAGCCGCCCAGCCCGTCCAGGGCGTCCGCCAGCCGCCGGCGCAACCACGCGGGCGGCGCGGGCATCCGGACGTTCACGGCGAAGTCGACGAGTCCGGGGGCCGCGTCGACGTCCCCGTGGTGCCGCAACAGCGCCCGTCCGGAATCCTGGCTGGTCATCGCGGCAAGTCTAGGCGATCTGCGACACCGCCCAGTCCAGGTAGGCCACCGGCAGCCGGCGCAGCACGTCCAGCGCCTCCGAGCCGGGCACCTCGGGCAGCGCCTGCGCGGTCTGGTCGGCCAGGTTGCGGCAGTAGGCGACGGTCTCGGGGACGAGCCCGCCGGCCCGCAGCCCGGCCAGCAGCCCGGCCAGCTCGGTCTCGCCCAGGTCCCGGCCGCGCTCGGCGAGCAGCTCCCGCTGCCCCTCCGTCAACGACCGCAGCAGCGGGAACGTGTACACGCCCTGCCGGATGTCGTTGCCCACCGGCTTGCCCAGCCGCTCGGCCGACGAGGTGAGGTCGAGCAGGTCGTCGAGGATCTGGAACAGCAGGCCGAAGTGCGCCCCGTACTCCGAGAGCCGGGTCGTCACCTCCTCCGGGGCCGACGCGCAGTGCGCCGCCAGCACGCACCCCACCCGGAACAGCGCCCCGGTCTTGAGCGCGATCGAGCGCAGCGCGCCGTCCGGCGAGCGGTGCACGTCGTAGAGGTCGAGCACCTCCAGCACCTGCCCCTCGACCAGGTCGGTCACGGCGGCGGCGAGCTGCTCCGCCGCGAACGGCGAGATCGACGCCAGCGCGGCCTGGCTGGCCCGCGCCAGCATGAAGTCGCCGACCAGCACCGCCGGCCCCGGCCCCCACTCGGCGTTGACGGTCCGCACCCCGCGCCGCTCGACCGCGCCGTCCATCAGGTCGTCGTGCACCAGCGAGCCGGCGTGCAGCAGCTCGACGCACGCCGCCGCCGTGACCGCCCGGTCCGGGACCTCGCCGGCCAGCGCCAGCGACCCGGCCAGCAGCACCACCGACCGCAGCCGCTTGCCCCCGGCGGCGGTCAGCCGCCCGGCGAACGAGTTGACGATCGGGAGCCTCGAAGAGGTGGCCAACTGCCGGATCTCGTCTTCGACCCTCGGCAGCGCGTTGGCCAACGCGGGGATGGTCGGCATGGTCGTGATGGGCACACCAGGATGGTCGCTCGTCGCTGCTGAGAGCCCGCTGAGACGCGGGGCGCGCTCGCCCGGGGTGGCGGGCCGATCGGACGATCACACGGGGAGCCGGTGCCACTCAGAGCATCGACGCGGCCACCGCGAGCAACACCACCACGACGCAGACCATCCAGTGCCACCGCATGGGCGGTCGCGCGTCATCGGCCGCGAAGTCACGTAGGAGGGGGTCGCTCATGTTTCCTCTTCCCGAGGTGCCACTACACGAACACCGTCGTGACGAAACGTCCGAACGTTACCCCTGTGGACGTTTGCGCAAGCTCGCGTCCACATCGGACATGAGCTGCGCGCGCCGCTTCCTCGCCTGGTCACGGCGTTCCAGGTCGCGCACCAGCCGGTGCACGTCGTCGGGCCGGTACCCGGCGGTTTCGCGGTAGAAGGCGTCCTCGTACCACCACCACGAGCGCAACCCGACGCGCGCGACCCGCACGGGCTGCTCCCACCTGCGCACGTCGAGTGACGGAAAGTCCGTGATGCGCACCGGCGGGCATCCGGTGGCGACGAAGAAGTGGCGTCGGCGGAACAGGAACCCGCGATCGGTGAAGAACCCGGCGTTCCGGTCCGGGACCAGCTCGGCGTTCGGCACGGACGGCCGGTGGCGGGCGAACGCGGGCGTCTCCGGCCCCGACCGGCGCCACCACGAGAGTCCCGCGACCGCCGCGAAAGCCGCGACGAGCAGCAGCACCACACCGACCACGCTCGACATCGATCCCCCACCCGGAGCACGCCGCCTGGCACACTCCTGCCGTGGCGCTGCACGTGACCTTCATCTGCACCGGCAACATCTGCCGGTCCCCCGTGGCGGCGATCATATTCCGCGACCACCTGGGCAGGGCCGGCCTGGGTGACCTCGTGACGGTCACCAGCGCGGGCACCAGCGGGTGGCACGTCGGCGGCCCGGCCGACCCGAGGGCCGCGAAGTCGCCGGCCGACCACGGCTACCCCACCGACCACACCGCCGCGCAGGTCGGCGACGAGCACCTGGACGCCGATTTGGTCATCGCGCTGGACGCGGGCCACGCCCGCGCGCTGCGCCGGCTGACCGACCCGGCGAAGGTCCGCCTGCTGCGCTCGTTCGACCCCGACGCGGACGGCCGGGACGTCCCGGACCCGTACTACGGCGACCGGCCGGGCTTCGACCTGGTGATCTCCCAGGTCGAAGCGGCGGTGCCCGGCCTGCTGGCCGAGGTGCGCGAACGGCTCTGACCGGGCACCCGCCCGCCGGGCGCTGCCATGATGGGCCGATGGGGATCAGGGCGTTCGGCCGCGACGACTGGCAGTGGTTCAACGAGCCGCCCTCCTGGTCGCTGGCCGACGTCCTGCGCGTCGAAACCGCGCCGGACACCGACTTCTGGAGGTCCACCCACTACGGGTTCGTCCGCGACACCGGCCACCTCCTCGGCGTCCCGCTGACCGGCGACTTCACCCTCACCGCCTCGTTCACCGCCGACTACGCCGCCCAGTACGACCAGGCGGGCATCGCGCTGCGCGTGGACGAGCGGAACTGGATCAAGGCCGGGGTCGAGCTGGTCGACGACGAGTTCCAGGTCAGCGCGGTCGTCACCCGCGACTTCTCGGACTGGTCGGTGGTGCCGGCGACCCGCCCGACCAGGGTGTCGATCTCGGCGACCAGGGAGGGCGACGCGGTGACCGTGCGGTACGGCCTGGGCGACGCCGAGCCGACCACGATGCTGCGGCTGGCCTACTCCCCGCCCGGGGTGGGCACCCTGGCGGGTGTCGCTGCGGCGGCGCCGACCGGCCCCGGTTTCACCGCCCGGTTCGACCGGGTGCAGGTCACAACGGCGTAGGGCTTACCGTGGGAGGGTGCGGTTGAGCTTCCTGTTGCGGCCGGGTTGGCTGGCGTTGACGCTGGCGGTCTGGGTGTTCGCGGGCGCGTGCTTCGCGCTGCTCGCCCCGTGGCAGTTCAGCCGCGACCGCGAGCGCGAGACCCAGAACGACGCCGTCACCACCTCGGTGCGCACCGACCCGGTGCCCGTCGCCACCGTCCTGGACCGCCCCAACGCCGAGAACGAGTGGCGGCGGGTCGCGATGACCGGCCGCTACCTGCCCGAGGGCCAGGCCGTCGCCCGGCTGCGCACCGTCCAGGGCGAGGCCGCGTCCGAGGTGCTCACCCCGTTCGTGCTGGACAGCGGCCAGACCGTGCTGGTCGACCGGGGTTACGTGCGGCCGGTGAACGGGCTGAGGGTGCCGACCCTCAAGCCGGTCCCGGACGGCGAGGTCACCCTGGTCGCGTGGGTCCGCGCGGGCGAGAACGACAACCGGGACGCGATCGAGCGCGACGGCCACCGCGAGGTGTACGCGATCAACTCGGCCGTGGTGGGCCGCGCGTCGGGCCTGGACATCCGGCCCGGCTACTTCCAGCTCACCGAGGGGCAGCCGGGCGTCGAGGAGGCGCTGCCGCTGCCCAAGCTCGACGCGGGCCCGTTCTTCTCCTACGCGTTGCAGTGGATCGCGTTCGGCGCGATGGCGCTGGCCGGCTGGCTGTACTTCACGGTCCGCGAGGCCCGGCCGGGCGGCGCGCTCGACGCCGGGCCGAAGGTCAAGCGGAAGACGGTCGCCGAGCTGCTCGCCGAGGACGAAGCAGCGCCAGCACCGAGGTGACGGCGGCGGCCGACGCGCCGACCACCCGGGACAGCTCCACCGCGCGCGTGACGTGCCCGGCGTCGGGGTTGCGGCCGTGGCCGAGCACCGGCCGGTCCTCCGCGCCGTGCGCGTAGACCGTCCGCCCGCCGAGCCGGATCTCCAGCGCGCCCGCGAACGCCGCCTCCACCTGGCCCGCGTTGGGGCTGGGGTGGGCCGCCGCGTCCCGTCGCCACGTCTTCCACGCCTCGCCCGACGAGCCGCCGACGACCGGTGCGCCGGCTGCCGTGAGCAGCGCCGCGAGCCGCGCGGGCAGCAGGTTCGCCACGTCGTCCAGCCGCGCCGAGGCCCAGCCGAACCGCCCGTAGCGGGCGTTGCGGTGGCCCACCATCGCGTCGAGGGTGTTCGCGGCGCGGTACCCGAGCAGGCCCGGCACGCCCGCGACCGCGCCCCAGAACAGCGGCGCGACGATCGCGTCGGACGTGTTCTCCGCCACCGACTCGACGGTCGCCTTGGCCAGGCCCAGGGTGTCCAGGCGGGCCGGTTCCCGGCCGCACAGGTTCGGCAGCCGGCGCCGGGCCGCGTCGAGGTCGCCGCCGTCGAGCTCGCGGCCCATCGCGGTGCCCTCGTCGGCCAGCGACGACCCGCCCAGCACGGCCCACGTCGCGGCGGCGGTGGTCAGCGCCTGGAGCACGGGGTGCCTGCGGCCGGCGTGCTCCACGGCCATCCCGGCCAGCACGGTCCCGCCGACCAGGGTGGCGGTGTGCACGACTCCGGCGGCCGGGTGGTCCCGGTAGACCCGGCGCTCCACGGCGGCGGCCACCCGCCCGAACCCCGCCACCGGGTGGAACCTCCGGGGATCGCCGAACACCGCGTCGGCGGCCACGCCCAGCAACAACCCGACAGCGCGTCCCACGCTCACCCGGGCACGGTATCCCGCGACCGCCGGCGGCCCGCACTAGGGTGCCTCCCGTGGAACCGGCCCGGCTCAAGCTCTACGCGTACCTGGACGCGCGTGACCACCAGCGCACCTACCTGGCGATCATGCGGCTGTTCACCTCGACCCTGCTGGCCGACCTGTCGGCGGGCGAGGTCGCGGGCGCGCTGGCCGGCGCGGAGCGCCAGGGCCGGGTCGAGCCGGGCGAGTCGCGCATCGAGAACGTGATCACCCGGCTGCGGCAGCTCGTGGAGTGGGGCAACCTGGTGCAGGGCCGGCGCGAGGTCGTGGCGTCGAGCATCGCCGAGTTCCAGCACGGCAGCGTCCGCTACCAGGTCTCGAAGCTGGCGGTGCGGGTCCAGCGGGACGTGGACGAGCTGCTGCGCGTGCCGGAAGGCGCCCGCGAGGTGTCCCGCGAGCTGCTGCCCGCCGTGGAGCGCGGCCTGGGCCGGCTGGGCCGCTCGCTGTCGGAGGCGCTGCTCAGCGAGGCGAAGCGGCCCCGCGAGGTGCTCGCCGAGCAGGTCACCACGCTGTTCCTCCAGCACGCCGAGCTGGCCGCGACGGTCCGCGACTTCTACGCCTACCTGGGCCAGGTCGTGACCCGCCACCACCTCGCGCCGGAGGAGATCTCCGGTTTCCGCAACCTGCTGGTCGAGTACATCCAGATGGTCGTGGAGGACGTGCTGCGGCACACGCCCGCGATCGCCGACGCGCTGGCCCGGCTCGCCTCGGCCCGCGCCGAGCTGCTGCGGCTGCTGGGTCGCGCCGACCTGGGCGAGCGGGTGGAGCGGGCGCGCGGCCGGTCGGCGGAGGACTGGCAGGAGCTGACCGACTGGTTCGTCGACCGGCCCGGCCGGCCCAGCCAGGTCACGGCGCTGCGCGACGCGACGGCCCGCGCGATCGGGTCGCTGCTGGCCAGCGTGAAGCGCGCCACCTCCGGCGGCGGCCTGCTGCCCGGCCGGCGGGCCGAGCTGCTGAAGCTGGCGGCCTGGTTCGACGGCGGCACCCGGTCGCAGGCGCACGAGCTGTACGCGGCGGCGTTCGGCCTGTACCCGGCCCGCCACCTGTCGCCCGCGCCCGAGCACGACACCGACAACGAGCGCACGCCGTGGCGCGACGGCCCGGTGCACGAGGTGTCGGTGAGCGTCCGCAGCCGGGGCGACCGGGGCGCGCGCGGTCGCACGTCGCGCATCCTGGACGACCCGATGACCGAGCAGTCGCTGCTGGCCGAGGCGCGGGACGCGGACGAGCGGCGGGCCGCGTCGGTCGCCGAGCTGGCCGCCGCCGCGCCGAGCCTGGCCACCACCGAGCTGTCCGGCGAGGCGCTGGGCGTGCTGTGCGAGCTGCTGACCCTGGCCATGGCGCAGCGCGACACGGCCGCCGATCCGGGTTCGGCCACCGACCCGGTGCGCGGGCTGCGCGTCACCGTCGCGCACGAGGCCGGCACGTCCACCCGCATCCGCTCGCGCGCAGGCACGTTGACGCTGCACGACTCGACGCTGGTGCTCGACTGATGTTCGACGACCTCTCCGACATCGACGCGGCGAACGTGGTGCGCTGCGCCCGCACCCTGCTGCGCAGGCCGCTGCTGCGCGCCGACGGCCCGGACGGCGAGCTGCTGACCCTGGTCTACCGGCACCGGTTCGCGCTCCAGGACCTGTTCGCCCGCCGGCTCGGGTACCGGCTGGTGGTGGAGCGCCGCTTCGCCCGCCTGTACAAGGCGGGGCCGGGCGCGGACGACTCGCGCGGCGTGCTGGGCATGTCGCCGCGCGGCTACGCGTACGTGGCGCTCACCATGGCGGTGCTGACCGGGATCGGGCGGCAGACCCTGCTGTCGCGGCTGGTCTCCGACGTGCGCGCGGCGGCGGCGGAAGCGGGCGTCGAGGTCGTGGACGACGTGGTCGACCGGCGCGCGCTGACGGCGGCGCTGCGGCACCTGGTGTCCCTCGGCGTGCTGCACGAGACCGAAGGGACGGTCGACGTGCAGACGGAGGCGCTGATCACCGTCGACACCGACCTGCTCGGCCAGTTGCTGACCGGTCCGGTGGCCGAGGCGACCTCGCCGGGCCGGCTAGTGGAGCTGGCGGCCCGGCCCGGTCCGCGCGGCGTCGAGCACGCGGTGCGGCGCAAGCTGGTGGAGAACCCGGTGGTGCTGCACGCCGACCTGCCCGCCGAGCAGTCCGAGTGGCTGCGGCGCAACCAGCGCAAGGAGTCGGCGCTGTTGGAGGCGTCGTTCGGGCTGCGCACCGAGGTCCGCGCGGAGGGCGTGCTGGCGGCCGACCCCGAGGACTACCTGACCGACCTGTCCTTCCCCGGCACCTCGACGGCGGCCCGGATCGCGCTGCTGGCGCTGCCCGACCTGCTCGCCGACGAGCCCGTGGCCGGGCGGCACCCCGTCGAGCGGGAGCGGCTGGTCGAGCTGTGCGGCCGGCTGGTCGAGGACTACCCGGCGGCGTGGTCGAAGCAGTTCACCGACGACCTGGGGCGCCTGGCCGACGAGGTGCTGGAACTGCTGCGGCGCATGGGTTTGGCCGTGCGGTCCGAACACGGCTGGACGATCTGCGCCGCCGCGCACCGCTGGCTGCCGCAGCCGGACGGAGACCCCGAACGTGGGGTGGAGCGACCACCGGTGGTGCAGGAAGTGCCGAGCTGGTCGCTTTTCGACGGCCCGGAGGAGGGGGCGTGCGACGCTCTTCCCGCACGTCACAGCCGACCGGGTGCGGGTGTCCCGCACGATGAGGAGAACGCGTGAACAGGTGGCGGCTGCACCGAGGCGGCATCGTCAACATCTGGCAGTACACCGAGCAGGCTTTCGACTTCTCCGGTGGCCGCGCGGTCTTCCAGGGCACCAACGGGTCGGGCAAGTCGCGCACGCTGGAGCTGCTGCTCCCCCTGTGCCTGGACGGCGACCTGCGCCAGGTCGGGTCGAAGGGCTTCGACACGGTCAGCCTGCGCCGGCTGATGCTGGACGACTACGACGGCGGCCCCAACCGCATCGGGTACGCGTGGGTCGAACTGGTGCGCGGTGACGAGCACCTGACGTGCGGGCTGGGCGTGAAGGCGTCCAAGACGTCCCAGGCGATCACCGACTCGTGGCGGTTCGTCACGTCCGCGCGCGTCGGGCACGACCTGCACCTGGTCGGGGCGGACCGCACGCCGCTGGGCCCGGCTCAGCTGCGGGACCTGATCGGCGCGGACTGCGTGCTGGAAGAAGCCGCGTTCCGGGCGAAGATCGCCGAGACCGTCTACGGCGTGCCGGGCGCGCGCTACGGCGACCTGCTGCACCTCCAGCGCACCCTGCGCAACCCCGACGTCGGCCTGAAGGTGCTGGAAGGGCAGCTGGAGCAGATCCTGTCCGACGCGCTGCCGCCGCTGGACCAGGCGATGGTCGAGCAGTTGGCGACCTCGTTCGACGACCTGGAGTCGATCCGCGAGAACATCGTCCGGCTGTCGTCGGCGGACGCGGCCCTCGGCACGTTCCTCAAGACCTACGCCGACTACGCGTTCGGCGGCTTGCGGGCGGCGGCGGACCGGCTCGACGCGGCCGAGGACGCGGTGCGCAAGCTGGAGCGCTCGTCGGCGAAGCTGGCCTCGGCGCTGGACGCCACGGCGGCCGAGCGCGCGTCGGCCGAGCACTCGCTGACCTCGCTGGAGACCGGCGAGCAGCAGGCCGAGGAGACCATCGGCGCGTTGAAGGAGCTGCCCGCCTTCCGCGACCTGCAAGACCTCCAGACCCGCGAGAAGCTGGTGGAGGAGAAGCGCTCGTCGGCGATCGCCGCGCTGGACGTGGCGGGCAAGCAGCGCTCGCAGGAGGACGGCGCGGTCGACGGCGTGCTGCGGCTGCTGCGCCGGCTCGCCGACGACCTGGGCGCGGCCGACGACCTCGTCGAGCCGCTGCGCCACCACCTGCGGGTCGCCGGGCTGGACGAGGCGCTCGCGCCGGACGTGCCGAGGGTGGCCGTGCTGGACGCGGAGGTGCGGACCGAGTCCGTGCGCGCCAAGCCCGACCCGGAGGCCGAGCCGCTGCCCATCGAGCGCCGCGTGCCGCCCGCCCCGGCAGACCTCGACCTGGAGCCGTCGGCGGCGCGCACCGAGGAGATCGCCTCCCTGGCCCGGCAGCGCGGCGCGCTGGCGCTGGCGCTGCACCGGCAGGCCGACGAGCTGGACACCGCGCAGCGCGAGGTGGACGCGCTGCGGCAGACCGCCCGGGACGCGCGGCACGCGGCGACCGAGGCGTCCGCGCTGCGCAACCAGGAGGCGCAGGAACTCGCCGAGGTCGCGCTGACCTGGCTGGACGAGGTGCGCGCGTGGCAGGGGTCCGGCCCGGCGCGGCCCCAGGACCCGCCGGCGCTGCCCACGACGGTCGACCCGGCCACGGCGCGGTCGGTGGCCTCCGCCGCCCGCGAGTGGGTCGGCCCGCTGGTCGCCACGGCGCGCGAGGCCGTGCACGGCGCGACCGCGCGGCGGGGCGACCTGCGCACGGCGATCGACGCGCTGGACGCGGAACTGGCGGCCCTGCGCTCCGGCACCGCCCGCACCCCCGAGCGCGGCCGGTACGCGCTCGCCGACCGCGACCCGGCAGCCGGGTCGCCGTTCTACCGGCTGGTCGACTTCCGGCCCGGCGTGGACGACGACCGGCGGGCGGGCGTGGAAGCGGCGCTGGAGGCGTCCGGGCTGCTCGACGCCTGGGTGACCGCGTCCGGCGCGGTGCCCGGCCGACCCGCCGGCGTGCTGGCGGTGCCCGGCGACCCCGTGGCCGGACCGTCCCTGGCCTCCGTGCTGGCACCCGCCGTCGACCCGGGCTCACCGGTGCCCGCCGAGGTCGTCGCGGCCCTGCTCGCGTCGGTGTCGCTGGGCGAAGGCGCGGTCGCGGTGTCCCCGGACGGCGGGTGGCGCGCGGGCGTGCTGACCGGCGCGTGGCACAAGGACGCGGCCGAGTTCATCGGCGCGGGCGCGCGGGAAGCCGCCCGCCGCCGCCGGATCGCCGAGCTGGAGGACGAGCTCGCCGCCCTGCGCGCCGAGCTGGGCGAGGCGGAGACCGGGCTGGCCGCCGCGCACGACCTGGTCGCGCGGTGGGAGGCGCACCTCGACCGGTTCCCCGCCGACCGCGAGCTGGTCGCCCGGCACGGCCGGCTGCAAGCCGCGCAGGAATCCGCCGAGCGGGCCGCCAAGCGCGCCGAGGAGCTGCGCGCCGAACTCGACACCGCCCAGGCCCGGGGCGAGGCGGCCCGGGGCGAGGTCGAGCGCCGGGCCGGGGACGCGGGCCTGCCCGCCACCACCGAGGGCCTGCGCCAGGCCCAGCACGCCGCGGCCGAGGCCCAGCGCACCGCCGACCGCCTCGGTGACGTGCTGCGCCGCCAGTGCCGGTCGACCGTCGCCGACCTCACCGACGCCGCCCACCGCTACCACGCGGCCGTGGACGACCGGGTGGCCGCCGAAGCCGACGCCGGGACCCGGTGCGTCGACTACGCGACCCAGGCGACCACCCTGGCCGAGCTGACCGACGCGATCGGCGGCGAGGCGCGCGAGATCGCCGGCCAGCTCTCCGCCGCCGAGCGGTCCCGCCGCGAGATGCGCGCCGAGCTCAAGGGCGTGCGCGAACGCGTGACCACCGCCCGCGAACAGGCCGCGAAGCTGTCCGCCCAGCTCGACGCCGCAGGCGGGCAGCTCGCCTCGGCGCAGGACGCGCGGGTGCGCGCGGCCGAGCGGTTCAAGGCCACCGTCCACGCGCCCGGCGTGCTGGTCGCGGCGCTGCCGGACGTGCCCGAGGACGTCCAGTCGGTGCGCGCGGCCCTCGCCGCGTCCGACCGGCGCGGCGCGGGCGAGGCGACCGTGATCACCAAGCTCCAGGCGTTGCAGACCTCGCTCGCGGGCAGCCACGACATCGCCGCCGAGCAGCACGAGGGACTGCTCACCGTGACGGTGACCGGCGAGGAGGGCGCGCGGCCGGTCGCCGTGGCGGCCCGCCAGGTGACCGGGAAGCTCGCCGAGCAGCGCGGGTTCCTCGACGAGCGGTACCAGAACATCTTCGCCGACTACCTGATCCGGGACCTCGCGGAGTGGCTGCGCGGCCAGATCGCCGTCGCCGAGGACCTGTGCAAGCGGATGAACGAGGTGCTCGGGCGGGCGCGGTCCAGCCAGGGCGTGCACGTGAAGCTGGCGTGGAAGCCGTCGGCGGCGCTGGAGGAGGAGACGCGCGACGCGCTCGCGCTGGTCCGCCTCCCGTACGCGGACCGCGACCCGGAGCAGGACGCCGTGCTGCGCCGCGTGTTCACCGAGCGGATCGAGGCCGAACGGGACTCGCACTCCGGCAGCTACGCGGAGATCCTGTCCCGCGCCCTGGACTACCGGACGTGGCACCAGTTCACCGTGACCGTCGCCGACACCGGCCCGGACGGGAACCCGCGCGAGCGGCGGCTGCGGCAGCTGTCGTCCGGCGAGACCCGGCTCATCTCGTACGTGACGCTGTTCGCGGCGGCGGCGTCGTTCTACGACGCGGTCAGCGGCGACTTCTCGCCGTTGCGGCTGGTGCTGCTGGACGAGGCGTTCGAGCGGCTGGACGACCCGACCATCGCGCGGATGCTCGGGCTGCTGGTGGACCTCGACATGGACTGGGTGATCACCTGGCCGAGCGGCTGGGGCGTGTCGGACAAGATCCCCCGGATGCACATCTACGACGTGCTGCGCCCCAAGAACGGCCGTGGCGTCGCGTGCACGCAGACGACGTGGGACGGGGCAGCGCTGGACCGCGTCGACCCGTGAGCCGGGGCCGCCGGCCGGTGGCGTCCTGGGGCGCGCTCCGGCTCAGGTTGCGAACCGCTGGGCGTCCCACTTGCCGTGCGCTTCCAGCAGTTTGCGCCCGATCCGCTTGAGGTCGGTTACGTCCTGTTCATCGAGGGGCGCGGCGAACTCCTCCGCGACCGCCGCGCGGTAGGTCGGGGCGGTGGTGTCGTGCAGCACCTGCCGACCTTGGTCGGTGAGCGCCGCGTAGACGACGCGCCGGTTGTCCGGCGGCTGCGACCGTTCCACCCAACCGCGCCGCACGAGCCGTTCCACCAGGCGGGTCACCCCGCTCGGGCTCACCGCGAGCAGCTCGGACAGCTCCGACATCGGCAGCCGCCCGTTCATGTCAATCCGGTAGAGCGCCTCGTGCTCCAGCAGCGAGCACCCGGCCTGCGCCTCGACCCGTCCGCCCATCGCCACGCGCACCGCGTCCACACCCTGCTGCGCGTACAGCCACGCCAGCATCTCGTCGCTCGGCTCGGACCGGTTCACGCCGGCCACCCTACCAACTCGCTTGACCAGGTAACATTTTCAGTGTCAACCTTTGCCCATGGAATTGATTCTGGTGACCGGCGCGACCGGAGCCCAGGGCGGCGCCCTCGCCCGCCTCCTCCTGGACCGGGGCCACCCCGTCCGCGCCCTCACCCGCAACCCGGGAAGCCCCGCCGCACAACGACTCCGGGCATCCGGAGCGGAGATCGCGGTCGGTGACTACGACGACCCCGCGTCGCTGGAGGAAGCCCTCCGGGGCGTCCGCTCGGTGTTCGCGGTGACCACCCCGTTCGACAGCGACCCGGCGACCGAAACCCGGCACGGCATCGCCCTGGTCGACGCGGCCCACGACGTCGACCACGTCGTGTTCACCTCGGCCTCGAACGCCGACCGCTCCACCGGCATCCCGCACTTCGACAGCAAACAACGCATCGAAGAGCACCTGGCCGGCGGGAACGTCCCGTGGACCATCCTCGCCCCGGCCGCGTTCATCGACGACAAGTTCGGCGAGTGGACCCTCTCCGGCCTGCGCCGGGGCGTGCTCGGCCTGCCGATGCCCTCGGACCGCGAACTGCACCTGGTCGCCGTGCGCGACATCGCCGCCGTGGCCGCGCTCGCGCTGGAACAGCCGAACCGCTTCGCCGACACCCGCCTCGACCTGGCGGGCGAGGCCCTCACCCCGCACCGGATGGCCGAGATCCTCACGGCGGCCACCGGCCGGCAGATCGATCACCGGCAAACGCCGCTGGACGTCGTGGCCCGCCACTCGACCGACCTGGCCGCGATGTTCCGCTACTTCACCGACGTCGGCACCGACGTCGACCTGCCCCGCCTGCACGCGGCCCTGCCGGAGATCACCTGGCACACCTACGCCCAGGTCGTCGCCACCGTGCCCTGGCCCGACCTGCTCTGATGCCGCACGGACAACGCGGTGCGGGCCGGCCCACCAGGACCGGCCCGCACCACGAACCCGGCGGCTAGTTCCCGGCCGCCGCCCACGACTGGATCATCCGGAACGCGATCGACGCACCCGGCGCGAGCAGCAGGTCCGGCACGCTCCCCGGCACCTCCAGCGCCTGGCGCACCTCGGCCCGCGTCACCCACTTGGCCTGCGCGATCTCCCCGTCGGCGAGCCGCAGCGGCTCGTCCGGGTCGCCGACCGCCTCGAACCCCACCATCAACGAGCGCGGGAACGGCCACGGCTGGCTGCCGAGGTAGCGGATGCCCGACACGGCGACACCCACCTCCTCCGCGATCTCCCGCGCCACGCACGCCTCCAGCGACTCGCCCGCCTCGACGAACCCGGCCAGCACCGAGTACCGCCCCTCCGGCCACCCGGCGCCACGCGCGAGCAGCACCCGGTCCGCGCCGTCGTGCACCAGGCAGATCACTGCGGCGTCGGTGCGCGGGTACTCCTCCCGGCCGCACTGCGCGCACACCCGCGCCCACCCGGCCTTCACGGCGGACTTGCCGCCGCCGCACTCCGCGCAGAACTTCGCCGTCCGGTGCCAGTGGAACAACGCCACGGCAGAGGTGAACAGCCCCGCCCCCGTGTCGTCCAGCAACGCCCCGCACGCCCGCAGGTCGAGCCACTGCGGCTCGTCGGTCGGCTCCACGCCGAACCAGGCCCGCCCCGCAGGCGCACCCGGACCGGCCTCGGCCGACGCCGTCGGCACCGCCCAGTACGCGACGCCGTCCTGCTCACCGAGCAGCACCGCACCCTCCGGCGGCTCGTCACCGAAGTCGGTGGCGGGCCGGTCGACCAGCCGCGACGCCCGCTCGGCCACCAGCGTCCGCCCGTGCTCGTCGACGGAGACGACCCGCGCCTTCGGCCACAGCTGCGCGAGCCGCTCCGCGTCACCGCGCAACGGCTCCTGCCGGTCGACCGTGAACCGCGACAGCGCCGGCAGCTCCACCAGCTCGAAGCTCACGGCAGGCTGACCCCGCCCAACGACCTCAACTGCGGCGCGAGCAGTTCCGCGTCGCCCACCAGGACCCCGGTGAACGCGCTCGGCGCGAAGAACTCCAGCGCCGCCTCCGCGACCTGCTCCACGGTCACCGCCTCCAACCGCGCGGGGTGCCCGGTGAACCACTCGATGTCCAGGCCCAGCCCGGCCAGGTTCACCAGGAACGACGCCAGGCCGCCCTGCGACGACGTCGCGGTCAGCAGCGACCCGATCGCGTACCGGCGCGCGGTGTCCACCTCGGACTCCGACGGCGGCACCAGGCCCAGCCGGCCCAGCTCGTAGCGGGTCTCCAGCAGCGCCGCCGCCGTCACCTCGCTCGCCGTGTCCGCGTCCACCAGCAGCGTCGCGCCGCCCGGCGTGAACTCCGGGTGCGAGCGGGCGCTGTAGGTGTAGCCCTTGTCCTCGCGGATGTTCTCCACCAGCCGCGACGAGAAGAACCCGCCGTAGACCAGGTTCGCGATCTGCAGCGCCGGGTACCGGGGGTCGGTCCGCACCAGGCCGCGCCCGGCCAGCCGGATCTGCGACTGGACCGCGCCCGGCCGGTGCACCAGCAGCACGTCGCCGCCGCGCACCTCGGGCAGCGGGGCCAGCGACACCGCGGTGCCCTCGCCGGTCCACCCGCCGAGCGCACCCTCGACCGCCCGCACGGCGGCGTCCGGCTCGACGTCGCCGACGACGACGAGCACGGAACCGCGCGGCAGCACGGCCGACGCGTGCAGCGCCAGCACCTCGTCCCGGCCGACCCCGGCGACCTCGTCGGCCTCCGGCATCTCCTTGGCGAACGGGTGGTCGCCGTACAGGTGGCGCTGCAGCGCCTCCCGCGCGATCACGTTCGGCTGCGACCGCGCCAGCCTGATCCGCTCGACCAGCCGCGCCCGCTCCCGCTCGACCTCCTCGGCCGGGTAGACCGCACCGGTCAGCGCGTCCCGCAGCACGTCCAGCACGGTGTCCAGCCCGGACACGAGGGCGTTGCCGGAGAACGCGAGGCGCTCCGGGTCCACCACCGCGTCCAGCTCGCCGCCGACCAGCGCCAGCTCGGTGTCCACGTCCACCCGGCTGCGCGTCGCGGTGCCGGTGAGCACGGTGTTGGCCAGCACCTCGGCCCGCGCCGCGTGCGTCGACCCCGCGCTGGAGGCCGCCGGGTCGCCGAACGGGATGCGCAACCGCACCTCCACCAGCGGCACCGACGACCGGCGCACCGCGATCACCCGCAGCCCGTTGGCCAGCACGGTGTCCACCGTGGACAGGTCGGCGGCAGCCCGCTGCTCGCCCAGCTCCGGGAGCGGACGCGGCCCCTGCTCCGTGCGACCGATCTCCTCGGCGCTGCGGTGCGTCGTCGGGGCGCTCACTCGGTACCTCCGTTGTCAGCAGCCGCGCCGGCCTCGGCGACGGCGGGGTTCAGGATCAGCACGGCCCGCGAGTCCGGCCGCAGCGCCTTGGCCGCCGCGGCGACCTCGTCGGTGGTGATCGCGGCCAGCTTGTCCGGCAGCTCGTAGAGCAGCTCGGCGCGGCCGAACAGCAGCTCCGCCGAGCCCAGGCCGAGCGTGCGGCTGGTCAGCCGGTCGTGCTCGCGGTGCATGGTCGACACCCACCGCGCGGTGACCTTCGCCAGCTCCTGCTCCGTCGGTCCCTTCTCGGCCAGCTTCAACAGCTCCTCGTCCACCGCCGCGACCACCTGCTCCGGGGTGACCTCCGGCGAGTGGATCGCGGTGATGTTGAAGGTGTCGGGGTCGCGCGCCTCCAGCGGACCGAAGAGCCCGCACCCCGCGCCGACGTCGACCACGACCGCCTCCTGGTGCACCAGCCGCTGCTGGAGCCGGGAGCCGTCGCCGTCGGTGAGCACGCCCGCGAGCACCAGGTAGGACAGGTAGCCCTCGACGTCGTTCACCGGGTCGGGGATGCGGTACCCCAACGCGATGGCGGGCATCGGCGCGTGCTTGTCCGAGTGCTCGGCGCGCAGCTCGCCCTTCGGCGGCGCTTCCGCGAACGACGGCCGCTCGGGCACGGGGCGTGCGGGCACGTCCCCGAAGTGCTTCTCCACCAGACCCCTGGCGACCTCGGGCCGGAAGTCGCCCGCGATGGTCAGCACCGCGTTCCCCGGCGCGTAGTAGGTGTCGAAGAAGGCCGCGCAGTCGTCGACCGTCGCGTTCTCCAGGTCGGTGAAGTCACCGTAGCCGTTGTGGGCGTTCGGGAAGGTCTGGAACAGGACCGGCGGCAGCAGGATCCAGGGGAACCCGCCGTACGGCCGGTTGAGCACGTTGAGTCGGATCTCCTCCTTCACCACGTCGATCTGGTTGCGCAGGTTCTCTTCGGTCAGCTTCGGCGCACGCATCCGGTCCGCCTCCAGGAACAGCGCCCGCTCCAACGCGGCGGACGGCAGCACCTGGTAGTAGTCGGTGTAGTCGGGGTGGGTCGACCCGTTGAACGTGCCGCCCGAGGACTGCACGTGACGGAAGTGAGCGAGCTTCTCCAAGCTCTCGCTGCCCTGGAACATCAGGTGCTCGAACAGGTGCGCGAACCCTGTCCGGCCTTCCGGCTCCGAGCGGAATCCCACGTCGTAGTGCACGCTCACCCCGACGACCGGGGCGCTCGGGTCTGGGGCGAGCACCACCCGCAGGCCGTTGGGAAGCGTGAACCTGTGCAGTTCGGGTAGCGCCATGGACGCAGCCTACGGGCTTCCGGCCCCCGGAGGACCGCAGGTGGCCTGCCCGGACCAACGCCCGTGTCGCCCTGCCGCCCACCGGGCGCGTTCCCGCACCCGACGACACCGACGAACTCCCCCGCCGGCCTGCTCCGAGGCCCTTCGGAGCCCTGAGGCGGGATGCGTCAATTGTCGAACAGGAGTTCGAGCCGAGGCAAGATCACCATCGGGTGAAAGCTCAGCCCCGGAGCGATCGCAGGTGCCCGGCCTGGGCCAGCACCCCGTCCACAGCGCCCAGGAAAGTCGGGAACCGGTGAGCGAATCGCCGCAGGTCAGGGGCCTTCTCGGCTTCGCCGAACCAGTACAGCCCGGCCCGGCCGCCGGCGAACGCGCCGAGCCAGCGCTCGGTCTCGCCCAGCACGACCGCGTACGGCAGCGACCGCGAGAACACCATCTCCCGGTCCGCGTCCGGGATGTCGTTCGGAGTAGCGGACACCAGATAGCCGCGCAAGCCGCGCACGTGCTCCAACAGCACACTGCCCCGCTTGGTGCGCGCGGGCATGGAACGCGCGCCCAATGCCAACGCGATGCCCGCGACCGCGACGACTACCCCGAACAATGCGGGTCCGGTGATCAACACCAGCAGAACGGTCGCACCGACGCCCAGGACGGTCAGCGCAATGCCGACCCACCACCACAGGCTGCGTTCTGCATCCGGCCGGCGCACGAACCAGTTCTTGGCCACCACGTCGGCGTACAACTCGTCGCGCACCTTCGCCAGGTCGATCCGCCGGCTCCGCAGTTCCGACAGCAGCACGGCGTCCGCACCGTCCGGCAGGATCGCGGCGTACACGGCGCGCTCGTACCCGGACAGCGACGGGTCGGCGGGGTTGCGCCGCACGAACCGCCAGTCGAGCCCGTCGACCTCTTCGATCCACAGGTAGTTCCGCACCGCCAGGTCCACGATGGTCGCCGTCACGTCCACCACGTCGACGTGCTCGTCCACCACGGTGCCGACCTGGCCCGGCAGCACGCCGTCCGGCGAGGCGAACGCCATGTGCCCGGACGGGTCGGACACCAGCACGTTCACCGGCCCGACCTCACCCGCGAGCGCGCGCGAGTCACGGCCGCGCAGGTACCACAGCAGCACGACGCCGCCGAGCAGGAGCAGTGCCAGCACGGCCAGGAGGACACTGCTCAACGGGGTCAGCGCGAACGCGGCGGCGAGGCCCGACGTCTCCTCGACCCGGGCGTTCGCGGGTGCCGCGCCGTCCTGCAGCCCGACCGCCACGTCGATACGCTCACCTGCGGGAAGTCCGATTTCGGCGGCCCGGACGCCGCGCCCGTCGCCGAGTTCGGCGGTCGTGCACGGCTTGGCCGTGCCGGGCGTGCCGGCCAGGCAGTTCACCGACTTGGGGGCATCCGGTGTGATGACCGAGATCTTCACCGAGTCCAGCGCGGTGTCCCAGCCGCTCGCCGGTTGCCACCGCAACTCCAGGCTGTCGCCGATCTGGGCGACGGCGCCGACCACGGAGTACGTGACGGTGGAGGTGCCCGCCTCCAGGGCGATGGTGAGGTCGTCGGCGGTCGCCGTCGCGGTGCCCCTGCCGTCGACGGCCGCGCTGTCCACCTCGAACACCCGGTCGCGGGTGTCACTGACCGCGATGCGCAGCGGAACCACCCGTTTGGCGGTCCTGCCTTCGGGGACCGTGACGACCTCCGTCACGGACAGTTTGCCGTCGCGCTCCAGTTTCAGGCGCACGTCGGCACCGACCGTGCCGGGCAGCCCGACCTCGCCGACCGGCTCCGCCGCCGCCGTGCCGGTGACCGAGCACAGCGCGACGGCGCAGGTGAACGCCGCTCCCCAGTTTTTCAACACGGCCGCGGAGAATAGCGGAGTCCGCCTATGCTTCTGTGCTGATTCGGGCATCCGCGATATGGGGGACCACCAGCGATGACGCAACCACCGCCGCCGGGTGGCCAGCCGCCGCCACGACCGGTTGGGCCACCGCCCGTGCCCGCGCCGCTGACCCCCCAGCCGACCCGCCCGTGGCCCACCCAGCAGCCGCAACAGCAGCATCCGCAGATGCCTCCGCAGATGCCGGCGGGGCCTCGCACGGGGCCGCAGGCACCACCTCCACCGCAGTGGCCGCAACAACCACCCCATCAGGTGATGCCACCGCCGCTGGCTGCGCCTCAGCCGCCGCCGGTCAACTGGGGCCCGCCGCCCGGGTGGGGTCCCGGCGGCCCCTACCCGCCGATGCCGCGCAAGAAGAGCAGGGGGCCGCTCGTCGCGGGCATCCTGATCGGGGTCGTCGTCCTCGGCATCGCGGCCGTGGGGATCACCGTGGCGTCCAGCAAGCGCAAGAGCGTGAGCGACTCCGCCTACTCCGGCTATTCGAGCTACACGTACACGACCGAGACCACCACGACGACCGAAACGACCACGACGACCAGGACGACGACGTCCTCCCGGCCCACGTCGGCCGGCACCACGAAGGCCGGCCCCAAGGCCGTGATCGCGCTGGGCGACAACCCGATCCACGGCGGTGGCCTGGGCGCGTTCAACATCGACGGCTGCGCGCTGCCGGGCATGGACTACTCGCCCTCCGGACAGGACCAGTTCCTGCGTGCCGCGCTGCCGTGCATCGAGGCGATGTGGAAGCCGTCCTTCCAGAAGGCGAACCTGCCCTACCAGCCGGTCGAGCTGGTCATGGTGACCTCGCAGATCACCAACACGTGCGGCTCCATGGGCCCCGACCGCACCGCGATGTACTGCGACGGCACCATCTACTGGACGCCTAACCACTACGCGAGCGAACAGGGCTCGGCGAACCCGAACCACCCCGGCAAGTACCTCGGGCAACTGGCGCACGAGTACGGCCACCACGTCCAGTGGCTGTCCGGCATCCTTCGCGCGTCCAGCCAGGCCCAGTACGAGAAGGGCGGCTGGGACACCGAGGCCGGACTCGACCTCAACCGGCGCAAGGAGCTCCAGGCCACCTGCTTCGGCGGGATGACCCTGGCCCCGCTGTCGCACGGCGCGATCCCCGGTGACGTGATCCAAGTGGCGCTGACCGACGCGGGCAACCGGGGCGACTACCCCATCTACCCCAACCGCGACCACGGTTCCCCGGAGCGCAACGCGGCATGGGTTCAGCACGGCTTCAAGAACAACGAGACGAGCGCGTGCAACACTTGGCTGGCGAGCGCGGCGGACGTCAGCTGACCCGACTGGAGGACCGTGCACACGCCCGAGGAGCCCAAGAACAACCCGATCGTCCTCATCGGCGTGTTCTCGTTGATCGTCGCCTGCGTGCTCGGCCTCGGCCTGGTCACGCAGGTGGACACCAGCCGGCGGATCAGCGGCAGGCCGGTCGCCGCGCCCGGCGCACCCGCCGCGCCGGCGACGAGCGAGCAGCCCCGGCCCCGCGCGGTGCACCGGCTGGGCGACCACCCGTTCCTGACCACGCCGGCCCGTCCGGTGGGCGCGACGTGCGCACTGCCCGCGTTCGGTGTGTCCGACACCGAACTCGCGGCCTACTACGCAGCGGGCGTGGCGTGCCTTGACGTGGCGTGGCGGCCCGCGCTGGAGCAGGCGAACCTCCCGTTCGAGGTGCCCAAGCTGGACGCAGCACCGGACCTGCAGGACGGTCCCTGCGGTGCGGCACCGGCGGAGACCGAGGCGGTCGCCTACTACTGCGGGCGCAACCGGACCATCTACATGCCCACGTCGCGGCTGCGTGAGAACGGCGGCGGCGACCACCCGGCGACGCACCTCGCCACGTTGGCGCACGAGTACGGGCACCACGTGCAGGCGCTGACCGGGATGCTGCGCGCGGCGGACAGCAAGATCGTGGACGCGGGCGAGGAGACCCCGGCCGGGCTGGAGATGTCCCGCCGGATCGAGCTTCAGGCGAACTGCTTCGCCGGGATCTTCCTGGCAGCGGTGTCCGGCTCGATCGGCGCGCAACTGGCTCAGGAGGCGGCGGACGACTTCCAGTACGCCGTCGAGGAGCCCGCCGAGAAGAACGCGCACGGCAGCCCGACCAACCAGGCCGAGTGGGCGTCCTACGGCTTCACCGGGGGCGTCACCACGTCCTGCAACACGTTCACGGCCTCGGCGGACGCCGTCGCCTGACGCGACCTGCCGAGCAGGTAGGCGTACAAGCCGCCCGCCAAGCCGCTCAGGCACACGAGCATCGCGGCGAGCCGCGTCCCGAAGGGCGCCGCCACCGGGGTGCTGTCGGCCACCTGGACGGTGAAGTCGCCGGTGGTGTCGGCGGGGAGCACGACCTCCACGGCCTCGCCTTCGCGGTGGCCGCAGCCGTCGAGCTTGGCCGTGCGGGCCTGGCCGTCGAGTTTCAGTTCGACCCGGTCGTAGGTGTCGGAGCCACCGCAGGGCGCCGGCGTGGTCACGGTCGCCTGCGCCCGCCGGACCTCGACCGCCGTGCCGCCCGGCCACCAGAGCGCGACCGCCGCCGCGACCCCTGCCAGTCCGACGACCAGCAGGATCAGCGCCCACCGGACTGGGCTGAGCCGAACCGCCACAGGGTGGATGGTCGCAGACCGGGTGTCGTGTTGTCGTGGGGCCGGGCCGGTGATCCACCCCGCCCGCCGTTCACCCGATGGTGATCTTGATCCTAGTCGAACACCCGTTCGATCATTGACCCATGCACAAACCACCATCCGACCTCGCGGCGGACCACCGGCCACCGGCCGCGATCGAGACCGATGTCCACTTCAGACGTTGTCCCGGACCGGGCGCCGATCCTTGACGCCCGGCCTGGGAGGTCGCGCCTCGGCGTTCTCGTCCGGGCGCTCGGGTTCCGAGTCACCACGTGCCGGCTGCCAGGCCCAGCGGGCGGGGCGTGGGGTTGGGACGCGGGCGGGCTCCGGCGAGCGGTCGCGGGTCGGTCGCGGGTCGGTCGCGGGTTGGGGCGCAGACGGTGGGGCTCCGGTGGCCGGGCTCAAACGGGCGCGCTCAAGCGGGCGGACTCGGGCGGGCAGGGCGCGGGCGGACTCAGGCGGCCGGGCGCGGGGCCGGCTGGGTTCGCGCGGCCGGGCTCTGCGCGGGCGAGTGCAGGCGAGTGCAGGCGAGTGCAGGCGAGTGCAGGCGATCCGGGTCGGGCGGCCGAGCGCGGGGCAGCCCGGCCCGGGTAGCCGGGGCGCGAGCGGCCGGGCGCGGGGCCGCTGAGTTCGAGTGGCCGGGGTGTACCGCTGCTCCGTGTCGAATTGTCCGACCGATTGCCTGAACGCAGGCTGAAGACGCGGGCGGGGTCCTGCCCCTACCACGCAGAATGAGGAGGTGTCGACTGCTGCCAGGGTGCTGGTGATCGAAGACGCGGAGGCCATCGGCGCCGCGGTGAGTTCGGCCCTGCGCGATGCGGGCTACCAGGTCCAGGTCCGTCCGGACGGCCGGGACCTGGAGGGCGAGCTCACCCGGTTCCGGCCCGACCTGGTGGTGCTGGACGTGATGCTGCCGGGCCGCGACGGGTTCATGCTCCTGGAGGTCATCCGGCGCACCAGCGGGGCGGGCGTGGTCATGCTGACGGCCCGTGACGGTGTGGCGGACCGGCTGCGCGGGCTCGACCGGGGTGCGGACGACTACGTGGTGAAGCCGTTCGTGCTGGCCGAGCTGGTGGCACGGGTCAGCGCGGTGCTGCGGAGGCTGGGCCGCACGCCGTCGACCGTGCAGATCGGCGACCTCGTCGTGGACGCCGACTCGGCGGTCGTGCTGCGCGGGGGCGCTCCCGTGGAGCTGACCGCGACGGAGCTGCGGTTGCTGCGCTACCTGGCCGCCCAACGAGGCCGGGTGGTGGGCAAGACGCAGATCCTGACCGCCGTGTGGGGGTACGAGGACTACGACCCCAACCTGGTCGAGGTCCACGTCAGCGCCCTGCGCCGGAAGCTGGAGGAGCACGGGCCCCGGTTGCTGCACACCGTGCGGGGATTGGGGTACGTGTTGCGTGCGGAAGACTCGTGAGCCTCCGCACGGTGTCCCTGCGGCGTCGGGTCACGGTCTCGGCGATCGCGGTGCTCGGCATCGTCCTCGTCGGACTGGTGCTGGTGGTGGACGCCCTGTTCATGTCGCAGTCGGTGCAGGACGTGGAGACGACGCTGCTGGACAAGTCCCGCAACGCGCAGACGCTGGTGAAGCAGCGGGTGCGCGGAGCGGAGCTGGTGAACCGGCTGGAGGGCCGGGGCGTGCAGGCGCGGTTGGTGATGCCGGACGGCACCGAGTTCGGTCACCTGCCGACCGACGAGGTGACCAACAAGGTCACCCGCGACCTGCCGGACGGGTCGACCATCACGCTCTACGTGGAGTCGTCGGTGATCACCGTCGCGCAGGCCCGCTTGCGCCGGTTGCTGCTGCTGGTCGGCTTCGCCGCGCTGGCCGTGACGGCGGTGGCGATGGTGGGCGTGGTGCAGCGGGCGCTGGCACCGCTGGACGCGATGACCACGCTGGCCCGGTCGATCGCGCGGGGCGACCGGGGCCACCGGCTCAACCCGGCCCGGACGGACAACGAACTCGGTCGGACCGCAGCCGCGTTCGACGACATGCTCGACTCACTGGAGGGATCGGAGGAACGGACCAAGAGATTCGTCGCGGACGCGGCGCACGAGCTGAGGACGCCGATCGCGGGCGTGCAGGCCGTGTCGGAGGCGCTGATGCAGACCGGCAGCGCCGAGGAGCGGGAACGCCTGAACCTGCTCCTGGTGCGGGAGTCCCGCCGGGCCGGGCGGCTGGTGGACGACCTGCTGGCGCTGGCTCGCATCGACGCCGGCCTGGAACTGCACCGGGAACGGGTCGACCTGCTGGCGCTGGCGGAGGCCGAGGTGGCGCGTTCCCGGCTGCTGGCTCCCGATTTCGACATCGCGGCCGAGGGTGAGTCGGCCTACGTGTCAGGTGACCCGCAGCGCCTGGCACAGGTGTTGGCGAACCTGGCCGACAACGCCCGCCAGGCCACCGGGCCGTCCGGTCGGGTGCGGCTGCGCGTGTCGACGGTGGGCAGCTACGCCTGGCTGGTGGTGTCGGACAACGGGCCGGGCGTGGCCCCGGACGAACGGGACCGGATCTTCGACCGCCTGGTCCGCCTGGACGAGGCCCGGGACCGCCGCTCCGGCGGTTCGGGGCTCGGCCTCTCGATCGCTCGCGGCGTGGTCCGAGCCCACGGCGGTGAGCTGTCCTGCATCGAACCGATCAGTCCGAGGGCCACCGGACCGAGCGGTCGGACGGCCGGGGAACCGGATGGTCCGGGTGCCGTCGGACCCGGCGGTCCGGGTGCCGTCGGACCCGGCGGTCCGGGTGCCGTCGACACCAGCGGTCCGGGTGCTGCTTTCCAGGTTCGGATTCCGCTGGCCGAGTAGTCGACCGGTCGATCGCCGGCCGGTTGGCCGGGGGTGGGCTACACGGGGTCGGCTTCCTTGGGTGGGGTGACCTTCTTGACGTAGAGGAGGCGGTCACCTGCTTCCACCGCGTCGGCTTCCGGGGCGTCCACCCGGTAGAGGGTGCCGGCGCGGACCACGCCCAGCACGATGTCGGGCAGGTGGCGCGGGGAGCCGCCGATCTCGGACGGCTCCACGTCCCGCTCCGCGATCGCCAGGCCGGCGTCCGGGGTCAGCAGGTCCTCCACCATGTCGACCACCGACGGGGTGGAGGTAGCCATGCCGAGCAGGCGGCCGGCGGTTTCGCTGGAGACCACGACCGAGTCGGCACCGGACTGGCGGAGGAGGTGTTCGTTCTCGCGTTCCCGGACCGAGGCGACCACCTGGGCCTTCGGCGCCAGTTCGCGGGCGGTCAGGGTGACCAGGACCGAGGTGTCGTCGCGGTTCGCGGCCACCACGACCGCGCGGGCCTTCGGGACTCCGGCGACCCGCAGGACGTCGTTGCTGGTCCCGGTGCCGTGGACGGTGACCAGGCCGATGGACGAGGCGGCGTCGAGGGCTTCCTGCGAGGTGTCCACCACGACGATGGAGCCCGGTTCCATGCCATCGCCTAGCAGGGCGCTGACAGCGGACCGGCCCTTCGTCCCGTAGCCGATGACGACGACGTGGTCCCGCACCTTGGTCCTCCACTTCTGGATCCGCAGCGCCTGCCGCGAGCGTTCGGTGAGCACTTCGAGGGTGGTGCCGACCAGCACGATCAGGAACAGCACGCGGAGAGGGGTGATGACCAGGACGTTGACCAGTCGCGCCGACGAACTGGCGGGGGTGATGTCGCCGTACCCGGTGGTGGAGAGCGACACCGTCGCGTAGTACACGGCGTCGAGGAACGAGAGGCCGTCCTCGTTGACGTCGCGGTAGCCGTCGCGGTCGAAGTACACGATCAGCACCGCGGCCATCAGCGCTGCCAGTGCGCCGATGACGCGTTTCGCGATCGCCTGCACCGGGCTCTGCACGGTGTCGGGCATCCGGATCACACCCACCAGGGTGTGGCCGGGCCGTTCGCTGAGCGGCTCGCCCTGGTGGAACCGGCGGATCATGACAGCCTCTCCGGGAGTAGCCGCCACAGGCGGGCTGCTGCTTCCGCGCCGCGGAGCAGCAGCGGCACGACGACGCGCTCGTTGGGCGCGTGGATGCGATCATCCGGCAACGTCGCGCCGAGGTACACGACCGGCACGCCGAGCCCTCGGCGCAACAGTGCGGCGGGTCCGCTCCCGCCGGTCCGGCTGTACCGGACCGGCTGCTCGAACGCGCCTTCGAGGGCTTCCTTGACGGCGTGCACGGCGGGGTGGTCGACGGGCATCGCGTACGGCGGTGCGCCGTCACCGCGCGGGATGATCTCGGCGTGCAGGCCCGGCGGGGTGTGGGTGGCGACGAACTCGCGGAGCGCTGCGGCGATGCGGTCGGGTTGCTGGTCGGGTACCAGGCGGAACGACAGCTTGACCGCCGCCCGCGCGGGGACGATGGTCTTCAGGCCCGGCCCGGTGTAGCCGCCGACGATGCCGTTGACCTCGGCGGTGGGGCGCACCCACACGCGTTCGAGGGTGGACCAGCCCTCTTCGCCGGCTTCGGCCTGCGCGCCGCCGGAGTTGGCCAGCCACACCTCTGGGTCGAACGGGAGCGCGGCGTAGTCGGCGCGTTCGGCGGCGGTGGGCTCGACCACGTCGGCGTAGAAGCCGGGCAACTGCACCCTGCCACGGTCGTCGTGGAGCGCGGCGACCAGGCGGGCGATGGCGGTGGCGGGGTTGGGCACGCTGCCGCCGGCGCGGCCGGAGTGGGCGTCGGTGGTGCCGCCGGTGAACACGACCTCGGCGCCGTAGTTGCCCCGCTGCCCGGTGCACAGGGTGGGCGCGTCGCGGGCGTAGAGCGGCGTGTCGGTGAAGACCACGAGGTCGCACGCGAGGTCGGCGCGGTGGTCGTCGAGGAGGCGGGACAGGTTCGGGGAGCCGGATTCCTCCTCGCCCTCCACGAACAGCTTGATCGTCACCGAGGGGTGGTCGGCGCGCAGGGCGGCGAGGTGCGCCTTGACGCCGAGCAGGTGCATCGCCACCTGGCCCTTGTCGTCGCTGGCGCCGCGCCCGAACAGCTCCTCGCCGACGAGGGTGCCTTCGAAGGGCGGGTGGTGCCACTCCTCGACCGGGTCGACCGGCTGGACGTCGTGGTGCCCGTAGACCAGCACGACGGGGGCGTCCGGGTCGGCGGCGGGCAGGCACGCGTAGACGGCGGGCAGCGCGCCGGAGCCGGACCACACGCGGACGTCGGGCCAGCCGTCGCGGCGCAGCGCGTCGGCGAGCCACTGGGCGGAGCGCGCCACGTCCTCGTGGTGTGCCGGGTCGGTGCCGATGGACGGGATGGCCAGCCACTCCCGCAGGTCCGCGACGAAGTCGTCGGCGAGGGCGGCGACGGCGGCGCGCTCGGGATGTTCAGGATTTTCCGGATCACCACTCACGGTGCGGGAGGATAACCCTGGGCGGGCCGGTCGGTGGTCGGCATGACAGGGTGAGTCCCATGGAACCCACTCGTTCCCGTTCCTGGTCGGCGGTCGCGCTGGCCGGGTTGCTCGGCGCGGCCGGCGTCACGCACTTCGCCCGGCCGGGGCCGTACGACGCGATCGTGCCCCGATCGCTGCCGGGCAAGCCTCGGACCTGGACTTACGTCTCGGGTGTCGCCGAGGTCGCGTTGGCCGCCGCAGTGGCCGCGCCGCGCACGCGCGGGTTGGGTGGGTTGCTCACGGCCGGGTTCTTCGCCGCGGTGTTCCCGGCGAACGTCAAGATGGCCTACGACTACCGGGCGAAGTCGCCCAGGGCGAGGGCGATCGCCTTCGGCCGGCTCCCGTTGCAGGTGCCGCTGATCCTCTGGGCGCTGCGCGTCCGCCGTTCGGCGCACTGATCACTCTCGGCGCAGGGTGTGATACTCAGCGCGGCCGAGATCTGTCATCGAACCCGTCACCAGCCCTAGGATGCCCGAGTGCAACCGCTCCTCCACCATGCCGCGTCGGCACTCGGTTGGCGCGGCATCGTCGTCCCCGACGTCGCCGTGCTGGGTCACCAGGTGTCGGCCGTCGTGCGGGTTCGTGCCGACGTGCACGAGTGGCGCAGCGCGAACGGCTGGCCGCCCCAGGCGGACCCGTCGTGGTTCCGCTCCTGGTTCGAGCCCACCGCGCACGACCAGTTGCCGGTGCCCGCCGTGGAGCTGGTGGGTGTCCTGGTGGGTGAGTCCACGGTGGACCGCGCGTTGCAGTCGTGCGGGACGTTGATGACGCTCGCGCCGTGCTCGGTGGTGCTGCCCGCGCCGCAGGGCGACCGGTCGTGGCCGTTGATGGAACTCGACTACTACGGGATCGGCGTGGTGGCCGTGGACGAGTCGGGCGTGGCCGAGCTGCTGGTGCCGCCGGAGGACCGGTCGACCGAGTTCGGCCCGTCGCTGTTCGGCCGCTGGCTGCTCGAAGTGCTCTACGACCGGGTGTTGAAGGAGGTCCCGGCGCACGCCCGGGTGACCGGCTGACCGCCGGGAGCCAGCAACACCAGGTCGGCACCGCTAGGTCGGCACCGAGCGGATCAGGGTGCGGAGGCCGTCGGCGTCCAGCAGGTCCGTGGGGCGCAGCGTGTGGTCGTGGCGGACGTAGTGGAACGCCGCGCGGACCCGGTCGACCGGGGTGCCCGACAGCGCCGCCCAGGCCAGTCGGTAGGCGGCCAACTGCACGGACAGCGCCGGCAGCCGCTCCTCGTCGGGGACCGCGCCGGTCTTCCAGTCCACGACCGTCCAGCCGCCGTCCGGGTCGGCGAAGACGGCGTCCATGCGCCCGCGCACGGACATCCCGTCGATCTCGGCCTCGAACGGCACCTCGACGTCGTGCGGGGTCCGGTCGGCCCACCCGCTGGCCAGGAACGCGTCCTGGAGGCGTCCCAGCTCGGTGTCGGGTGATGCGCCCTCGTCGGCCGCGCCGGGCAGCTCGTCGAGGTCGAGCAGCCGGGTCGCGCCGAACCGCTGTTCCAGCCACGTGTGGAACGCCGTGCCGCGCCGGGCGAGCGGGTTCGGCGGGAACGGCAGGGGGCGGCGCAGCCGGCGGGCCAGCTTGTCCGGGTCGTCGGCGAGTTCCACGAGCTGGCTCACCGAGAGGTGGTCGGGCAGGACGACCCGTTCGCGCCGGTCGGCGGCGGCGGCTCGTTCGGCGAGCAGGACGTCCACGTCGCGTGCCCAGCCCTCCGGGTCGTCTGCGGGCAGGCCGGGCAGGCCGGCGGGATCCGACGGGTCAGCCGGGTCGGCCGCGAAGTCGTCCGGTGGGGTGTCCGTCGGGTCGGTGGGGTGGTCCGTGAGGTCGGCGGAGTGGTCGGGCTCCTCGTCGGCGGGTGGGACGAACTCGTCGGTGTCGTGGTCCGGTGGCTCCGGGGGTGGGCCGTAGTCCTCCGGCGGCTCCGGGGGGAGGTCTTCAGGGGGCTCGGGTGGGAGGTCGGCGTCCGTGGGCGTGGCGGCCGGTGCGGGGGCGGGTGGCGGTGGGGTGGCCCGGTGGCGGGACAGGGCGGCCAGGACCAGGTCCGCGCCCTCGGCCACGGCGGCGCGGCGCTTGCCCAGCGGGTCGGCCGGCCACTGCGCCGACTTGACCTGGGAGGCGAGGGGGTTGGCCTCGTCCTCGACGGGTGGCGGCGCCCAGTGGACGACGTCCGCCGGCGGGTGCTCGGCGGTCAGCACGAACTCGCGGAGTTCCCTCAGGAACGTGGACGGGCCCTTGGGCTTCTCGCCGGTCTCCGCCCACCAGTGGCCCGACACCAGCAGGTTGTGCTCGGACCGGGTCAGCGCCACGTACAGCAGCCTGCGCTCCTCGACCAGGCGGCGATCCTCGAAGTCGTCGGCGTGGCGGTCCAGGGCCTCTTCGACCTCCTTGCGGTTGCTGCCGCCGGGGATGCGGAGCTGCGGCAGGTCGGCCGCGTCGCCCCGCAGCTCGGCGGGCAGCTCGGCCACCGCCTTGAGCCAGCACGACGATTTCTTCCGGCCCGGGAACACGTCCTTCACCACGTGCGGCAGGGCGACGATGTGCCATTCGAGGCCCTTCGCCGAGTGCATGGTGAGCACCTGCACCCGGTTGTCGGCCACCTCGACCTCGCCGGGTTCCAGGCCGTCTTCGGCGTGCTCGGCGGTGTAGAGGTAGTCGAGCAGGGCCGGGAGGGTGGCGGACGGGCTGGCGGCGGCGAAGTCGGCGACGACGTCGGCGAACGCGTCGAGGTGCGACCGGCCAACGCCGCCCGGCCGGGCCATGGCCTCGATGTCCAGCAGCAGGGTGCGCTCGACGTCGGCGACCAGCTCGGGCAGCGGCTGGTCGAGGCGTCGGCGCAGGGCGGACAGCTCCGCGCCCAGCCGCCGGACGCGGTGGTAGCCCTCGGCCGAGTACGCGGTCGGGTCGCCGGGGTCGTCCAGGGCGTCGGCCAGGCCGGCCTGTTCGGCGTGCTCGCCGGGCAGGGCGTCGGCGAGCACGGCCAGCGGGTCGTCCACGACGGACTGGCGGCTGGGTGCCCCGGCGAGTTCGCGGGCGCGCTTCCACAGCGCCGCCAGGTCGACGGCGGCCACCCGCCACCGGGAGCCGGTGAGCAGGCGGGCGGCGGCCGTGCCGGCCAGCGGGTCGACCAGGACGCGCAGGGCGCTGGTCAGGTCGCGCACCTCGGGCTCGTCGAGCAGCCCGCCCAGGCCGACCACCTCGACGGGCAGGTCGCGCTCGCGCAGGGCGGCGGCGATCGCGGCCATGTCGGCGCGGCGGCGGACCAGGACGGCGGCGGTGGGCGGCTCGTCGCTGGAGTCCAGGTGGTCCTGCCACTGGGCGGCGACGGTGTCGGCCATCCAGTCCAGCTCGGCGCGGACGTCGGGGAACAGGCCGATGCGGACGTCGCCGGGGCCCGCGCCGGGCCGGGCGCGCAGCTCCTCCACGTCGAGGCCGGACGCGCGCAGCGGCGCGGACGCGGCGTTGGCCAGCGCCAGCACCTCGGGCGGGTTGCGGAAGCTGGTGAGCAGGCCGTACTTGCGGGCGGGCGGGAAGTCGTGGACGAAGCGCGGCAGGTTGGCGGCCGACGCGCCGCGCCAGCCGTAGATGGCCTGGGCCGGGTCGCCGACGGACGTGACGGCCATCGGCTCGCCCTGGCCGAACAGGGACCGGAGCAGCACGCGCTGGGCGTGGCCGGTGTCCTGGTACTCGTCGAGCAGGACCGCGCCGTAGCGCTCCCGCTCGCCGCGCACGACCTCGGGGTACTCGTCGGCCAGGCGGGCGGCGAGGGACATCTGGTCGGCGAAGTCCATCGCCGCTTCACGGCGTTTGCGCGCCTGGTACGCCTCCAGCAGCGGCAGCAGGTTCACCCGCAGGCGCTGGGCGTTGACGATGTCCTTGAGCTTCTCGGGCAGGGCGTCGCGCTGGCGCGCGGTCTTGGGGGCCGACTCGATCACCGTGGTCAGCCACTCGGCGTTCTTGCGCAGGTCGGTGGGTTCGACCAGGTGCTCGCCGAGTTCGCCGGCCAGCGCGAGCAGGTAGCCGGTGACGGTGGCCGGGACCTTGTCGGTGTCGATGTCCTCCGCCCAGGTCGAGACGACCCGGTGGGCGAGCTGCCACGACGCCGTCTCGGTGAGCAGCCGCACGCCCGGCTCGACGGGCAGGCGCAGGCCGTGCTCACCGACCAGGCGGCCCGCGTAGGCGTGGTAGGTGAGGATGACCGGCTCGGTGGTGAGGACGGCGGCGCGGCGCTCGCCGCTCGGGTCCAGGCGGTCGAGCAGCGGGGAGCCGCCGAGCCGGCGCAGCCGGGCGCGGACGCGCTCGGAGAGCTGGCGGGCGGCCTTGCGGGTGAAGGTGAGGCCGAGGACGCGGTCCGGCGTGACGAAGCCGTTGGCGACCAGGTAGACGACGCGGGCGGCCATCGTCTCCGTCTTGCCCGCGCCGGCGCCCGCCACGACCAGCGCGGGCGCGGTGGGCGCGGCGACGACGGCGGCCTGCTCGGGGGTCGGTTTGGGCAGGCCGAGGGCTTCGGCGACCTCGAACGGGCTGGCCAGGTGCTGCGCACCGCCCGCTCGTCCTCGATCTCCACCCGGCACTGCCACGACTCGCATTCTCCGATCCCGGCCGCGTGAAGCCCCGGCGACCCGCAGCGGCACGGCCGGATCGGTCGTCGGGCGCGGTGCGGGCGGCGGCGCTGCCCTGGTCTCAGCGGCCCACGACTGTGTCAGACCGGGGCGGGCATCGCCAAACGCCACGTCGGCGGTGCCCACGGTGTGCTACCGGCGGGTGACGCCGTGGTGGCCGGAGCGGCGTCGGGGGCGCGTTCGCCGCCCGGCGTGAGACGACGGACACACCGGCGCGCGGTCGGGGCTATTGGCTGACCTGCCTGCCGGAGGCGTGGACGGGGCACGCGGTGCGGGCCGGGCAGCGGTCGCAGTCCGGGGTTTCGCTGGCCGTGTAGACCGGGCCGACGCTGGAGCCGGCGGCGGCCTGCACGGCTTCCAGCCAGGCGCGGACGCCCTGTTCGTCCAGCGGGGCCTGTTCCAGCTCGGTGGCCCCGGTCTTCTTGTTCTCCTTGGCCACGTACAGCAGGCGCGCGCCGCCCGGGTCGGTGCCCAGGCCGAGGTGGGTGAAGCCGCCGAGCGCGGACGCGAGCTGGTAGACCGCCAGCTGCGGGTGTTGGCGGGCTTCCTCCTTGGTCACCGGGGACTTGCCGGTCTTGAGGTCGATCACGACCGGGCGGCCGTCGCGGTCGGTTTCCAGCCGGTCGACCCGGCCCTTGACCTTCAGCCACGGGCCGCCGTCGCGCTTGGGCACCTCGACCGAGATCTCCTCCTCGACGGCGACCTGGGTGAGCTGGTCGCGGCTGGTGGTCAGCCAGGTGAGGAACGTGTCGAGCATCCGCTCCACCCGGATCCGCTCGCGGCGGGAGAACCACGGTGCCCCGGCGTCGACCGCCGACCACGCCTCGGCGAGCTTGGCGCGCAGCTCCTTCTCGCCCGCACCGGTCGCGGCGGCCTGGGCGAGGGCGTGCACGAGGGTGCCGGTGATGGACGCCAGCTCGGCCGGGTCCTGGCCGCCGTGCCGCTCGACCACCCAGCGGACCGGGCACTTGGCCAGCACCTCGACCGTCGACGGGGACACGCTGACCGTGTGCTCCTCGGTCCACAGCGGCTGGTCGGAGGTCACGTCGGCCAGGCCGTACCAGGAGTCGGGGTGCGCGCCGGGCACGCCCTCGGCGGCGAGCCTGGCGAGCTGGGCCGCCGCCCGGTCCCGGCGGTCGCCGGTCTCGTCCTCGGCGCACACGACCCGGCGCAGCTCGCCGACCAGCTCGGCCAGCACCAGGCCGCGCTGGGGGGTGTAGGTGGGGCGCTCGGGCTCGTCGGTGGCGAGCTCCTCCAGCTCGTCGAGGAACCGGGAGGGCTGTTCGTCCTCGCCGCGCACGGCGCTGACCAGCAGGGCCCGCCGGGCGCGGCTGGCGGCCACGAGGAGCAGCCGGCGCTCCTCGGCGAGCAGCGGCGCGATGGCCGACACCTGCTCGCCGACGCCGGTCAGCACGTCGACCATCCGCTCGACGCCGAGCAGCGAGCCGCGCAGCCGCAGGTCCGGCCAGCTCCCCTCCTGGACGCCGGGCACGGCCACCACGGTCCACTCCCGGCCGGCGGCCGAGTGCGCGGTGAGCACCGCGACGGCCTCGCCGACCGGGGCGGACGCGGCGAGCGTGTCGCCGACGATCTCCTGGGCCGCGAGGTAGTCGGCGAAGCCGTCCGCGCCCGCGCCGGGCAGCCGGTCGACGTACTTGGCCGCCGCCTCGAACAGGCCGACGACCGCGTCGAGGTCGCGGTCCGCCTGCATCCCGGTGGTGCCGTGCCGCGCGGACTGGGCGACCCAGCGGTTCTGCAGGCCGGTGTGCTGCCACAGCTCCCACAGGACCTGTTCGACGCTGTGCCCGGCCGCGATGCCCCGGCGGGCCTTGCGCAGCAGGGCGGCGACCCGCCGGGCGGGCTGGGCCTCGGCGTCCTCCAGGGCGGCCAGCCGGTCGTCGGACTCGATCACCTCGACCAGCAGCTCCCCGCTGGGGCGGTCGCCGCCGGCGGCCAGCTCCAGCCGGCGCAGGCCGCGCCGCAGCCGGCGCAGCGCCAGCGGGTCGGCGCCGCCCAGCGGGGACGCGAGCAGCATCGCGGCGACGTCCTCGTCGAGGCTGCCGGGGGTGGCGGCGCAGCGCAGCAGGGCCAGGAACGGGGCCACGGCGGGCTGCTTCGCCAGCGGCAGCTCGTCGTTCGGCACCGCGACCGGCACGCCCGCCGCGAGCAGCGCGCGTTGCAGCACCGGCAGCGACCGGCCGGCGGAGCGCGCCACGACGGCCATCTCCGACCACGGCACCTCGTCGATCAGGTGGGCGCGGCGCAACTGGTCGGCCACCCAGCTCGCCTCCTGCGCGGCCGAGGCGAACAGCCGAACCTGGACCGAGCCGGCGGCGTCGACCGGGGTGACCTCGCGGGCCGGGGACGCGCCGGGCAGCCGGGCCGCCAGCCGGGCGACGGCGGCCCGGATCTCCGGCGCCATCCGGTGGCCCTCGCGCAGCACCGCCGTGGGCACGTCCGCGCCGGACAGCAGGACCGGGTCCGCGCCCCGGAAGGAGAACACCGCCTGGTCCGGGTCGCCCGCCAGCACGAACTCCCGCGCCGCCGCACCCAGCGCGGACACCAGCGCGTGCTGCAGCGGGTCGAGGTGCTGGGCGTCGTCCACGAGCAGGTGGCGGACCCGGGTGCGTTCGGCGTGCAGCAGGTCCGCGTCGGTCTCGAAGGCCAGCAGCGCGGTGGCGACCAGCTCGGCCGCGTCGTAGGACGAGGCCGCGCCCTGCCCGGCCGCCGCCAGCAGGTTGACCTGCTCGTACTGGGTGCCGAACAGGCCGGCCGCCTCCCACTCGTCCCGGCCGTGCGCGCGACCCAGCTCGACCAGGTCCTCGGGTGCCAGGCCGCGTTCGGTGGCGCGCAGCAGCAGGTCGCGCAGCTCCTGGGCGAAGCCGGGCAGCGGGAGCGCGGGGCGCAGCCGCCCCGGCCACCGCGCCGCGCCCGTGCTCACGTCGCCCGCGAGCAGTTCGCGGACCACCGCGTCCTGCTCGGGGCCGGAGAGCAGCCGGGGTGTCGGCTCGCCCCGCCGCACGGCCTGGGCGCGCAGCACGGCGAACGCGTACGAGTGCACGGTGCGGACCAGCGGCTCCTGCGTCGTCGGCAGCACCTCGCCCTCGACCTCGGCGGTCAGCAGGCGGGTGATGCGGGCGCGCATGGCCACGGCGGCCCGCCGGTTCGCGGTCAGCACCAGCACGCTCTCCGGGTCGGCCCCGCCGCGCCGGATCCGGTCGGCCGCCACCTCGGCGAGCAGCGTGGTCTTGCCGGTGCCGGGGCCGCCGAGCACGCGCAGCGGCCCGCCGCCGTGGTCGAGCACCGCCCGCGCGGGCGCGCTCCACCCGCGCCGGGGGTGCTCCTCCCGCACCCGGCGCACCAGCAACGGGGCCCTGTCCACTGCCACGCGCCGATGGAACCACGGGGGTACGACAGAGCCGGGTAGGGGGCAGGCGGACACGGCCGTTTTGTACGGTCTCTTGACAAATCCGAGTGGTCCAGGCCACTTTGGGTAGGTCCCCGGCGCACGCGTCCCCGCCGCCGCAGCGTGCTCCCCCTGCGTCCCGGAGGAACGATGAAACCCTTGCGGCGGTTGATGGTCACGATCACGGCGGGTCTCGCGGCGATGTCCCTCGCGCCCGCCGCCCAGGCCGCGCCGGACCCGGTCCTGGCGGCGCCCTACCTGTACCAGTGGGGTGCGAAGCCCAACCCGGTGACGGTGATGAACCAGACCGGCGTGAAGGCGTTCACGCTGGCGTTCATCCTCTCGGACGGCGGGTGCAACCCCGCGTGGGACGGCCGACGCCCGCTCACCGGCGCGGACGCCACGCTGATCCGCAACATCCGGGCCGCAGGCGGTGACGTGGTCCCGTCGTTCGGCGGCTGGTCGGGCACCAAGCTGGGCCCGCGCTGCTCGTCGGCGGCGGCGCTCGCGGCGGCCTACCAGAAGGTGATCGACGCCTACCAGCTCAAGGCCATCGACATCGACATCGAGAACACCGACGAGTTCGAGAACGCCACCGTGCAGGACCGGATCCTGGGCGCGCTGAAGATCGTGAAGCAGAACAACCCGGCGGTGCGGACGGTGGTCACCATGCCGACCAACCGGGCCGGGCTGAACTCGTGGGGCACCCGGCTGGTCACCCGGTCCAAGGAGCTGGCCGCGCCGGTCGACGTGTGGGCGGTCATGCCGTTCAACTTCGGCGGGCCCAGCGACCTGGTGGCGGGCACCAAGTCCGCCGTGGACGGGTTGAAGAACCACGTCAAGGCGACCTTCGGGCTCTCCGACGACGCCGCGTACCGGCGCAGCGGGCTGTCGTCCATGAACGGCATCACCGACACCGGCGAGACGGTGACCACGGCGCAGTTCCGCGCGATCCGCGACTGGGCGGCGAGCAAGCACCTGGCCCGCTTCACGTTCTGGGCCACCAACCGCGACAAGGGCAACTGCGGCGGGTCCGGCAGCGATTGCAGCGGCACCAACCAGGGCACGTACGACTTCACCAAGATCGTGGCCGGCTACACCGGCTGACCGGACGGCCCCGCCGGCGTGGAAAACTGGGTCGGTGGATGAAGAGTTGCACGAACTGGTCCGCGAGACCGTGCGGTCCATCCCCCGGGGCCGGGTCGCCACCTACGGCGACGTCGCCGACCTGTCCCGGGCCCCGTCGCCCCGGCTGGTCGGCCAGGTCCTGAACCAGGACGGGCACGACCTGCCGTGGCACCGGGTGCTGCGCGCCAACGGCACGTGCGCGCCGCACATCGCCGACGCGCAGCACCAGCTGCTGCGCGAGGAGGGCGTGGCGGTGGTCGACGGCAAGGTCGACCTGCGCGCGTACCGCTGGGAGGACGCGGTCAGGGAGAAGGCGGAGGAGCCACCCGGTCTGTGGTGACCCGCTGCTCGACCCTCGCCAGCTCGGCCAGCACGTCGGGGTCGCGGGTGAGCGCGGCGGCGAGCCGGAGCTGCGGCAGCGCCTCGGCGTGCCGGCTGCGCCGGCTGAGCGTGCGGCCGAGCAGCAGCCGGGCGTAGCCGTCGGACGGGTCGAGGTCGACCAGCTCGCGCAGCACGCCCTCGGCCCGGCCCAGCGCCGCCGAATGGAAGTGCGCGAGGGCCAGCTCGGTGAGCACGGTCCGGTCGGCCGGGGCGAGTTCCGCCGCCTGCGCCAGGAACCGCGCGGCGCTGCTCGGGTCGCCCGCGGCGCGGAACTCCCGGCCGTGGTCGAGCAGTTCGCGGATGTCGGTGGTCACAACGCCTCCTCTGCTCCGGGGGTCTCGACCGCATCAACCTGGTTGAGGTCTCAACTATTCCACCGGGGATCAGAGCAGTTCGAGCACCCGGGTGGTCGTCCGCTCCAGCCCGACCAGCGAACCCGGGCCCGACAGCGGGTGCAGCGCGTGCACCGCGAGGCGGAACAGCGTCGCGCGCAACAGGATCTGCGGCCACTCGGCGAGGTGGGCCCAGCGCTGGATCAAGCCGTGGTCCGCGCCGCCCCAGGAGGTCGCGTCCACCACGACGATCGCGGCTCCGTACTCGGCGGGGCGCCAGAACGCTTTGAAGTCGATGACGGCCGGTGCCGCGTCGCCCGCGAACAGCACGTTGCCGAAGAGGTCGCCGTGCACCACCTGCGGCTTGAGCGCGACCGGCTTGCGGTAGGCGGCGAGCAGCTCGAAGAGCCGGCCGCCGAGCGCCGGGTCCAGCTCGGCCCCGCCCTCCTCCCACGCGCAGCGGTCGGCGACGGCGAACACGTCCGCGCGGGCGTCCAGGAAGCGGGGCTTGGTGAGACCCCGGGTCGCCTGGTGCAGCCGGACGGCGACCTCCACGATCTCGTCGTGCCGGGGCTCTGCCCGACCGGACAGGTACTTGGTGGCGGCCCACCCGCCGACGACGTACCGGCCGTCGGTGGACCGCAGGGGTCTGCCCACGCGCAGGTTGTCCACGGTCAGCGTGTCGAGGGTCTTGGCGACCCACGTCGCCTCGGCGGGCCTGCCCGCCGGCCGGATCGCCGCGTCGCCACAGCGCCACACCGGACCGGCGTCGATCAGCTCCGGCTCGGCGTCACGCGCGCCGAACGCGGCGCGCACGTGCGACGGCGGCGGCTCCGGGGATGGGGTCACGCCGGCACGCTACCCGCAGGAGCCTCGTGTTCGGTGGACGCAGCGCCGCGAGTGACGCGGTCTGCACCCATCCGGCCCAACCGCACTATTGCGGTTTCACAGTATTGCCAAGATCACGTCCGACGAGAGCGCCGGGGGCCGCCCGCGCACGGGCGACCCCCGGATTACCTCAGTACGTGGGCAGCGACGGGTCGACCTCGCGGGCCCAGGCCAGCACACCGCCGCCGACGTGCACGGCGTCCTTGAAGCCCGCGCGGTGCAGGGCGGCCAGCGCCTCGGCCGAGCGCGCGCCGGACTTGCAGTGCAGCACGACCTGCTTGTCCTGCGGCAGCTCGGAGAACGCCTCGCCGGACAGGATGCGGTCCTTGGGGATCAGCACCGAGCCGGGGATCCGCACGATCTCGTACTCGTGCGGCTCGCGGACGTCGACCAGCAGGAAGTCCTCACCGGCGTCCTGCTTCTGCTTCAGCTCCAGCGGGGTGATCGTGTTGCCCGCCGCCGCCTGCTGCGCGTCGTCGGACACCACGCCGCAGAACGCCTCGTAGTCGATCAGCTCGGTGATCTTGATGCTCGCCGGGTCCTTCCGGATCTTGATGGTCCGGTAGGTCATCTCCAGGGCGTCGTAGACCATGAGCCGACCGAGCAGCGTCTCGCCGATGCCGGTCAGCAGCTTGATCGCCTCGGTCACCATGATCGAGCCGATCGACGCGCACAGCACGCCCAGCACGCCGCCCTCGGCGCACGACGGGACCATGCCGGGCGGCGGCGGCTCCGGGTAGAGGTCGCGGTAGTTCAGGCCCTGGCCGTCCGGCGCGTCCTCCCAGAACACGCTGACCTGGCCCTCGAACCGGAAGATCGAGCCCCACACGTACGGCTTGCCCAGCAGCACGGCGGCGTCGTTGACCAGGTACCGGGTGGCGAAGTTGTCCGTGCCGTCCAGGATCAGGTCGTAGTCCCGGAAGACGTCGAGCACGTTCTCCGAGTTCAGGTGCACCTGGTGCAGGTTGACCTTCACGAACGGGTTGATCTCGGCGACCGAGTCGCGCGCGGACTCCGCCTTGGGCTTGCCCACGTCCGACTGGCCGTGGATGACCTGGCGCTGGAGGTTCGACTCGTCGACGATGTCGAAGTCCACCACGCCCAGCGTGCCGACCCCGGCCGCCGCCAGGTAGAGCAGCGCCGGCGAACCCAGCCCGCCCGCGCCCACGACCAGGACCTTCGCGTTCTTCAGCCGCTTCTGACCGTCAACCCCGACATCCGGGATGATCAGGTGCCGGCTGTACCGCGCGACTTCTTCCTTGGTCAGCTCCGCTGCGGGCTCCACGAGCGGCGGAAGCGCCATCTGATCCTCCTCGACGAAACATGTCCTGTACCGACGGACAACACCAGCCTGGCGCACCGTCTTCCCGGATGGGAAGCCGTCCCAGAGCGTGGACGGCCCCGGAACCACCCCGTCCAGGATGCCCGAACGGCGGCCTAGCGAGGTGCCACGGGGAACGCGTTCGGCGTGCACACCTTGCCGTCGTTGGGCACCACGCCCCGGTTGGAGGAGTCGACCTCGTTCAACTGGGCCACGTAGTCGTTGGCCACCCCGAAGGACTGCTGCATCATCACCGGCGCGGCGTGCCCGTTCTCCGCGCAGCCCTCGTGGCCGTTGCCCAGCGCGTGGCCGACCTCGTGGTTGATCGCGTACGCGCGGTAGGTCGACAGGTCGTTGCTGTACGCCTTCGCGCCGCGCACCCAGCGGGCGACGTTGATCACCACGCGCTTGGTCGGCGGGTGCCAGCACGACGACTCGTACTGGATCTGGAAGCCGCACATGCTGTGCGTGGTCGACGTGGTGGTGAGGCTCACGGTGAAGTCCACCGGCTGGTCGGGCTCGACGCGCTGCATCGCCACCTGGCCGCTGCCGATCCAGCTCCGGCTGTCTGCCAGGACGCCGTCGACGGTCCGCGCGAACGCCTCGCGGTCACCGCCGTAGTCGGCCGCCTCCACGCCGTCCTCGACGGCCACCGCGTACCGGTAGACCCGGCCCTGCCCCACCTGCGGGGCGGAGCCCGCGATGACCTGCCACGTGCCCGCGCCCTGCTCGGAGAACTTCGGGCCGTCGGGCAGCACGGCGGTGGGGATGGTGATCAGGTCCACCTTGGCGGGCGGCGTCTCCCCCGCCGCCGGCGGGCCCGACGACGTCGGCGCGCTCGACGGCGCGGCGGAGGTCTCGCCGGCGGAGTCGACCTGGTCGGGCGCAGCGGTGTCCAGCACCACCAGCGCGGTCAGCACCACCAGCACGGGGATGGCGTAGATCCGCCAGCCGTAGCCGGCGACCAGGCCCTTGAACCCGCGCCGCCGGGGGCGCGGCCGGTGGCCGGCCGGCTCCCAGGAGGCGGTCAGCGGCTCGGCCCCGGTGCGCCGGGAGCCCCGGCGGTAGCGGTCGTCCGGGGGGGACGGCCGGGCACCCGGGGCGGGCGCGCGCCCGTCCTGCGATGTCCGGTTCACGGCGAACAGGGTGCCACAACCGCGCCCACCAGGTGGACGCCGGTGCCGGCACCGCGCGCGGGGGCCCGGCCACCGCGCCGCACGGGTCTACCAGGCATCCCCGGACTCCCACATGCCCAGCACCGCTCGCGCCACCGACTCCGGGCGCTCCATCTGGGCGACGTGGCCGGTGCGGGGCAGCACGAGCAGCCGCCCGCGCGGCAGCAGCCGGGCGACCCGGGGCGCCTTGCGGGCGCTGACCAGCCGGTCGTCGGTGCCCCACACCACCAGCGAGGGCGCGGTGACCCGGGGCGGCAGCAGCCACATCGACCGGGACCTGGGCACCAGCCACGACCGGATCAGCTCCACCGTGCTGCGCCCCAGCGCGTCGCCCGCCCACGGCTGTGCGGACCGCTCCGCGTACTCCTCCACGGACTGCTCGATCCGCACGTCCGGCACCGTCGACGGGTCCGCGAAGCACAGCCGCAACATCTGCTCGGTCCGCGCGCGGGGTGTTGTCAGCGCCAGTCGTCGGCGCACGCGCGCGCCGACGACCGGCAGGAACGCCAGCGGCAGCCGGGGGTCGGACACCCGGCGCAGGCTGGGCCGCAGGTCGGGCACGGCGGGTGAGACCAGGGTCAGCGAGCGCACCAGGTCGGGCCGGGTCGCGGCGGTGATCAGCGAGATCGCGCCGCCCATGGAGTTGCCGAACAGGTGCACCGGGCCGACGCCGAGGGACTCGACGAACCCGGCCACCACCTCCGCGTGCGTGGTCATGCTGAACGTGTAGCCGGGGATCGGCTCGGAGCGGCCGAAGCCCGGCAGGTCCAGCGCGTGCCCGGCGACGTGCCCGGACAGCTGGCCGGCCAGGTCGGTCCAGTTCGTCGCCGAACCGCCCAGGCCGTGCACGTAGACGGCGGTCGCGCCGGCCGGGCCGGGCGTGCGCCGGACGTGCACGGTGTGCCCGGCCACCTCGACGTAGTCACCAGGCCAGGGCGCGCTCGTTGTGTCCACCGGAGGTAGCGGCGCGGCGGACAGGGGCACGTGGGTGATGGCGGGTCTGCTCGCCTCCAGGGTCTCGGTCATTGCTCCAGGATGCCTTCCCGGGCGTCCTACGAAACGAGAAGCTTTCCCAGGACGCTGCTACCAGCGAGTAAGGTTGCCGACGAGCCGGCGGGGTCACCCCTTGCCGGTTCCGCGATGGACAGGTTGGCTGGAGGCACCATGACGGAGACGGCCCAGACCACGGTCGGGCACAACGGCGGCGCGGGACGGGGGGTCCGCCTCCCACGCACCGCCCGGCGTGCCCAGTTGCTGGCCGCGGCGCAGGACGTGTTCGTGACCAACGGCTACCACGCCGCCGCGATGGACGAGATCGCCGAGCGCGCGGGCGTCAGCAAGCCGGTGCTCTACCAGCACTTCCCCGGCAAGCTGGAGCTGTACATGGCGCTGCTGGAGTCCCACGTGGACGAACTGGTGGGCCGCGTGCGCGACGCGCTGGACTCCACCTCGGACAACAAGCAGCGGGTGAAGGCGACCGTCGGCGCGTTCTACGACTTCGTGGACGGCGAGGGCCAGGCGTTCCGGATGGTCTTCGAGTCCGACCTGCGCAGCGAGCCGGCGGTGGCGCAGGCCGTGGAGCGGGCGACGACCGAGACCGTGGAGGCGATCACCGAGACGATCACCGCCGACACCGGCCTGGACGAGCACCGCGCCAAGCTGCTCGCGGTCGGCCTGGTGGGCTTGTCCCAGGTCACCGCCCGTGCGTGGCTGGCCGACGACCGCCAGGTCCCGAAGGAGGACGCGGTGGCCCTGATCTCGACCCTCGCCTGGCGGGGCATCGGCGGCGGCTTCCCCCTCCAGAATTGAATTGCCGCGCCTCCAGCGCGGCGGGCTCGGCCGCTTCAAGTCGGCAGGTCGAGCCTGATTTCCCGTCGATCGGGCCTTCGGCTCGGTCGACGGCAAATGAGACTCGACCTACCGACGCGGCCTCGCGTGGTGGTGCGTCGGTAGGACGCGGCCTCGCGTGGTGGTGCGTCGGTGGGACAGGGCTGGAGCTGTCACAGGAGTGCGACGATGTGTGCGGTGACCTCGGTTGACCGCTCCAGGGGCAGCATGTGCCCCGCGCCCGGGTAGACCACCAGTTCGGCGTCGGTCATCTCGTCGGCGATGGTCCGCGCGTGCCCGGCCGGGGTGAGCCGGTCGGCCCCGCCGGCCAGGACCACCGCCGGGATGCCCGCGAACCGCTTCAGCGACCTCACCCGGTCGTGGGCGTCCAGGGAACCCCGGAACGCCACCATGGCCACCGGGTTGCACCGGCCCACCATGACCGCCGTGGACGCCACGTCGCGCCACAGCGGCTGCCGGCCGAACAGCAGCCACCGCAGGCCGGGGCGCAGGACGCCGGTGCGCTGCAACAACTGCGGTCGGCGCAGGCGGGCGAGCTGCCGGTTCGAGGCGCGCTCGCCGGCCAGGAAGGCATGGCCCCACACGCCCGGCAGCCCGAGCGTCGAGCCGGACAGCCCGCCCGACGACGTGGCGACCAGGACGACCCCGGCGACGCGGTCGAGCAGCGCGGGGTGCCGCTCGGCCAGCGCCATGATCGTCATCCCGCCCATCGAGTGGCCCGCGAGCACGACGCGCCCGGTGGGCACCCGGGCCGCGAGCAGCTCGGCCAGGTCGTCCGCGCACCGCTCGATCGTGGACGTCTCCGCCGAGGACGCCGCAGATCCGCCGTGCCCCCGGTGGTCGTAGCGGAGCACCCGGCCGGGCAGGGCCGGGGCCACCTCGTCCCACGACGTGTGGTCCAGGGTCCAGCCGTGCACGAGCACGGTGGTCACCCCGGCGTCGCGCGGACCGCTGTCCACGACGTGCAGCGCCGTCCCGTCGGAGGCCACGAACCGGTGGTCCGGCGCCCAGGGCGCGCTCACCCGAGGAGGAACGAGCGGCGCCATGCCCGCATCCCCGGCTTCCCGACCAGTCCGTGCTCGTCCAGGAACTTCATGATGCGCTCGCCGGACCACCGGATCGTCTCCTGCCAGTTCGGGTTGCCCAGCGCCGCCCGGTGCGCCTCCTCCTTGTCCAGGCCCACCGCCGCGTACACCTCCGGGTTGATGAGCGACCGGGTGATGAACATCGACGTGGTGGCGATCAGCCAGCGCTGGTAGGGCAGTTCCTTCCGGGTGAGGGTCTCCACGCCGCGCACGACCTCCTCGCGGGCGAACCGGACGTGCCGCGCCTCCTCCAGCACGTGGATCCGGTTGACCATGCGCACCAGCGGCTGCACGGTCTCGTCGGCCATGGTCTCGCGCTGCATCCGGTCGAGGATCTCCTCGGCGACCAGGATCGAGCCGTACAGGGCGGGGCCGTAGCCGATCACCGGGAGCAGCTTGCCGAGCTGGTAGGTGTACCGGCGCGGGCCGTAGGGCGGGCAGCCGATGCGCTCGACCATCCGGGCGAACATGGTGGAGTGCCGGCACTCGTCGGCGACCTCGGTCAGCGCGTACTGCGCGTGCTTGGTCGTCGGGTCGGACCGGTAGACCTCCTTGAGCAGCATCTGCATCAGCAGGATCTCGAACCACAGGCCGACGCTGGCCACGCTGGCGACCTCGTGCCGGGACAGGTCGATCCGCTGCTCGGGCGTCATCCGGTCCCACAGCTCGGTGCCGTAGAGCGAGCACCGGTGCTCGGGGGTGTACCGCAGGCCGTCGACCAGGGGCGCGGACCAGTCGATGTCCACCTCCGGGTCGTAGAACTTGTCCGCCGAGGAGTTGAGCAGCCGCTCGGCGGTCTTCTCGCGGTCGGCGACCTTCGCGGTCCTCGTCATCGGGTCCCTCCCCGGGTGGGGTGCTCGCGGCCACCGGTCGTGCGCGGTCACCGGGTTTATCTGCGACTTGAGGTAACAGTTACTTCTGGTAGCGTGCGTCACATGGCTCGAACTGTCAAGGGCGGGACGGACGCGCGCCGGGAGCGCTGGAAGGGGCACCGCGAGGCGCGTCGCGCGGAGTTCGTCGAGGCGACGATCCGCGCCGTGGCCGCGCACGGCCCCGATGTCGGCATGGACGAGATCGCGGCGGCGGCGGGCGTGAGCAAACCCGTGCTGTACCGGCACTTCGCCGACAAGTCCGACCTCTACCTGGCGGTCGGGCAGCGCGGCACGGAGCTGCTGATGGACCGGATGGTGCCGGCGATCACCCACGAGGGGCCGATCCGCGCCCGGATCCGGGGCATCGTCGACGCCTACCTGTCGGTCATCGAGGAGAACCCGAACCTGTACCGGTTCGTGGTGCGCAAGTCGTTCACCGACCGCCCGGTCGAGCAGGACGTCGTGCACGAGGACAAGCAGCTCATCGCCGCCGCGCTGGCCCGCCTGCTGGGCGACTACCTGCGCGCGTTCGACATGGACTCCGGCGGGGCGGAGCCGTGGGCGCACGCCCTGGTCGGCATGGTCCAGAACGCCGGCGACTGGTGGCTGGACCGCCAGTCCATGACCCGGGCGAGCCTGAGCGACTACCTGGCCACGATCATCTGGCACGCCATCGACGGCCTGCTCCGGTCGGCGGGCGTCGCGCTCGACCCGGACGCACCGCTGGCCACCGATTTCACCGAGGAGACCGCGCGGCTGCGGCTCGTCAACGGCGAGGAGGGCTGATGTCCGGAGAGCACGACGAGGACGGGTACACCGGGGAGGCGGTGCTGGTGTTCGGCCGGCGCGAGGTCCCGGTGCGGGTCGAGCTGCGGGGGTACTTCCAGCCCATCGACGGGCGGTACCACTGGTACGGCCGGGTCGCGGCGGACGACCGGGTCACCGAACTGGTGGAGGCGGGCGCGCGGACCGCGCTGCTGCGCACGCCGGGCGGTTCGGCGACCGGCGCGCTGACCGACCCCGACCCGTGGCGGCGCTACCGGGTGGCCGGCACGAGCACGCCCCCGTTCACCGTCCCGCCGCCGGAGCCGTCCGAGGCGATCTGACCCGGCCCGGCCGGGCACGACGAAGGGGCGTCCCGCGAGCGGGACGCCCCTGCCGTCAGCTCTGCCGATCCCTCGACGGGACCGAGGTCCTACGCCGTGAAGCCGACCTTGCGCGAGTCGCTCGGACCGATCTCCACGTACGCGATGCGGCTCGCGGGCACCACGTAGCGGGCACCCTTCTGGTCGACCAGCGTCAGGTGGCCGCTGCCCGCCCTCAGCGCGTCCGCGACCTGCGATTCGACCTCATCGGGGGACAGAGAGCTCGACACCACGAGCTCACGCGGACTGTCCGCGACGCCGACCCTGACCTCCACGCTGACCTCCGTACACGCGTTGACCGCCCGAACCAGCGGTCAGACAACCTTCGAAATCAACCCTAGCCGAGCCCGAGCGCCGTCATGCGCCGCGTGTGGCTCTGCTGGAGCCGCCGGAACAGCCCGGCGATGCCGGCGAGGTCGCCGGAGCCGCGCACGATCAGCTCGGCGAGCGGGTCGCGCTCCGCCACCACGTACTGGGCCTGCGTCAACGCCTCGCCGAGCAGCCGGCGGCCCCACAGCGTGAGCCGGTCCTTGATCTTCGGGTCCGCCTCGCAGGCCGCGCGGACTTCGCGCTCGGCGAACGCCGAGTGGCCCGTGTCGGCCAGCACCGCGAGCACCAGCTCCCCGGTCGGCTCGTCCAGCCACTGCGCGACCTCGCGGTAGAAGTCCGCCGCCAGGCCGTCGCCGACGTACGCCTTGACCAGCGACTCGTGCCACGACTTGGGCGCGGTCGAGGCGTGGAAGGCGTCGAAGCCCGCCACGAACGGGCTCATGGCGTCCTCCAGCACGTGGCCGTGGTCGGCCAGGTAGCGCTCGATCAGCGTGAAGTGGCCGATCTCCGCCGCCGCCATCGCGGACAGGTCGGCCCGCCCGGCCAGCGTCGGCGCGGTCCGCGCGTCCTCCGCCAACCGGTCGAACGCCGACAGCTCGCCGTAGGCCAGCGCGCCGAGCAGGTCGACCACGCCTTCGGCCACCTGGCCGGACTCCACCGCTCCGTCACCCATGGCGCGAGCCTAGTCGGGTGGTCTTCGCAACACCCCAGGCACGCGACTCCGCAGCGACCCGGCCCGTTCCACCCCGAACGGCCTAGTCGGGAGGTAGAGTGGTCACCCGACGCCCGGCGCGGCGCGGCCCACCAGGGGCTCGCAGCGGTGCCGAGAGCCGACTACGGCGGCACCGTGCCGCCAGGAGAGGGTGCGCGCATACCTCGCAGGCCCTCCCGCGCCACACGCCCGGCCGTCCCCACGGCCGCGCGGCGGTGGGCGCGGTCGAGTGGCCCGTACAGGCCGTGCGCGCTGGTACGAGAGAGGCGATCATCCTGACCGCGACAAACGAAGAGACCCATCTGGACGCGGTGGCGTTGGAGCACAGCGAGCGCGGGGTCCCCGACGTGGACACCTCGCACCCGCTGGTCGCCAACGCGCCGGTCCGGTCCGACTCCCCCACGTTCGCCGAGCTGGGCGTGCGCGCCGAGATCGTCCGCGCGCTGGCCGAGGCGGGCATCGAGCGCGCGTTCGCCATCCAGGAGCTGACGCTGCCGCTGGCGCTGGCCGGCGACGACGTCATCGGGCAGGCCCGCACCGGCACCGGCAAGACCCTGGGGTTCGGCGTGCCGCTGCTCCAGCGCGTCACCGTGCCGGGCGACGGCACGCCGCAGGCGCTGGTCGTCGTGCCGACCCGTGAGCTGTGCCTCCAGGTCACCCACGACCTCACCGACGCCGCCAAGCACCTGGGCGTGCGGGTGCTGGCCATCTACGGCGGCCGGCCCTACGAGCCGCAGATCAACGCCCTGCGCAAGGGCGTCGACCTGGTCGTGGGCACGCCGGGCCGGCTGCTCGACCTGGCCGAGCAGCGCCACCTGGTGCTGGGCAAGGTGCGCGGGCTGGTGCTGGACGAGGCCGACGAGATGCTGGACCTGGGCTTCCTGCCGGACATCGAGCGCATCCTGCGCATGGTGCCCGACGAGCGCCAGACGATGCTGTTCTCGGCGACCATGCCGGGGCCGATCATCACGCTGGCCCGCACGTTCCTGAACCAGCCCACGCACGTGCGCGCCGAGGAGAACGACGCGGGCGCGATCCACGAGCGCACCGAGCAGTTCGTCTACCGGGCGCACGCGCTGGACAAGACCGAGCTGCTGGCGCGCGCGTTGCAGGCCCGCGAGCGCGGCCTGTGCATGATCTTCACCCGCACCAAGCGCACCGCGCAGAAGGTCGCGGACGAGATGGTCGAGCGCGGGTTCGCCGCCGCCGCCGTGCACGGCGACCTGGGGCAGGGCGCACGTGAGCAGGCGCTGCGGGCGTTCCGCAGCGGCAAGATCGACGTGCTGGTGGCGACGGACGTGGCCGCGCGCGGCATCGACGTCGAGGGCGTCACGCACGTGATCAACTACCAGTGCCCGGAGGACGAGAAGACCTACGTGCACCGCATCGGCCGGACCGGTCGCGCGGGTCGCACGGGCGTCGCCGTCACGCTGGTGGACTGGGACGAGATGCCGCGCTGGAAGATGATCAGCGACGCGCTCGACCTGGGCAAGCCGGAGCCGGTGGAGACGTACTCGACGTCCGACCACCTGTTCGCCGAGCTGGACATCCCGGCGGGCTCGACCGGCCGGCTGCCGCTGGGCCTGCGCACCCGCGCGGGCCTGGACGCGGAGCCGGAGGAGAACCTCAAGGGCGAGCGCAAGCCCCGCAAGCGCGGGCGCAAGCGCGGCGCGGGCGGTGCCCCCGGCACCAACGGCGAGGCCCCGGCGACCGCGGACGGCACCGAGAACGGCGGCGGCCGGACCCGTCGCCGCCGGCGCAGCCGCGCGGGCGTCGCGGACGGCGAGGTCGCCGAGGCGACCCCTGCGCACGGCCGGACCGCCACCGGCCAGGTCGAGAACGGCCAGGTCGAGGACGGCGGGACCGCGAACGGCGAGGCCGGCTCGGCCGAACCCACCCGGTCGCGCCGCCGGCGTCGTCGTGGCGGCTCGTCCGGCGAGGCCGTGACGACCGCCAACGGCTCCGCGCCCGAGGTCGACCCCGCGCAAGGCGACGCGGGCCAGGACAGCCCGGCGCAGGGCGCCGCAGCGGCGGACGCGGCACCCGTGGCGGAAGCCCCCGCCGGCGAGGCGCCGACCCGCAGCCGCCGGCGCAGCCGGGCCGGGACGTCCGCCCAGGCCAACGCCGGGAGCGCACCCGTCGACGCCCCGACCGCGCCGGAGGCACCCGCCGCCGACGCCCCGGCCGAGGCGACCGCGCCCAAGCGGACCCGGACCCGCAAGAAGGCCGAACCGGTCGACATCCCGGCGGACGTGCCCGCCGAGGCGGTCGCGGTACCGGTCACCGAGGTGACCGAGACCGTCCCCGAGGCCGCGCCGAAGCGCACCCGCACGCGGAAGAAGGCCGAGCCCGCCGAGGCCCCGGCCGGCACCGCGCCGGCGGCGGCCGACCAGCCGGCGGCCGAAGCGCCCCCGAAGCGGACCCGCACCCGCAAGGCCGCGGCACCCGCCGAGGCGGGCGAGGCGGCCGACCAGCCCGCAGCGGAGGCCCCGAAGCGGACGCGCACCCGCAAGGCGGCCGAGGCCACCGCCGACGCGCAGCCCGAGGAAGCGGCGACCCGTCCCCGGACCAGGCGCAAGGCGGAGAGCGCGGACGCGGAGGACGCCGAGCGCCCCCGCACCCGCAGGCGCCGCACGCGAACCGAGGCGGAAGGTTCCCCCGACGCCCTGCCGTCGGCAGACTGACGCCTCACACGGATCTCCGGCCACGTGCGGCAGCATGTGGCCGGAGACATCAGCGAACCCATCGGGAGCCGGGCAGTGGGCCAGCCGGAACAGGCGGAGTCGAACGGGCAGGTGGTGGTGGACGGCGAACCGTCCGCCGACACCGACCGACCGGCCGCCGTCGCCACCGAAGACGTCCTGGCGGAACCCGCGCCCGGCGGCACCGACGACGGCCCGGTGGGCCCGGTCCGGACCTGGCGGACGCGGGGCGACTACCTCGCCCTGGCGCTCGTGGTGGTCGGGGTGCTGGTCGCGGGCCTGCTGGTGTGGGTGTCCAGCGACGCCCGCAACACCACGACGCAGACCGGCTCGGACCAGTTCACCCCGCTGCAGCCGGTGACCGTGCTGCCGCCGTCGCTGGGCGAGCTGTGGCGCGCTCCCAGCGCCGCCACCCAGGTGCCGGTGCACCTGGACTCGGTGGTGGTGACCGGGGACGGCGGCGAGGTCCTCGGCCGGGACGCGCTGACCGGCGACGTCCGCTGGCGCTACAGCCGCAACTGGCCGCTGTGCACGGTGAGCACGGCCTGGGGCCGGGTGTTCGCCCTGTACCGCAAGGACACCAACTGCTCGGAGCTGACCACGCTGGAGGCCGCGTCCGGCAAGCGCGGCGCGCAGCGCAACGGCGACGCCGCGCTGGACACCCGCCTGCTCAACGAGGGCTCGCACGTGCTGGCCACCGGTGAGACGTACTTCGAGGTGTACCGGCGCGACGACCTGGTGCGGTCGCTGGAGTACGGCACGCTGCGGGCGATCGTGAACTCCGGCAAGCAGCCCCGGCCGGGCTGCCAGTACGGGTCGTTCGCGGTGACCGGCGGCAAGGCGGCGGTGGTCGAGCGCTGCTACCACCAGGACCCGTCCGACCGGATCACGGTGCTCAAGCCCAACCCGGAGAAGTCCGACGAGCCGCAGGTGATCAGCACCGCGCTGATCGGGGCCAAGGGCGCGCGGGTGGTCGCGGTGACCGCCAACCGGGTCGCGGTGGCCGTGCCGGGCAAGCTCGTCGTGTTCGACGCCGAGACCGGCGGGCTGATCCAGGAGTACCCGGTCGAGGTGAGCGCGCAGGAGCTGGCGGGTGACCCGCCGGGCCGGGTGGTCAGCACGATGACCAGCACCGCCGCCGTGTACTGGTTCACCGGGTCGCGCACGGTCGCGCTGTCCCTGGCCGACCTGAACCCGCTGTGGACGACCGAGTCCCAGGGGCCGGGCACGACGCTGGCGGGCCGCGCGCTGATCCCCGTGAAGGACGCGCTGAAGGTGGTCGACCAGGTCACCGGCGAGGAGATCGGCCGCGTGCCGGTCGACCGGGGCGGCTACACCGGCCCGGTGCTGATGGGCACCGAGGGCCCGGTGGTGCTGGAGCAGCGCGGCGACACGCTGGTCGCCCTGCGCTGACCGGCGGGCGGGTGCCGCCGGCACCCGCGTTCGCTCACCTGCGCGCGTCCGCGCGTCGTGCGGCACACTGCGAGACGTGCACTCGCAGCTCAGCCCGCACCGCGCGGAACGCGTCGACCTCCCCGGCCGGTTCGGCCCGATCGCCGCGCTGCGCTCGCCCGCCTGCGGGGCCGACCGAGGTGCCACGGTGCTGCTGGTGCCCGGCTACACCGGGTCCAAAGAGGACTTCGCGCCGCTGCTCGACCCGATCGCGGACGCCGGCCTGGAGGTCGTGGCGATCGACCTGCCCGGCCAGTACGAGTCGCCGGGTCCCGCCACCGAGGCCGACCACCGGCCCGGTCCGCTGGGCGCCGCGCTGGCGGAGCTGGTCGGCAAGCTGGCCTCGGAAGGCCGGCGGGTGCTGCTGCTGGGCCACTCCTACGGCGGTCTGGTGGCGCGCGGCGCGGTGCTCGCGCAGGCCCCGGTCACCGGGTTGACGCTGCTGTCGTCCGGGCCGGCCGAGCTGCCGCCGGGCGAGCGCCGGGTGGCGCTGGACCGGGGCGAGCCGCTGCTGCGCGAGCGGGGTGTCGCGGCGCTCTACGAGTTCACCCTCGTGCGGGCGGCGCTGAACCCGCGCTGGGCCCTGGTGCCGCAGCAGCTCAAGGACTTCTACCGGGAGCGGTTCCTGCGCTCGTCCGCCGCCGGCCTGCTCGGCATGGGCGACGCGCTGCGCACGGAGCCCGACCTGGTGGCGAAGCTGGCCCGGTTGCTGCGCTCGTCCGGCACGCCGTGCCTGGTGGTGTGCGGCGAGCTGGACGACGCCTGGTCGGCGGCGAGCCAGCGGGACATGGCCGAGCGCCTGGACGCCGACTTCGCCGTCCTCGCGGGCGTGCTGCACTCGCCGAACACGGAGGCCCCGGACGCCCTGCTGGCCACGCTCCTGCCGACCTGGCGGGCCTGGCTCAGCGCCTGACCCCGGCGGGACCGCCCACGCCCACCGCGAGCCGCTCAGCCCCGGCGGACCCGCTCACGCCCACCAGTAGAACCACAGGGTCGCCGCGCCGGCCACGAGCACCGCCAGGCCGCACAGCCCGGCCACCCAGCCCGTGCGGCGGTCGGCGACCACCTGCGCCACCACGGCGACGGCGGCGGCCACCACGTGCCCCACCACGACGTCCACGCCGGGCCCCGGCAGGTCGTGCACCCCCGCGTAGACCTGCACGCCGATCAGCGCCAGCGCCAGCAGCGCGAGCCCCACGGCCACGCACCCGCCCACCCCGCGCCACGCCTTGAGCGCGCGCGGCTCGGCCTCCACCTTCGTCACGGATCTCCCTACGGCGCGAGCAGAGCCCACGGGTCGAGTGTCGGGGCCGCCCGCTGCCCCTCCGGGCAGCTCCGGCGGAAGTCGCACCAGGTGCACTGGTTGCCCGTGCGGGGCGGGTACAGCACCTCCGGGTCGCCGCCGGCGGCGAGCGTGTCGGCGGCGAGGCCGATCTCGTCGGCCGCCTCCTCGGCCCGCGACACGTGCCGCGCGAGGCTCTCCTCGGTGTGCTCCCACACCGCGACGGCACCGGTGGGCAGGTGGTGCAGCTCCACCCGGTGGCACGGCTTGCGCAGGGTGCGCCGGGCGGCGAGCGCGTAGAGCGCCAGCGCCTGGGAGCCCCGGGCGTCGTCCACGGTCAGCGCGTGCCGCCCGGTCTTGTAGTCGACGACGACCAGCTCGCCGTCGCGCAGGTCGATGCGGTCGACCCGGCCCTCGGCGACGATCTTCGCGGTCGGCGCGGACACCCAGCGCTCGATGCCGACCGGGTCGACGGAGGTGTCGAGGTCGGCGACGTAGTCGCGCACCCACCCCTCGGCCCGGCCCCGGTAGACGGCGGCCTGCTCGGGGTCGCGGAACCCCTCGTTCTTCCACTGCCGGTGGAGCTGGGCCACGGCCTGGTCCGGGGTGCGGCGCTCGGGCGGCAGGTCGAACAGCGCCTTGAGCGCGTTGTGCACGACCGCGCCCAGCGTGTTGTGCGCCCACGCCCCGCCGCGCGGCGGCGCGGGCCGGTCGACGTAGGCCATGCGGAACCGGCGCGGGCAGTCCGCCCACGTCGAGAGCTTCGACGGCGTGACCCGCACGAGCTTCCTCGGCATCGCGCCGAAGTCGAACCCCAGCTGTTCCTGCACCGGACCAAACTACCGAGGCGGACCGACAGCCCGGGAACTGCCTGCGAACGGCCCAGGCCCCCTCGGCGGTCGGCCTAGCCGACCAGCACCTTGCAGCCGGTGGCCCGGTCGGCGATCGCGTCGAGCACGTCGGGTGATGTGGACTCCGCGCCCAGGCGCACGGTTTTGTTGGTGCCGTGGTAGTCCGACGACCCCGTGGTGAGCAGCCCCAGCTCGCCCGCGAGCCCGCGCAGCCGCGCGCGGGTCGCCGGGTCGTGGTCGGGGTGGTCGACCTCGACGCCGGCCAGCCCCAGGTCGGCGAGGTCGGCCAGCACGGCGTCGGACACGATCGGCCCCCGGGAGGAGGCGAAGGGGTGCGCGAGCACGGTGACGCCGCCCGCGTCGGCGATCATGGCGATGGCGCGCGCGACCGGCGTGTCGGTGCGCGGCACGTAGTACCGCCCGCCGGTCAGGTACCGGGCGAACGCCTCGTCCACGCTGGACACGACACCGGCCCGGATGAGCGCCATGGCCAGGTGCGGGCGGCCGGCGGGTGCGTCGGCGGGCATGGACGCCATCAGCTCGTCCGGGTCGACGGGGAAGCCGTCCTCCACCATCCGCACGGCCATCCGGCGCAGCCGGTGGCGTCGTTCGGAGCGCAGCCGGAGCTGCTCCTCGACCAGGGCCGGCGAGGTCGGGTCGTAGAGGTAGGCGAGCAGGTGGACGGTGATGACCCTGCCTCGACCGTCGTCCGACGCGCAGGACAGCTCCGCGCCGCGCACCAGGCGCAGGCCGGGGGGCAGCGCGTCGGCTGCCTCCGCCCAGCCGGCGGCGGTGTCGTGGTCGGTCAGCGCGACGGCGGACAGACCGGTGGCCGCCGCGGCGGCCACCAGCTCCGCGGGCGTGTCGGTGCCGTCGGACTCGGTCGAGTGGGTGTGCAGGTCGATGCGCACCCGCCCAGTCTGACCTACGGGACCATCTTCTTCCCGCGCGCCGCCCGCTGCGCCTTGATCATCGAGAACCTCTCGGCCTGCGCCTTCTTGTCGCCGAAGGTCAACTCCGAGATGGCGTCGTAGACCTCCTCGGGGTTCGGCAGGTACTCGATCCGGTTGAGGGCCTGGATCTGCCCCGCCGACTCCACGACCAGCGTGCCGAAGCCGAACATGCGCCCGACCACGGTCCGCTCGTAGGTGAGGTCGGTGACCTTGCTGATCGGCATCATGGCCACCTTGGTCTCGAAGACCCCCGACGAGATCATGAACCTCTTGTCGGTGACGACGATCCGCTCCACCCACCACTCCATGACGAAGTAGGCCAGCCTGAGCAGCACGAACAGCGCGGCGTACCAGAGGATGTTCTGGACGACGCCCGCGTTGTCGGGCAGCAGGTAGGAGATCATCATCGCGCCGGCCAGCAGGGCCGCCGCCTCCAGGAGGTCCCAGATCAGACTGCTCCAGTGCCTGCGGACCCGGATGACCCGACGCTCCGTGGGGAGCAGGTACTCGTCGGGGTCCCTCGGTGCGAACATGCCTCGGACCTGACCCTTCGCCGTGGGGGACGAGCCGGGCGACTCAGAACAATTGTTTCACGAAGGTGATGAGCGCCTCAGCGGCTCCCCGCAGTGTGCCCAGGACGTTCTGGACGAGCTGAGCCGCCTGCTGCGGCTCCGCGATGAGGAAGAACAGGACCAAGCCGACCCCGGCGAAAGTGAGAATCTTCTTCAGATTCACGGTGATCAACCCCGTTCGCTACCCGCACCCGTTTGGCGCCAGTGAAAACCGTTGTACCGCACAGCGCGGCACCTTGGGAGTTTTGTACCGCACCTGGGGTAGCCGCCTGCACCGCCGTTCCGGTGTGACTACGGTCGGTCACCGTGACCTCCGATCGAACTCCCTTGATCCGCTGTGTCGGCGGTGTCGTCCATGACTCGAACGGGCGACTACTACTCGTGCGGAGGGCGAATCCCCCAGGTGAGGGACGGTGGTCGGTACCGGGCGGACGAGTCGAGCCCGGCGAGGGTGATGCCGAGGCCGTGACCCGCGAAGTCCTGGAGGAGACCGGACTCTGCGTGACGGTCGGGCCGCTGCTGGGCCGCGTCACCCGACCGGCGGCAGACGGCGTCTACGACATCCACGACTACGCCTGCCTGGTGCGATCGGGTGTGCTCCGACCGGGCGACGACGCTTCGGAAGCCCGGTGGGCGACCACTGCGATCTTGGACACACTTCAGCTCGTCGACGGCCTCCGGGAGGCGCTCCACGCGTGGGGAGCACTCCCCCGGGCCTGATCGACTTCGCCCGATCGTGGCTGGACGACACGGGCGGTCAGCAGGCGGTCAGGGCAGCCAGACCAGCCGCTGGCCGTGCAGCGCGGTCCGGGCGAGCGCCTTGGCCGACACCACCTCCCCGGCCTCGAACCGGACCAGGCCGAGCACGCCGGACGCGGTGTCGCCCGCACCCAGGTCGTCGCGGCCGGGCAGCACGTGCTCCAGCGCTTCCGAGTACCCCTCGTGACTGACCCACCAAACCGGGCGGTCGAGCCCCCGCAGGGCGCGCACGAAGTCGGCCGCCGGCAGGTAGGCCAGCACGCTGCTGGTCACCACCACCAGCGGCAGCTCCGAGGGCACCTGCGCGGCGGCGGCGGCCAGGTCGTCCACGGCGTCGCCGGTGACGAACACCGGCGGCGACTTGCGCTGCACCCCGGCGGCCACCCCGAACAGCCGCAGGCGCTCGGGCTGGTCGGCCCAGACGCACGCCTCCAGCCACGCGTAGGTGTCCTCGTCGGTCAGGTCGGCCGGCGCGCGGTCCAGGCCGACCTTCGCCGCCACCTTCACCGACTTGGGGATGCGGGGCAGCTCCGCGCCGGGGGCCAGCTCCAGCGCGCAGTGCAGCCCCAGCGCGGCCTTGGCCGGGCCGGCGACCAGCTGCCCGGCCTGCTCGGTCTGGTACCGGTAGCCGTACTGGTCCAGGCCCAGCAGCAGCCCGGCCGAGCAGCCGACCTCCAGCAGCCCGACCGGGCCCTTGACCATCGCCACCGCCGGGTAGAGCAGGGCGGCCCGGCGCACCTCGTTGGTCTGCGTGGAGCGGGTGGCGATCAGCTCCCGCATCCGGTCCGCCCGCTCCAGCACGAACTCCCGGAACAGCGGCCAGGTGCGCTCGTCGGCCCCGTACGTGCCGCCCAGCGACGGGTAGTAGTCCGTCAGCGCGTGGAACGGCTCGGCCTGCACCAGGCGGTGCGCCGCCGCCAGGAACAGCGTCGCGTGCGCGAAGTGCTCCGGGGCGGCGGTCAGCAGCCCGGCGACCTCGGGATCGTCGGCGGCGCGCACGGCCAGGTGCTCGTAGAGCGGCGAGACCCCCTGGGTCTCCCGTTCCGCGAACCGGGACAGTCGCCGTTGCACCAGATCCAGAGCAGTCACGTCACTCCTTCGTGCTAGTCGATCCGAACCGGCGGCCGTCCGCGCGGACCGGGCACCACCGCCCACGTCCGTCAGCCGAGCTTCGGCTCGGGCCGGCCCGGCTGCTCGCCGCCCCGGCTGTCGCCGTACGAGCGCTTGGGCACCATCACCTTGCGGCGGAACACGCAGACGACGGTCCCGTCCTGCTTGTACCCGCGCGTCTCGACGTGCACGACACCCCGGTCGTCCTTGGACTTCGACGGGGTCTTGTCGAGCACCTCGGTCTCACCGTAGAGGGTGTCGCCGTGGAAGGTGGGCTTGATGTGCCTGAGCGACTCCACCTCCAGGTTGGCGATCGCCTTGCCCGACACGTCGGGCACGGACATGCCCAGCAGCAGCGAGTAGATGTAGTTGCCCACCACCACGTTCTTGCCGAAGTCGGTGGTCTCCGCCGCGTAGTGCGCGTCCAGGTGCAGCGGGTGGTGGTTCATCGTCAGCAGGCAGAACAGGTGGTCGTCGTACTCGGTGACCGTCTTCCCGGGCCAGTGCTTGTAGACCGCGCCGACCTCGAACTCCTCGTAGTACCGCCCGAACTGCACCGCGCGCCTCCGTTGGCTCGTGTCCGGGGCCCGTGATGGAGCACCCCACGACCGGGACGACAGTGTGGACTCGGGAGGAGTACCCTCGGCAACCGGTCTGTGAGCGACTCCACCGCCACGGACGACCGACCCGAGGAGGTGAGGGCTACCGATGAGTAACGACCCCCATCCTGCGAGTACCTCGCGCGTCCTCCGCGGAGGGTCGGCTTCCCACAGCTAGGCCCAGCGCTGTCCGGTCGGGGACGTGCCGTCGTGATCTCTTCCCACGCGAGTCGACGCCCCTGTCTGGAGGACCCGTGCCCAGCTTGCCCTCGCTCGGCGGCCTGAGAGGCCGCGTGCCCGACCGCGACCGCCCGGCGGTGCCGATCCCCGTGCCGCTGTCGGCGTACGTGGTCGACTGCGGCGTGTACGTCGACGGCGAACGGCTGTCCGGCCGGTGGTCGCACACCGACGCCGTGGGCGAGGTGCGCCGGCGCGGCGACGGGTTCGTGTGGATCGGCCTGCACGAGCCGGACGAGGAGCAGATCCAGGGCGTCGCCGAGACGTTCGGGCTGCACGAGCTGGCCGTCGAGGACGCCGTGCACGCGCACCAGCGGCCCAAGCTGGAGCGGTACGACAACACGCTGTTCATGGTGCTCAAGACCGTGCGGTACGTCCAGAACGCGTCCCCCGACACGGCCAACGAGATCGTGGAGAGCGGCGAGATCATGGTGTTCCTCGGCCGGGACTTCGTGGTCACGGTCCGGCACGGCAACCACTCCGGCCTGGCGGCGGTGCGGCGCGAGCTGGAGGGCGACGCGGAGAAGCTGCGGGTCGGCCCGGCCGCCGTGCTGTACTCGATCGCCGACCACGTGGTGGACAACTACCTCGACGTGACCGACCACATCGAGGACGACATCGACCAGATGGAAGCGCTGGTGTTCGCGCCGCGCAGCCGGATCAGCGCCGACCAGATCTACCTGATGAAGCGCGAGGTGCTGGAGCTGCGCCGCGCGGTGATGCCGCTGGCGGTGCCGCTGCGCAGGCTGGCCGAGGGGTACACGCCGCTGATCCCGGAGCAGGTGCGGTCGTACTTCCGCGACGTCGACGACCACCTCACCGAGGTCTCGGAGCGGGTGATGAACTTCGACGAGCTGCTGACCACGCTGGTGGACGCGACGCTCGCCAAGATCACGCTCCAGCAGAACTCGGACATGCGCAAGATCTCGTCCTGGGTGGCGATCATCTCGGTGCCGACCATGGTCGTCGGCGTCTACGGGATGAACTTCGACTTCATGCCGGAGCTGCACTGGCGCTACGGCTACCCCATGGTGATCACGATCATCCTGGTCGCCTGCCTCACCCTGTACCGAATATTCCGTCGGAACCGCTGGCTGTGACCCCGAACCACCCCGACCCGACGGGACCCCACCATGACCAGAATGCTCACCAACCTCCGGTTCTGGATCCTCGCCTTCCTGATCGGCTGGCTGACCACGGTCACCCTGCTGATCGCCACCGGGAACTAGCGGGGACCACCGCCCCACCTCCGGCGCGGAGGTGGGGCGCGCAACGCCGCCCACGGCGACCGGATCGTCCACAGTGGACCCAGCCGGCCCACTGACCCGTTGCCCCGCCGACCACCGATACCGGCCGCGTGACGATGCGCTCACGGGCCTGGCAGACCCCGTTCACCGAGGTGCCCTGGGCCGACATCGCGGCCTGGTTCCACGAGGGTGCGGCGCGCGAGCCCGCGATCCGGTACGGCGCCGACATCGTGGGCAGCGTCCGCTCCTGCGGCGACGTCCTCATCGAGCACCGCTCCCCCACCGGGCACGACGACCGGGTCATCGTGCCCGTCGCCCAGGCGGTCCCGCTGTTCTGGCGGTTCGTGGCCGAGAAGTTCGGCGTGCACGCGGACCGGTCGCGGTAGGGCTGCGCCCGGTCAGGCCCACGGCTCGGTGTGCCAGGCGAACGGGATGCCGTGCCCGGCCCCGGAGCCCAGGCGCAGCGAGATGCCGCTCGGCCACAGCTTCAGCAGGAGCTGGAAGTCGTAGCGGGTGGTCTCGTGGGTCCGGCGCGGTTCGAAGACCAGCAGCGCCAGCGGGGCCATCGGCGTCGCGCGGCCGGCCGCGTCGGCGAGGATCGCCCGGCCCATGGCGCGGTCCGCCGGGGACGCGTACTGCCACACCACCGAGTGCCACACCACGGTCAGCACGTCCCGCTCCGGCCGGGCGAGCTGCTCGGCCAGCCACTCCGGCCCGGTCGCCCGCTGCACCGGCACCGGGTCGAGCTGGGCCAGGTCCAGCGCGGCCTGGAGGCGTTCCCACCGCCACCGCTGGTCCGCCCACACGAACGACGACAGGTGCAGCCGCCCGTCCTCCGTGCACACGTCCACCGGGTTGACGTCGCAGCCCGACCGGCGGACCAGGCGCAGGTTGTGCGACAGGTCGACGGCCGGGCGGCCGGTCCACCGCACGTCCAGCGCGAACGGGCTGCCGACGTCGCCGAACACCTCGTCGCCCACCCGGTAGGCGATCCGGTGCGGGCGCAGGTTCAGGCCGCCGGACGCGCCCACCTCCAGCAGCCGGACCGGGAAGGTGGTGCGCCTGCCGACCGCGTCGGCGACCAGGTGCGCGGCGGTCTGGAGGCCGCCGAACAGCGGGGCGTTGCGGCCGGGCTCGTTGGTCTGCACGACGGTCGCGTTGACCAGCGCGCGCAGCTCGTCCACCTGCTCGTGCAGCACCGGCAGCACGTCGTCCCACAGGGTGTCCAGGCGCGGTTCCCCGCCCGCCGTCGGGTAGTGCCCGGCCAGCCGGGGCGCGCGGCCCTCCAGCACCACCCGGTGCAGCGCGCCGGCGAACCGCAGGCCGGGGACGGTGCCCTTGCGGTCGCACTCCGCGCCCGCCATCACCCGCGCGGTGATCCCGCCGCGCGCCAGGTCGGCCGCCGCCGACACCAGCAGGGTGTGGGTGAGCGGACTGTGGTCCCGACAGCCGCGAGCCGCGTCGAGGAACATCTCGGCGAGCACACCTGGCGACGCTAGTCCGGATCGTGCCGCGCGGCAGCGGGCGAAACCCGCATTTCACCCTTTCACCGACGAGGTGTCGCGCGCCGTCACCGGCTCTACGCTCGACGGGTGCCGAAGGTGCTCGCGGTGGCGGACGAGGTGGTCGAGCGGCTGTGGACCGACCAGGTGCGGCGGTACGACGTCGACCTGGTCGTCGCGGCCGGCGACCTGCCGTTCGACTACCTGGAGTTCCTGTCCTCGGCGCTGGACCGGCCGTGCGTGTTCGTCCCCGGCAACCACGACCCGGACCTGAGCGGCTACTCGAAGGTGCGCGGCCTGTGGACGAGGGCCGGCATCCCGGCCCGCTGGCCCGGCCCGGCGGGCGGGGTGGACGCGGACGGGCGCGTGGTCGACGTCGCCGGGCTGCGGATCGCCGGGCTGGGCGGCTCCATCCGCTACAACGACGGCCCCAACCAGTGGACCGAGCGGCAGCAGGCGCGGCGGGTGCGCCGGGTGGCCCGGCTGGCGGCGTGGCGCGGGCTGCGCGACGGCCGGCCCGTCGACCTGCTGCTCACCCACTCGCCGCCGCTGGGCTGCGGCGACGAGGCCGACCCGCCGCACCGGGGCTTCGCGTGCCTGCACGACGCCGTGCGCCGGCTGCGCCCGCCACTGGTGCTGCACGGCCACATCCACCCGCACGGCGTGCCCCGGCCGGACCGGCTGCTGGGCGGCACGCGCGTGGTCAACGTGGTGGGCTACCAGGTGCTGGACGTGTCCGGGGGCGGTCCGGCGCGGGAGGAGGAGGGCTGATGCGCCGCGACACCGGGTTCCCCGCCGCCGACGCGGAGAACGACTTCCTGCGCGCCCGGCGCGGCCAGGTGATGTCCCGCCTGGCCGCGTGGCTGCGGCGCGAGCCCGACGACGTCAACATCATGCTGCCGTTCCACGAGGTCGTGGAGGCGCTGGGGATGCTCGGCGAGCGCCGGCTCGGGCTGCAGGCCGTCCGGCTGGACTCGATCGTGGGCAGCGTCGACCGCACCCGCGACTTCGACCGGCGGTTCCGGCCGACGTCCGCGCGCGTGCGGGAGCGCTGGCAGCGCCTGGCGCTGGCCGCCCGCCGGGGCGAGGCGGTGCCGCCGATCGAGGTCTACCGGGTGGGCGACCTGCACTTCGTCCAGGACGGCCACCACCGGGTGTCGGTCGCGCACGCGCTCGGGTTGACCGTGATCGACGCGTACGTGACCGAGGTGGTGACCCGGATCGCGGCGCACGGCATCCGCCACCGGGGCGACCTGATCGTCAAGGACTACCGGCGGCTGTTCCTGGAACGCGTGCCGCTGGCCGGCGAGGCGCGCGCGGCCGTGCTGCTGTCCGACCCGTGGGACTACGCCGAGCTGGGCGAGCACGTCGAGGCGTGGGGGTTCCGCCTGATGCAGGACGAGGGCGCGTTCCTGGACCGCGCGGCGGTCGCGCTGCGCTGGTACGCCGAGGAGTACGTGCCGGTGGTCGGGATGCTGCGGCAGGCCGACCTGGTCGGCGACCGCACGGAGACCGAGGCGTACATGTGGGTGGCCGCCGAGCGCTACCGCCTCATCCGCACGCACCGCTGGGACCAGGGCGTGATCGACACCATCCGGTCCCGCCGCCGCTGAGGACCCCGACCTACCGCTGCCCCTCCACCTTGGGCAGCGGGCGAGCCTGGTCCATCACCCGGTCCGCGTAGCTGTCCAGCAGGCGGGTCGCCACCTGCTGCGAGTAGCCGAGGATCACGGCCCACAGCAGCAGCGCCGCCTGCGACGCCACGCCGATGAGGCCCGTGGTCACGCCCGCGCCCAGCGCCAGGATGCCGATCACCGCGAGCGCCGACCCGAGCAGGATCTTGATGGTCGCCTGGTAGCCGATCATCACGTAGGGCGAGAGGCTGGGCCGCCGGCGCAGCAGCAGCACGACCGCCGACAGGATCGCCCCGAACGCGCCCAGCACCTGGATGAGCCACACGTCCACGCCGGTCGCGCTCCGGCCGGCCGGGCACACCGTGGGCAGCCGCTCCGACCCCACGCACATCGGGATCATCCCGGGGCTGACCAGCCCGATCACCCCGAGCAGGGTGTTCACCGCGAAGAGCACCACCGACGCGGCGATCAGCTTGTTGCGCAGCGCGCGCGACCCGACGTGCGCGAAGTCCGACTTGTCGAACGAGGCCCGCAGCGCGTCGACCACCAGCTCCCGCTCCACCACCAGCGGGAACTCCCCCGGCCGCAGCTCCTCCAGCGCGACCCGCCGGGGGTCGTCGTCGTCGAGGTTCTCCGCGACCCGCGCCCGCAACCCCGGCAACCGCCCGAGGAACCCGCTGCCCGCCGCGACCACCGCGATCTCCGCCTCGTGCAGCGACCGCCAGGCCCGCTCGATGTGCCACCCCGACCACCACGAGGCCACCTCCCGCCGGCGCGACTCGCGCCGGGTGACCATGTCCTCCACGACAGCCGCCTCCTGCTCGGCCACGACCCGCCACTGGGTGCCCTCCGGGTCGAGCGGGTCCGGCACCCCCAGCGTGGCCAGGTCCGCCCGGACGCGGTCCAACCGCGACTGGACCACCAGCCGCCAGTCGGTGACGCTGGGCCTGCGCGCGGGCACGGTTCGATGGTGACAGGGGGGTACGACGATTCCACGATCACCCGTCCGAGTGATGCAGTGAAATCCACCCGTCCAGGACCGAAGTTCACCCGACCACCGACCCGTGGAGAAGTGCCGCCACCTCCGGGCGGCACTCCCCGGCGACGTGCCCGACGTCGTGCACCACCGGTGCGGGTCACCCGGTGGTCAGCCGACCCGGCTCCCGCCCGTCACGCGGTCCGGCCGGGCTCCACCAGCTCGCGCAGGCGCGGGGGCATCCGCTTCTCCAGCCCGAACGGCTCCAGGTGCGCTTGGAGGACCCCGTCGAACGCCCGCTTCACCGAGGTGGTGTCCCAGGTGTCGCTCTCCAGGATCGGTTGCTTGAAGTAGGGGTGCCCCACCAGGTGGAGCTGGCGGCCGTTGCACCGGACGATCTGGCCGGTGATGCCGTCGGCGGCGTCGCTGAGCAGGAACAGCACCAGCGGCGCGACCTTGCCGGGGGTGCGGTCGGCGGGGATCGCCCGCAGGGACCGCTCGGACTTCCAGACCATGCGGGTGTGGGCGACCGGGCACACCGCGTTGACGCGGATGCCCTCGCCCTCCAGGTCGAGCGCCCACGACGCGCTCAGGGACGCGACCGCGCCCTTGGTCGCGGAGTAGGTGGCCAGCTTGCGCTGCCCGAAGAACGCCCCGGACGAGATGTTGACGATCGAACCGCCGCCCTGCTCGCGCATGGCGCGCATCGCGGCGATCCCGGTGTAGATGACGCCCAGCAGGTTGACCTCGACCGTGCGACGCACCGATTCCGGGTCGTCCTCCCACGGCAGGGTCTCGTAGTTCAGGCCCGCGTTGTTCACCAGGCCGTCCAGCCGGCCGAACTCGGTCAGGCACGTCCCGACGATCTTCTCGGCCTCGGTCGGGTCCGCCACCGTGTGCGTGCTGGCGACCGCCCGACCGCCGTACCCCCGGATGTGCTCGGCGACCTGTTCGGCGAGGTCGGCTTCGACGTCGTTGACCACGACTGCGGCTCCCGACTGCGCCGCGTGCATCGCGTAGGCCTCTCCCAGGCCGCGCCCCGCACCGGTGATCACGACTGCTTTTCCGTCAAGAATCCCCATCGCGCGCTCTCTTCTGTGCTCGGCGGTCTCCCCTGCCCCGACGCCGTCGATCGGGGTCATCCCCGCCTTCGACCAGGGTGGGGACGGACCGGCACGAGCGCCGCACGCAAGCGGCGAGCTGCACGTCTGCTGCGCTGAATGGCCTATGGAGTTCGTCCCTGCCGATGGTCCCGGCTGGTCAGTAACTCCCCGTGACCTGCGGCGGGGAGGGGCCGTCCGCGCAGGTGGGACGGCCCCCGCGACCGCTCAGTCGCCGGAATAGGTCAGGTTGGCCCCGGTGCCGGGGTCGAAGAGCTGGACCTTGTCGGCGTCGAACCAGATCTCCGCCTGCTCGCCCTCGGTGGCCGTCGAGGCGGCGGACAGCCGGGTGACCAGCGAGACGCCGCCGCCGGGCACGTCCGACGAGCCCGCGTCTGCGGCCAGCTCGGCCAGCTCCGCCGACGTGGCCTGCTCACCCGACAGGCTGAAGTAGGCGTACTTGTCGGAGCCCATCGACTCCAGCACGTCGACGTGGCTGGAGAACGTGACACCGTGCGCCCGCACCCCGTCGTCCACCAGCCGCGCGTCCTCGAAGTGCTCGGGCCGCAGGCCCATGATCACCTCGCGCGGCGCGTCGGCGGCGGAGAGCAGCCCGCGCACCCGGTCGGTCAGCGGGACCTCGCCCAGCGGCGAGCGCACCGCACCGCCCTCCAGCGCGGCCGGCACGAAGTTCATCGACGGCGAGCCGATGAACCCCGCCACGAACAGGTTGGCCGGGTGGTCGTAGAGGTACTGCGGGGCACCGACCTGCTGCACCGCGCCGCCCCGCATCACCACCACCCGGTCGCCGAGGGTCATCGCCTCGGTCTGGTCGTGGGTCACGTAGACCATGGTCGTCCCGAGCTGCTTCTGCAGGCGCGACACCGAGGTCCGCATCTGCACCCGCAGCTTCGCGTCCAGGTTGGACAGCGGCTCGTCCATCAGGAACGCCTTGGGGCTGCGCACGATCGCCCGCCCCATCGCCACCCGCTGGCGCTGGCCGCCGGAGAGGTTGGCGGGCTTGCGGTCCAGGTGCTGAGAGAGGTCGAGGATCTCGGCCGCGTCCCGGACCTTCTTCTCCACCGTCGCGTTGTCCACCTTGGCCAGCCGCAACGGGAAGGCCATGTTCTCCTTCACCGTCATGTGCGGGTACAGCGCGTAGGACTGGAACACCATGGCGATGTCGCGGTCCTTCGGCGCGCGCTCGTTGACCCGCTCGCCGCCGATCCGCAGCTCGCCGGACGTGATGTCCTCCAGCCCCGCGATCATGTTCAGCGTCGTGGACTTCCCGCACCCGGACGGGCCCACCAGGATGATGAACTCGCCGTCGGCGATCTCGATGTCCACGTCCCGCACGGCCACTGCGCCGTCGGGGTACTGCTTGCTCACCTTGTCCAGCACGATCTCGGCCATTGCTTCACCCCTTGACGGCGCCGGAGGTCAACCCGGCGACGATCCGACGCTGGAAGAACAACACGAACAGGATGATCGGGATCGTGATCACCACGGCGGCGGCGGCGATCGACCCGGTCGGGTCCTCGAACTGGGAGCTGCCGGTGAAGAACGACAGCGCCACCGGGACCGTGCGCGAGTTCTCGGTGGAGGTCAGCGAGATCGCGAACAGGAAGTCGTTCCAGCAGAAGATGAACACCAGGATGGCCGTGGTGAACACGCCCGGCGCGGCCAGCGGCGCGATCACCCGGCGGAACGCCTGACCGGGCGTCGCGCCGTCCATCTTGGCCGCCTTCTCCAGCTCCCACGGGATCTCCCGGAAGAACGCCGACAGCGTGTAGATCGCCAGCGGCAGCCCGAACGTGATGTAGGGCAGGATCAGCCCCGGCCAGGTGTCGAACAGCCCGAGCGTCCGCTCGATCTCGAACAGCGGCGAGATCAGCGAGATCTGCGGGAACATCGACACCAGCAGGGAGATCCCGACCAGCACCCGCTTGCCGGGGAAGTCCAGCCGGGCGATCGCGTACGCGGCCATCGTGCCGAACACCACCGCGATGGCGGTGGCGATGACCGCGATGCCGATCGAGTTCACCAGCGCCCGCACGAACTCCGTGGTGGAGAAGATGGACGTGTAGTTGTCCAGCGTCCACTCGCGCGGGATGAAGTTGCCGTCCGCCAACGTCTCCTTCGTCTTGAACGACAGCGAGACGATCCACAGCACGGGGAACAGCGCGTACACCACGACCACCACGTTGAGCACGGCCCAGCGCGCCTTGCGCCCGGTGGTCTCGGCCCCTCCGATGCCCGCCATCAACGCCTCCCGCCGCTGTCACTGCCGGGGGCAGCGGTACCGAACAGCTTGATGAAGATGAACGCGATCAGCGCCACCATCAGGAAGATCAGCACCGACATGGTCGAGCCGATGCCCAGGTTCAGGCCCTTGATCAGGTTGTTGTAGGCGATCATCGACACCGACGTCGTGCCCTGCGACCCACCGGTCAGCACGAACAGGTTGTCGAACACCCGGAACGCGTCCAGCGTGCGGAACAGCAGCGCCACCAGGATCGCCGGCTTCATCACCGGCACCATCACCTTGGTGAACCGCTGCCACGCGTTCGCGCCGTCCATCGCCGCCGCCTTGAGCAGGTCGTCCGGCACCAGCGCCAGGCCCGCCATGAGCAGCAGCGCCATGAACGGCGTGGTCTTCCAGATCTCGGCCAGGATGACCACCATCAGCGCCGGGATCTTCTGGGTCAGCACGGGTTCGCCGCCCGCCACCAGCTCGGACAGGTACCCGGTGCCGGGCGTCCAGGCGTAGCGCCACGAGAACGCCGCCACCACGGTCACGATCCCGTACGGGATCAGCGTGGACGTGCGCACGATGCCGCGCCCCACCAGCGTGCGGTGCATGATCAGCGCCAGCGCCATGCCCAGCACCAGCTCGATCACCACGGACACGACGGTGATCACGACCGTGATCCACACCGCGTTCCACCAGTACGAGTTGGACAGCACGGTCACGTAGTTGTCGAACCAGACGAACTCCTGGCGGTCCGGGAACTTCAGGTCGTACCGCTGCAACGAGAGCCACAACGAGTACAGGATCGGCCACCCGGCCACCGCCGCCATCACCAGCACCGCCGGCGCGCACAGCAGCAACCCCAGCCGCCGCTCGGCCTTCTTGCCCTCGCTCAGCGCGGCCTTGGCCGGCTTGCGCCCCTCCGCGACCCGCTCGTCCTTCTCCTCGGACAGCGCGTGGCTCATGGCAGCACCCCCTTGGAGTCGAGCGCGTTCTGCAACTCGGTGCGCAACCGCTCCGCCGTGGGCCCCGGGTCGATGGAGCCGGGCGGCGACAGGATGGTCGAGATGACCGTGGACACGTTCTGGTACGCCGGGGTGCGGGGCCGGACGCTCGCCGTCTTCAGCGTGTCCAGGATCGCTTCCTTCATCGGGTAGGGCTCGGCCATCTCCGGGTCGTCGTAGACGGACTCGATGGTCGGCGGCACGCCGTCGTTGATGGCGGCGAACTTCTGGCTCTCCGCGCTGCGCAGGCACGTGACCGCGTCGAACGACTGTTCGGCGTGCGGCGTGTACGAGCTGACGGCGTAGTTCACGCCGCCCACCGTCACCTTGGCACCGGAACCGTCGATCGACGGGTAGGGCGCCCACTTGAAGTTCGCCGCGAACTCCGGCTTCTTCTGCGCGGCGGCGTAGACGTACGGCCAGTTCAGCATGAACGCGGCCTTGCCGCCCTCCATCGCCAGCCGGGCGTCGTCCTCGGCGAAGTTGGCGAACGACGGGTCGACGACGTCGGAGGTGGCGAACTTCTGGAGGACTTCGAGCGCCTTGACGGCGTCGTCGTCCACCACGGCCTTGGTGCCGTCCTCGTTCAGGATCTCGCCGCCCGCGGAGTTGACCAGCGTGTTGAACAGGACGACGAGCCCCTCGTACTGCTTGCCCTGCGCCTCGACGAGGCCGGGCTTGCCCTCGGCCTTGAGCCGCGAGCCCACCTCGATCATCTCGTCCCAGGTCTTCGGCGGAGTGGGGACGAGGTCACTGCGGTACCAGAGGAGCTGGACGTTGGTGTTGTCCGGAGCGCCGTACAGCTTGCCCTCGTAGCGGGCGGTCTCCAGCGGCGTCTCCAGCGTGCCCCTCTCCACCTCGGACTTCGCGGAGCCGGTGAACTCCTTGATCCACCCGGCCTTGGCCAGCTCGGCGGTCCAGGTCACGTCCAGCCCGAGGACGTCCATCCCGTCGTCCTCGGCGGCGAGCCGGCGGACGAGCTGCTCGCGCTGGCCGTCCGCCTCGCGCGGCAGCTTGTGGTAGACGATCCGGTAGCCGTCCGCGACCTCGTTGCACCGGTCGACGATCTTCTGGAAGCTCTCCTGCGGGTACTTGTAGACGTTGATGGTGATCCCGCCGTCACCCGAGCCACACCCCGCCAGCCCGGACGCCGCGACCAGCGCGGCACACCCGGCGGCGGCCAACCGATGACGCGTCATCGGCCCAGCCTCCTTCCCGACAGCGGAGGAACCAGACCGCAGCGCCCGGCACCTCGTCGTGCCCCACCGGAGGGCCGCGAAGCCGACCGGTGGAACGAACGTAGGCCCGGTGATCAGGTGCCGCAACCACCGGTGCCCGGAAGGGCTCTACCCGGTGATCACCGAGGTGAAACCTCTAGTCCTTGGGCGCGTCGGACGGCCGCATGGCCAGCTTGGCCAGCAGGTCCCGCCCCCGCTCGGCGTTGCGGGGCTGGCACAGCACGTCGTAGCGCCCGGCCACGAGCTGGCTGGCGGACTGGAAGTCCCGCTTGCCCCGGGCCGACCCGTACCCGACCGCCGCGAAGATCAACCCGAACCCGACACCCACGACCAACCCGACGAGGATCGGCCCGAAACTGGCCCCGGTGTTCGTGTTGAACAGCGACAGCAACACGCCGACGAACAACCCGAACCAGGCCCCGGAAGCGGCACCCGTCCCGAGCACCCGCCCCCACGTGAGCCGCCCGGTGACCCGCTCCACGAGCATGAGGTCCACCCCCACGATGGTCACCTCCTGCACGGGAAAATCACCGTCGGCGAGGAAGTCGACCGCGCGCTGGGCCTCCTCGTAGGTGCCGTAGGAGCCGATCGGCCACCCGGTGGGCGGCGTGGGCAGTCGCGGCGGCACACCAGGCCGGCTCTGACCGGAGAAGGAACTCGTCACGGAGACCACCTCTTCTGCTGATCACCCCCATCCTGCCAAGGCCGGGCGAACAGCGCGAAACGGGTAACCCGGAACTCAACGCATCCGTGACCTCATCCCCAGCCGACCCCTCACCCACCCACCCGACCACCACCCCACCCACAGCACCCACCCCACCCACCCCGCGCACGCGCGCCCCGCGCACACCACCCACCAGGTCGTGTCATCCCCGTATGGCCCGCGCGCAGCGAACCGCGCTTGAGTGGGGTGTGCAAGCACGCCCCTCGCTTGCACACCCCACTCAAGGGTGGTTGTCTTTGACCGGGCCATGCGGGGATGACACGACGACCCGCACCACCCGTCATCCTTGGCGGCTCGCCCGTCCGGCGAGGACTCTCTTGCACTTCCGCCACGCGCCCCGCACCACTGCCCGGGATCAGCCCCGAGACCGGTAGTCCCTCAACAGCCCGCGGCTGATGATCGTCTTCTGGATCTCGCTGGTCCCCTCCCCGATCAACAGGAACGGGGCCTCGCGCATCAACCGCTCGATCTCGTACTCCTTCGAGTACCCGTACCCGCCGTGAATCCGGAACGCCTCCTGCGTGACCTCGGCGCAGTACTCCGAAGCGATCAGCTTGGCCATTCCGGCTTCGACGTCGTTGCGCGCACCGGAATCCTTCAACCGGGCCGCGTTCACCATCATCAAATGCGCGGCCTCGACCTTGGTCGCCATTTCCGCGAGTTTGAACGCGATGGCCTGGTGCTCCGCGATCGGCTTGCCGAACGTCTTCCGCTGCTGCGCGTACCCGATCGCCAGCTCGAACGACCGCAGCGCGATCCCGCAGGCCCGCGCGGCGACGTTGACCCGCCCGACCTCGACGCCGTCCATCATGTGCCGGAACCCCTGCCCGGTCACACCGCCGAGCACCTGGTCGGCGTCGATGGCGAAGTCGTCGAACACCATCTCCGTGGTGTCGACGCCCTTGTACCCCATCTTGTCGATCTTGCCCGGGATGGTCAGGCCGGGCAGGACCTCCCCGTACCCCTCGGGCTTCTCGACCAGGAACGTCGTCAGGTTGTGGTGCGCCTTCTCCGCGCCCTCGTCCGTCTTCACCAGCACCGCAGTCAGGTTCGACGTGCCGCCGTTCGTCAACCACATCTTCTGACCGCTGATCGCGAACCCGGCCCCGGCCTGGGACCCGGTCCGGGTCGCCCGCGTCCGGATGGCCGCCACGTCGGAGCCGAGTTCGGGCTCGGACATCGAGAACGAGCCGCGCACCTCGCCGGTCGCCATGCGCGGCAGGTACTTCTGCTGCTGCTCGGGCGTGCCGTGCTGCTTGAGCATGTGCGCGACGATGAAGTGGGTGTTGATCACGCCGGAGACCGACATCCAGCCCCGGGCGATCTGCTCGACCACCAGGGCGTAGGTGAGCAGCGACTCGCCGAGCCCGCCGAACTCCTCGGGGATGGTGAGCCCGAACAGGCCCATCTCCTTCATGCCCTCGACGATGTCCTCGGGGTAGGTGTCGCCGTGCTCCAGGGACTGCGCGTGCGGGATGATCTCCTTGTCCACGAAGGCGCGGACCGTGGAGAGGATCTCCTCCTGGATGTCGGTGAGTCCGGCGGTCTGGGCGAGGTGCGCCATCGCACGATCCCTTCGTAGCTCCCGAGGTTACCGGCGAGTATGGCCTGGTTAACGCCCGTTCGCGTCACGAAGGTGCTCTCCGCCACCCGCTGAACCGAAACAGCCGGGCCCCCTCACCGCCCGGCGGGATCGCGCCGCCGGGCTGACCCTCACACCACACGAGACGGCAATGACGTCGCCGCCGCCTTTACCTCCGAGAACCGCAATCAAGCCCCGAGCAGTTCCAATGAACCACCGCAATGCCGACACACATCGGCGAACACGTGAACATCGGCGGCACACCCGGGACAAACCCGGAAACTGCGCTCCAACAGATCGTCTGCGGGCCGGCGACGGAAAAGCCGTATCCGGGGCCTCGCGGTGCGGGAACGTGACATGGGCATCACCATGCACACGCCCCACCCCTTGATCGCCATTTCCGCCGACGATTTGTGGGAATGCTCACCGGTCAGGACCACCCCACAGTGGCCTTCCCGACACCGGCGGTGACCGGGGAACACCCCGACACCGGCAGCAACGCCGACCGCCCGGGGATCACCCCGCAGGCGGAGCCCAGACGTCCGTCCGCGACATGCCGGCCGCCCGCCCCTTGGACGAGATCACCAGGGCCATCTTCCGCGACGCCTCGTCGATCATCTCGTCGCCGAGCATGACCGCGCCGCGCTTCCCGCCCGCCTCGGAGGTGTAGTGGTCGTACGCGTCGAGGATGTTCTCCGCGTGGTCGTAGTCCTCCTGCTTGGGGCTGAACACCTCGTTGGCCGCGTCGATCTGGCCGGGGTGCAGCACCCACTTGCCGTCGAAGCCCAGCGCCGCCGACCGGCCGGCGACCCGCTTGAAGCCCTCGACGTCGCGGATCTGGAGGTACGGCCCGTCGATGGCCTGCTTGTCGTGGGCGCGCGCCGCCATCAGGATCTGCATCAGGATGTAGTGGTAGGCGTCGCCGACGTCGTAGCCGGGCGGCTGCTCGCCGACCACCAGCGACTTCATGTTGATCGACGCCATGAAGTCGGCCGGCCCGAAGATGATCGTCTCGACGCGCGGTGACGCGGTGGCGATCTCGTTCACGTTGATCAGGCCGAGCGCGTTCTCGATCTGCGCCTCGATGCCGATCCGGCCGACCTCGTAGCCCATGGTCTTCTCGATCTGGGTGAGCAGCAGGTCCAGCGCGTGCACCTGCTGCGCGGTCTGCACCTTGGGCAGCATGATGCAGTCCAGGTTCGCGCCCGCGCCTTCCACGACCTCGGTGACGTCGCGGTAGGTCCACTCGGTGGTCCAGTCGTTCACGCGGACGACCCTGGCCCGCGACCCCCAGTCGCCCTCGTTGAGCGACGCGACGATGGTCTTGCGGGCACCCGGCTTGGCCAGCGGCGCGCAGGCGTCCTCCAGGTCCAGGAACACCTGGTCGGCGGGCAGCGTGCGGGCCTTGTCGATCATCTTCTGGCTCGATCCGGGCACGGCCAGGCACGAGCGACGGGGACGCTGCTGGTCGACCACTGGGGGTACCTCCTCGTACCGGCCGGTAACTCTCGCTCTGCGCAGCGTGGCACGCGGGGTGGTCCGCCGCTATTTCGTGAGTCCCGGCTCACAGGCCGTGGCAGGCTGAACCGGTGGAGATCACCCGAGTGCTGGACAACGCCCTGCGCAAGGCGGCGGCGGTGTGGGTCGCGCCGGCCGGGCACGACCCGCGCCTGGTGTGGGCGCTGTGGCGCGACGACGCCGTGCTGGTGGCGGTCGGCGGGACCGAGCAGCAGGTGCCGGGCCTGGCCGACGGCGTCGGGTGCGCGCTCACCGTGCGCTCGCCCTCGACGCACTCGCACCTGGTCACCGTCCCGGTCACGGCGCGGCTGGTCACGCCCGACGACGACACCGCCGCCGCCCTGCGCACCGCCCGCCTCAACACGACGCCGGCGTGGGACGCGGTCTACCGCATGGACCTCTCCCCGGCGGCGACCTCGTGATCACCGTGCCGGCGGACTTCGCCGTCGACCACGGGGAGGACGTGCTGGCGTGGCGGGCGACCCTGCCCGCGCTGGCCGCCGAGTTCTGCGACCGCTGGCAGCTCACCCCGGACGGCGACCTGATGAACGGCTACGTCGCCGTCGTCCTGCCGGTGCGGCGGGCGGACGGCGGCAGCGCGGTGCTGAAGCTGACCTGGCTGGACGACGAGACGCGGCAGGAACCGGCGGCGCTGCGGGCGTGGGACGGCGACGGCGTGGTCCGGTTGCTGGACAACGACGACGAGCGCGGCGCGCTGCTGCTCGAACGCCTGCACCCCGGGTCGCTGCTCGACGTGCCGATCGGGGAGGCGCTCGACGTCACCGCCGGCCTGCTGCGGCGGCTGCGCCGGCCGGCCGGGCCGGAGTTCCGCCGGGTGGAGGTCGGGGACCTGGTCGGGGAGAACGCGGCCCTGGGCGGCGTCGTGCCGGAGCGGTTCGTCCGGCTCGCCGGCGAACTGGGCCGCGACCTGGTCGCCACCGCCGGCAACACCCTGGTCAACCAGGACCTGCACTACGCGAACGTGCTGCGCGCCGACCGCGAGCCGTGGCTGATGATCGACCCGAAACCGATCTCCGGCGACCGCGAGTTCGGCGTGATCCCGCTGCTGTGGAACAGGGCCGACGAGCTGGACGGTGAGCGGGCCGTGCTGGACCGGCTGGCGGCGCTGTGCGACCTCGGCGAGCTGGACGCGGAACGGGCGCGGCGGTGGGCGCTGTACCGGGCCGTCGACAACTGGCTGTGGTGCACCGAATCCGGCGAAACCGAGCTGGCCGCGTTCTGCGAGGGGGTGGCGCGGCTGCTCGCAGGCTGACCGTTCCAGCCGGGACGGTTCGGGCTGGTTCGGGTCGAGTCGGGTGCGGAACGAATCAAGAGGACTCAGGCACCCTGATCCGCCCCTGGGCCACCGGCACCACCCGACCACCCACGGCGACGTGCGTCGCCACCCCGCCGAGCACGGTGACCAGGCAGTCCAGAGTGGACGGACGACCCACCTCTTCCCCCTGCCGCACCACCACGGCGTGCCGACCGTCACCCGGCAGCAGACCGCGGTCCGCCAGCCAGACGCCGAGCGCCAGCGCGGCCGACCCCGTGGCCGGGTCCTCTCCCCCGGTCGCCCGGAACATCCGGACGTGCGCCACGCCCGCGACGAACGAGACCGCCACCAGCCCCCGCCCGACGACGTGCTCACCCAGGTCGACGCGCGGTGCGGCGCGGGCCACGGCGTCGGCGCGCACCGGGAGGAACGTGAAGTCCAGCCCCGCGCCCGCCACCCCCGCTTCGGCGTGCGGGTCCACGTCCGACAGGTACAGGCCGAGCGCGGCGGCCGGCGGACCGGCGTCCAGGTAGTCGCCGACGACCGGGGTGTCGCCCTCCAGCGTCGCCCGGTCGGCGTCGACCACCACGCGGTGCAGCCCCCGGGCCGTCTGCTGGGTCGCCCGGCCGAGCGGGAGCACGCCGCGCGACCCCAGCAGCCAGGCCGTGCCGATGCTGGGGTGACCGGCGAACGGCAGCTCGGTGACCGGCGTGAAGATGCGGATGCGGTAGTCGGCGGCCGGATCGGTGGGCGGCACCGGGAAGGCCGTCTCGGAGTAGCCGAACTCCTGGGCGACGGCCTGCATCTGCCGGTCGGTCAGGTCTTCGGCGTCGTGCACGACGGCGAGCTGGTTGCCCGCGAAGGGACGGTCGGTGAACACGTCGAGCACGTCGTAGTTGCGCACTTCACCGACCCTAGACCCGCACCGGCGACGCGCACTTCTTCCCGTCTTCGAGTCCGGGTCGGGATCGGGCCGTCGCACTGCTGTGTCGTGGCCGTGCTGGGTGGGTGGGCGGTCGGCGTCGACCGGGTCACCGTGCACTCCAGCGAGCGCGCGGTGTCGGCGTACCGGCGGCACGGTTTCGACGTCCGGCCGCAGTTCCTCCAGGCCGAGCCGACCTGATCTTCGTCCCGCCGTCGAGGGGCGCCGCCCCGTCCGGGACGAGGCGCGGCCCGGTCCGGGGAGCAGTGCCGCCCGGCCCGGGGAGGAGCGGGCGGAGCTGACCTTGGTTAGCCTGGCCCGGTGGTCGCTGTGAACCGGGTCTTCGCCGCTCAGCTCGCCGGGTTGCCCGTCTTCGGGCCCGACGGGGAATCCATCGGCAAGGTGCGGGACCTGGTGATCGGCTTGCGGGTCGACCGGCAGCCGCCCCGGGTGCTGGGGCTGGTGCTGGAGCTGGCCACCCGGCGGCGGATCTTCGTGCCCATGCTGCGGGTGACCTCGATCGAGCCGAACGCCGTCACGCTCGCCACCGGCACGGTCAACCTGCGGCACTTCCACCAGCGCACCAACGAGGTGCTGGTGGTCGGCGAGCTGCTGGACGCCCGCGTGCGCACCGGGGCCGGGGCCGACGCGGTGCTGGTGGACGCGGCCATGGAACCGACCCGGACCAGGGACTGGCGGATGACGCGGGTCGCGGTCCGCGAGCGCACCGGGCGGCTCTCGCGGCGCGGACCCGTGCAGGTCGTGCGGTGGGAGGAGCTGACCGGGCTGTCGGTGACCGAGATCGCCGGGCAGCCGCAGGGCGCCCAGCACCTGGTCGCGGTCTTCGAGACGATGCGCGCGGCGGACGTCGCGCTGGCGCTGCACGGCCTGCCGGTGAAGCGGCGGTACGAGGTGGCCGAGGCGCTGGACGACGAGCGGCTGGCCGACGTGATCGAGGAGCTGCCCGAGGACGACCAGAAGGACCTGCTGGCGCACTTGGACGAGGAGCGCGCGGCGGACGTGCTGGAGGCGATGAACCCCGACGACGCGGCCGACCTGCTGGCCGAGCTGCCCGAGCGGGACAAGGACCGGCTGCTCGACCTGATGCAGCCGGAGGAGTCGGCCCCGGTCAAGCGCCTGCTGGAGTACAGCTTCGACACGGCGGGCGGGTTGATGACGCCCGAACCGGTCGTGCTGGCCCCGGACGCCACGGTCGCCGAGGCGCTGGCGCACGTGCGGAACCCCGACCTGACGCCGGCCCTGGCCAGCATGGTGTTCGTGTGCCGGCCGCCGACCGCGACGCCCACCGGGCGGTACCTGGGGTGCGTGCACATCCAGCGGCTGCTCCGCGAGCCGCCGTCCGACCTGGTGGCGGGCGTGCTGGACACCGACCTGGCCACGCTGGCCCCGGACGCCTCGCTGAGCGAGGTCACCCGGTACTTCGCCGCCTACAACCTGGTGTGCGGGCCGGTCGTCGACGAGACCGACCACCTGCTGGGCGCGGTCAGCGTGGACGACGTGCTCGACCACCTGCTGCCGGACAACTGGCGGGAAACGGGGCTGACCCATGCCTGAGCTGCCACGCCGCCGGCTCGACCAGCCGCGCCCACCCGGCCGCTTCCGGTTCGAGCTCGACCCGGAGGCGTTCGGGAGGTTCTCCGAGCGCCTGGCCCGCTTCCTCGGGACCGGCAAGTTCCTGTTCTGGCAGACGCTGATCGTGATCGTGTGGATCACGGTGAACCTGGTCGCGGTGTCCCTCCAGTGGGACCCGTACCCGTTCATCCTGCTCAACCTGGCGTTCTCCACGCAGGCCGCGTACGCCGCGCCGCTGATCCTGCTGGCCCAGAACCGGCAGGACGACCGGGACCGGGTGTCGCTGGAGGAGGACCGGTCGCGCGCAGCCCAGACCAAGGCCGACACCGAGTACCTGGCGCGGGAGCTGGCCGCGCTGCGGCTCGCCGTCGGGGAGGTGGCGACGCGCGACTTCCTGCGCAGCGAGCTGGACCGGGTGTTCCGGGAGCAGCGCCGCAAGGCGTTGAAGGACGACCCTCGGTGGGATGACGTGCCGTCCTAGGTGTGCGGTTGGTTCGTTGGGGCCGGCCGTTGGGTGGTTGATGGGCGGTTGGTGGGCGGGACTAAGGCTCTTCCGTGGCCAAGCGGTCGCAGGTCCGGCCGAACGCCTCCAGTTCGGAGTGGCCGAACGCCTCGGCGAAGTGGTGCGCCACACCGGTCAGGTGGGTGCCCGACGCGATCCGCAGGCGGTCGAGGCCGAGCGGTGTCAGCACCGCGACCACGCCCCGGCCGTCACCGTCCGCGCGTTCCCGGAGCACGAGGCCGGCGCGCTCCAGCCGGTCGACAAGTCGGGTCACGCCGGAGCGCGACAGCAGGACTGCATCCGCCAGTTCGGTCATCCGCAGTCGGTACTGCGGAGCCTCGGCGAGCTGCACGAGGACGTCGTAAGCCGCGAGCGATAGGCGCTGCTCGGCGATCAGTTCGGCTTCCAGGATCCGAGTGAGCCGCGCATGGGCCCGGAGGAAGGATCGCCACACACCGAGCTCGGTTCGGGTGGGCAACCGGGCACTTCCGGTTTCCGGCACGGATCACGATGTTACGGAAAGCACGCAACCGGCTTCGCGCTGGCCCCGAATTCGAGGTGACCAACCGGTAGCTTGGAGGTGCGCCGCGCCGCCGTAGCATGGCGTTCTCCTCTGTAGGCGATCGAAGGCGATCCAGTGACGCAGACCCTTCCTACCGTTGACGACGTGCACAAGGCGCTGGCCACGGTGCAGGACCCGGAGATCCGGCGTCCCATCACCGACCTCGGCATGGTGAAGTCGGTCTCGGTGACCGACGGGGTCGTGGACGTCGAGGTGTACCTGACCGTCGCGGGCTGCCCGATGCGCGACAAGATCACCGCCGACGTCACGTCCGCCGTGTCGGAACTCGACGGCGTGTCGTCGGTGCGCGTGGCGCTGGACGTGATGAGCGACGCCCAGCGGACCGAGCTGCGCAAGTCGCTGCGCGGGGGCGTCGAGGAGCCGGTCATCCCGTTCGCCCAGCCGGGCTCGCTGACGCGGGTGTACTGCGTCGCGTCCGGCAAGGGTGGTGTGGGCAAGTCGAGCGTCACGGTGAACCTGGCCGTGGCGATGGCGGCCCGGGGCCTGTCGGTGGGCGTGGTCGACGCGGACATCTACGGGCACTCGATCCCGAGGATGCTGGGCACGGAAGCGCGCCCCACCCAGGTCGAGAAGATGATCATGCCGCCGCAGTCGCACGGGGTGAAGCTGATCTCGATCGGCATGTTCACCTCCGGCAACACGCCGGTGGTGTGGCGCGGCCCGATGCTGCACCGCGCGTTGCAGCAGTTCCTGGCGGACGTGTTCTGGGGCGACTTGGACGTGCTGCTCATGGACCTGCCGCCGGGTACCGGCGACGTGGCCATCTCGGTGGCCCAGCTCGTCCCGAACGCGGAGATCCTCGTCGTGACGACCCCGCAGCAGGCGGCGGCCGAGGTCGCGGAGCGCGCCGGCTCGATCGCGTTGCAGACGCGTCAGCGGGTGGCGGGCGTCATCGAGAACATGTCGTGGCTGGAACTGCCGGACGGGACCCGGATGGACGTCTTCGGCAGCGGCGGCGGGCAGGCGGTGGCGTCCTCGCTGTCGCAGGCGGTCGGGGCGGAGGTGCCGCTGCTGGGGCAGGTGCCGCTGGACCCCCGGCTGCGCGAGCAGGGCGACGCCGGGACGCCGATCGTGCTCGACGCGCCCACGTCGACGGCGGCGCAGGTGCTGACTTCGGTGGCGGCCAAGTTGTCGGTGCGGTCGCGTGGGTTGGCCGGGCGGTTGTTGAACGTGTCGCCTGCTGGGCGTTGAGCGGCTGATCCCGGGTTTGCGGCTTCGGCTGTGCGGGTCGGTTTTGTGGCTTGAGTGTGGGTTGTAGAAAAAGAAAAGAGTCCTCGCCGGACGGGCGAGCCGCCAAGGATGACGGAAGTGCGTGGGTCGTCGTGTCATCCCCGTGTGGCCCGGTCAAAGACAACCACCCTTGGCCAGGTCATGCAAGCGAAGGGCGTGCTTGCATGACCTGGCCAAGCGCGGTTCGCTGCGCGCGGGCCACACGGGGATGACACGACTCACCTGGGTGGGGTGTGTGCTGCGCACGTGGAAGAGGCGCGCACCTTGGGGGTGCGCGCCTCTTTGTTTGGTTGTTCTTGGTTATGTGGCGTCTGGGTCGTACGGGGGGCGTTCACCCTGTTGCAGGGGGCGTTCGCGTTCCCTTTCCCGTGCGCCTGTCGGGCCCGGGGGGAGCGTTGTGTGCGGGCCCGAGAAGCCGTTGGGCTTCGTGTTGTTGCCGTTCGCCGGGACGTCGTCCCACAGGTGCTTGGTGATGGCCCGCTTCGGGTCGAAGTTGCGCAGTTCCCGGAGGTCTTCCAGCGGCTTGCGCAACTGGTCGAACTCGGGGCCCATCTCCTGCTTCAGTTGGTCGCGCGCGCCTGTCGCGTACTCGCGCACCTGGCGCATCGTCTTGCCCACCCACGCGGCGGCTGCGGGTAGGCGTTCCGGGCCCAGGATGAACAGGCCCGCGACCACGATAACGAGGATCTCCACCCAGCCGATGTTCTCGAACACTCGCCTGCCACCTCCGCCGACTGCCGCCCTTGGCCAGACTAGCCGTCAGTCCGACCGGAGCGTCACCTGCACGGTGAGCTCCCGTCCCTGCCTGGCCAGCACGACCGGGATCGTTTCCCCGATTTCACGGTTCCTCACGGCTACGGTCAGCTCCGCGGCGTTGCGGACCATGCGGTCGCCGACCTTGGTGATGACGTCCTCCTCCTGGATGCCGGCGGCGGCTGCCGCCCCGCCCTCCAGGACGTTCTGGACCTTCGCACCTTCAGCCGTCTCGGCGGAGACGGAGCGGACGTTGAGGTTCATGTCCGCGTGCTTGACCTGGCCGTCGCGGATGAGGGCCTGGGAGACCTTGCGGGCGTAGTTGCCGGAGATCGCGAAGCCGAGGCCGACCGAGCCGCCGGTCTCGGTGCGGATGGACGAGTTGATGCCGACCAGCGTGCCGGACGAGTCGACCAGCGCGCCGCCGGAGTTGCCGGGGTTGATGGCCGCGTCGGTCTGGATCGCGTCGTAGGTGACCTGGGGGCCGCCGTTCTCACCCGCCGCCGTGACGGGGCGGTGCAGGGCGCTCACGATGCCCTCGGTCACCGTGTTCGACAGGGACAGCGGCGAGCCGATCGCCAGCACCGCGTCACCGACCGCGAGGTCGTCGGAGTTGCCGAACTGGAGGACGGTGGGGTTGTCGACCTGGACCTTGATGACGGCGAGGTCGGTCTTCGGGTCGCGGCCCACGACCTGGGCCACCGCGCGCTTGCCGTCGGTGAAGACGACGGTGAGCTTCGCGGACGTGTCCTGCACGGCCGGGGCGACCACGTGGTCGTTGGTGAGGATGTAGCCGCCGCCCTCGATGACGACGCCCGAACCGACGCCGGCCACGTTCGCGCCCTTGAACTCGATGGACACGACGCTGGGCGTGACGCGCTTGGCGATGTCCGCCACCGACCCGACCGGGCGTTCCTTGCCGGGCTGCACCTCGGCGAGCGTGACGCCGCCGTCGGTCAGGGGGTTGCCGACCTTGCCCGCCAGCCAGCCGACCACGCCACCCGCCGCGCCCACGACCAGGGCCGCGACCATGAGCAGGATGAGCCCGGTGGGCTTGACCCGCCTGCCGAACAGCAGTTCGGGGACGCTGAGCTGCGGGCCGGTGGTCGTGGTGGCGGGGGTCGCGGCCTTGGCCGGCTCCTCGGTCACCGCCGGCGGACCGATCACGGCACCGGCGCTCGGGTCGCGCCACGAGTCGCCGGCGGGCTTGCCGTCCCAGAAGACGGGCTCCACCTCGGGTTCGCCGTTGAGGTCGACGGGTGGGCGCTGCAGCAGGTCGGAGGTGCCCTGCGGACGGCCGAACGCGGTGGTCAGGGCCTCGGGCGGGGGCGGCGCGAGGTGGGTGCCGCCGGAGCCGTTGGCGTTCGGGCTGCCGTTGGGGTGGTGGCGGTCGGCGAAGGCGCCCGCCACGCCGGGCGGGCGGCCGAACACGGCCGTGTGGCCCGGGTCCACCGAGGGGCGGTTCAGGGGGCGCGGAGCCAGCCTGCGGTGGGCCCCGTCGTCCACGCCGGACCTGGGGGTCCCGTTGCCCTGCTGTGGCTCGCTCATCGCTCCCCGCACGTCGTCTTTCCCGATCGGCACGAAGGCCGGTGGTGCCGGGTCAATCGTGCCCGGTGATCGGTGAAGTTGTCGTCAGAGGGAGGCAGAGGCGTGATGTGGCCGAGTGGCCCGCCTGGCTCAGCGGTCCATCAGGGCGTTGGTGGCGGCGGGGCGGATGGTCGGGTTCGACCTGGGGCCCGCTTCTCCTGCCGAGAGGGGGTGCTGTACCGCAGCGGCCGGGTGGGTGCCGTCACGGGGCAACGGGGGCGCCACCGCCGGGGGCGGGGGTGGGGTCGCGCCCTGCGCCGGGGTCGCGGCCGGGTGGTCGCTGCCGGGGACCACCAGGGCCAGGGCTCCCAGCATGAGGCCCGAGACGACCACGCCCGCTCCCTGGCGGGCTCGGCTGCCGAAGCGGCTGCCGGTGCCGAAGGGGCGGCTCTGGCCCAGCACGGGGCCCGTGCCGAAGGTCACCCGGTCCGGGCGCTGGACGGTGACCAGTTGGCCGTCCTCGGTCACCGCCAGGTTGTCGGGCGCGCTGGGCAGGTCGACTTCCTGGGGGATCGCCCCGAGCTTGGCCAGCAGGCCCGCCGGGGCGCACGGGGTCTCCGCCGTGCGGACCGCGGACCTCGCCTGTTGCTGCGAGTACGCCTCGGCGGCGCAGAACGGGCAGCGCGCCAGGTGGGCGGAGGCGCGGCCGTGCGCCGACGCCGACAGCTCCCCGTCGACGAAGGCGACGACCGCGTCGGGCAACAGGTGTTGCTCGGGCAGTCCCCAACCTCGCAGATCGGTCATGCAGAGTCCTCCCGGACGAGACCCCGTCGGCGTTCCAGTGAGGCGCGCAGGGCCTGGCGGCCCCGGTGGATCCTGCTCCTCACGGTACCCAGCTTCACGCCGAGGGTCGCGCCGATCTCCTCGTACGACAGACCTTCGACGTCACACAACACTACTGCGGCGCGGAAGTCCGGTGGCAACTCGTCCAGCGCGGCCTGGAGGTCCGGGTCCAGATGGGTGTCGGTGTATACCTGTTCGGGTGACGGGTCGTCGCCGGCGACGCGGTCGGCGTCGTCCGGCAGGCCCTCCATCCGGAACTTGGAGCGGCGGCGGACCATGTCGAGGAACAGGTTCGTGGTGATGCGGTGCAGCCAGCCCTCGAACGTGCCCGGCTGGTACGACGCGAGGGAGCGGAACACCCGGATGAACGTCTCCTGGGTGAGGTCCTCGGCGTCGTGCTGGTTGCCGGTCAGGCGGTAGGCCAGCCGGTACACCCGGTCGGCGTGGTCGCGGACGACCTGGTCCCACGTCGGCACGATCCACTCCGTGTCGTCGATGGGTGCTGTGGCGGTATACGGCTGCGTTGGCATCGGGCGGTGAAGCACCTCCAGTGGGCTGGCTGCCCTGCTGCACGGTTCAACGTTCGCTGCGGCTCCCGTGTTCCCCGTGGGTCGTGCGCCGGAACCTGTTCCCCGTGGTCCCGTGCTGGGACCAGCCTGACCGGCTCGCTTATAACCATGGTGAGAGTCGGCTGAGAGCACGCTGAGAATTCCGGTCCACGGGAGGTTCACCCGATCCGCCGCGTCCGGCGTTAACCTCTGGGCTGTGGATGCGCCGCTGCGCGAGTACGTGGAGGGCTACCTGCCCGAAAACGCCGTGTTCGCCTCGGCGCGGGCACGGGCGGCCGACCTGGGCTGCGTGCCGATCCTGCCCGGTGGCGGCGCGGCCCTGCGGTTCCTGGCCGCCGCGCTGCAGGCCAGGGCCGTCGTGGAGGTCGGCACGGGCGCGGGCGTCGGCTCGCTGTACCTGCTCGGCGGGATGCCGGCGGCGGGTGTGCTGACCTCGATCGACGCGGAGCCCGAGCACCAGCGGGCGGCGCGGGTCGCGTTCGGCGAGGCGGGCGTCCCGGTGTCCCGGACGCGGCTGATCATGGGCCAGGCGCTGGACGTGCTCCCCCGGCTGACCGACGGCGCGTACGACCTGGTCTTCGTGGACGCGGCCAAGACCGAGTACCCGAAGTACCTGGAGGAGGGCGTGCGGCTGCTGCGGCCCGGCGGGGTGATCGCGTTCGACAACGTGCTCTGGAAGGGGCGCGTGGCCGACGCCTCGCACCGGGACCCGGCGACGTCCGCGATGCGGGAGATCACGCGGTCGGTGCGGGACGACGACCGCCTGGTGCCGGTGATCCTGCCCCTGGGGGACGGGCTGCTGGTGGCCGCCAAGGTCGACTAGGCCGCCCGGGTGGCGGGCGGCTGCCGGGGACCCCTGGCGGAGAGGTCCCCGACCACGTCGGCGTGACGCCGTCAGGCCGCCGTGACGCCCTTGCCCAGCACGGTCACGCCGCCCGCCGAGACGGTGTAGCGCTGCCGGTCGGTGGCGGGGTCGACGCCGATCAGCGCGCCGTCCGGGACCACCACGTTCTTGTCCAGGATCGCGCGGCGGACGACGGCGCCCCGGCCGATGCGGACACCGGGGAGCAGCACGCTGCCCTGGACCACCGAACCGGACTCGACCACGACGTCGGACGAGACCACGGAACCGTGGACGGTGCCGGAGATGATCGAGCCGGGCCCGACCATCGAGTCCTCGGCGCTGCCGCCCGCGATGAACTTCGCCGGCGGCAGCGGCGGGGTGGCGGTGCGGATCGGCCACGACTGGTTGTAGATGTTGAACACCGGGTTCACCGAGACCAGGTCCATGTGCGCCTCGTAGTAGGCGTCGATGGTCCCCACGTCCCGCCAGTAGCCCCGGTCGCGGTCGGTCTCCCCCGGCACCGCGTTGTCGGCGAAGTCGTAGACGTGCGCCCGGCCCTGGTCGACCAGCATGGGGATGATGTCGCCGCCCATGTCGTGGTCGGAGTCCGGGTTGGCGGCGTCCGCGCGCAGCGCCTCGATCAGCGCCTCGGTGGTGAACACGTAGTTGCCCATCGACGCGAAGGTGACCTCCGGGTCGTCGGGCACGTGCGGCGGGTCGGCGGGCTTCTCCAGGAACCCGGTGATCAGCCCGGTCTCGTCGGAGTCGATGCAGCCGAACGCCTTGGCCTCGGCGCGCGGCACCCGGATGCCGGCCACGGTCACCCCCGCGCCGGCGGCGATGTGCCGGTCCACCATCATGCCCGGGTCCATCCGGTAGACGTGGTCCGCGCCGAAGATGACGACGTGGTCCGGTTTCTCGTCGTTGACGAGGTTCAGGCTCTGGAAGATCGCGTCGGCGCTGCCGGTGTACCAGCGCGGCCCGAGGCGCTGCTGGGCGGGCACCGGCGTGACGTACTGGCCGAGCACGTTGGACAGCCGCCACGTGGTGGAGATGTGCCGGTCCAGGGAGTGGGACTTGTACTGGGTCAGCACGCACAGCCGGACGAAACCGGCGTTCACGAGGTTGGACAGCACGAAGTCGACGAGCCGGTAGTTTCCGCCGAAGGGCACCGCGGGCTTCGCCCGGTCCGCGGTCAACGGCCACAACCGTTTGCCTTCGCCACCGGCGAGGACAATTCCTAGTACATGCGGTTGCCCTTTCACGACAACGACCCTAACCGTGCGGGCACCGGCCCACCAACGGCGAGACAACGCGGACCCGACTTGTTCACCCGGTCGTCCCGCCGCCCGGGGTTACGGTGGGCGGCGTGCGAATTGGACTGCTGACACGGGAGTACCCGCCGGAGGTCTACGGCGGGGCCGGGGTGCACGTGGGTTTCCTGGTGCCGATGCTGCGGCGGCTGGTCGACGTGGACGTGCACGCGTTCGGCGGGCCGCGCCCGGATGCCGTTGCCCACCAACCGGTCGCGGCGCTGGCGGCGGTGAACCCGGCGCTGGGCGTGCTGTCCGCCGACCTGGAGATCGCGGCGGCGCTGGGCGGGGTGGACGTCGCGCACTCGCACACCTGGTACGCCAACCTGGCGGGGCACCTGGCCAAGCTGCTGCACGGCGTGCCGCACGTGGTCACGGCGCACTCGCTGGAGCCGCGCCGGCCGTGGAAGGCCGAGCAGCTCGGCGGCGGCTACCGGATCTCGTCGTGGGTCGAGCGGTCGGCGTACGAGGCGGCGGACGCGGTGATCGCGGTCAGCGAGGGGATGCGGGCCGACGTCCTGGCCTGCTACCCGGCGCTGGACCCGGCGCGGGTGCACGTGGTGCGCAACGGGATCGACACCGGGCAGTACCGGCCGGTGGCCGAGGTGGACGCGCTGGAGCGGCACGGGATCGACCCGGGCCGGCCGATCGTGACCTTCGTCGGGCGGATCACCCGGCAGAAGGGCGTCGGGCACCTGGTCGCCGCAGCGCACCGGATCTCGCACGACGCGCAGGTCGTGCTGTGCGCGGGTGCGCCGGACACGCCGGAGATCGCCGAGGAGACCCGGCAGGCGGTGGCCGAGCTGGCGGCGGCGCGGCCGGGCGTGGTGTGGGTGCGGGAGATGCTGCCGACCGACGCCGTCCGGCAGATCCTGAGCCACTCGGCGGTGTTCGTCTGCCCGTCGGTGTACGAGCCGCTGGGGATCGTGAACCTGGAGGCGATGGCGTGCGGGACGGCCGTCGTGGCGTCGGACGTGGGCGGCATCCCGGAGGTCGTGGAGCACGGCCGGACCGGTCTGCTGGTGCACTACGACGAGGCGGACGTCGCGGGGTTCCGGGCCGGGTTGGCGGACGCGGTGAACGAGGTGCTGGGCGACCCGGCGCGGGCGCGGGCGTTCGGCGAGGCCGGGCGGGAGCGGGCGGTGCGCGACTTCTCCTGGGCGCACGTGGCCGAGCAGACCGTGGACGTGTACCGGTCGGTGCTCGGGCAGCGCTGAGCCGTCCCGTCCCGGTGCGAGGTGATTCCTGTCACAGGGAATCGTGACAACCGGATGGTGTGGTGACCGCCTTTTAACCAGTAGGTGGAGAACTACTGGGGGTCACATGCGTTGGGTGCTCGCCCTCGTCGTGCTGCTCGCGGGCGGGTGCGGCGCGGCCGTGCCGGATCGGACCACCCCGCCCGCGCTGACCATCGGGGGCCGGGCGGTGGTCGATGCGCAGGGGTTGCAGATGGAGGCGGAGGCGGAGCTCAGCTACACGCTGAGCTTCGGCTACGTCGCGCGCGCCGGGCAGGAGGCGGTGAGCTGCTGGTTCGCCCGCGCCGGGGAGGCCGCCGAGGTCGACACGCGGCTGTGGTGCGGCCCGGTGCAGGTGCCGGGCACGGCGGCGGCCACCGACTGGGTGCCGGTGCCGCTCAAGGAGGTCGAGCGGGGCGAGGCCGGCGTGCGGCTGGAGGTCCAGCCGCCGCAGGTGCCCGCGCCGGGCAACCGCAGCACGCCGCTGGGCAAGCTCGTGCGCACGGACGGCCGGGAGGCCGAGGCCGACCAGGACGTCGGCGAGGCCGGGCCGGACTTCCTGGCCGTGCTGCCCGACGACGGCCGCCCGGTGGCCGGGGCGTCCGGGGTGCTGCGCGACGACCAGCTCTCGACCAGGGTGACGGGGTACGCGACCCCCGAGTCGTGGCAGACGGAGCAGGGTGAGCTGCGGGCCGAGCACGGCGTGCGGCTGCGCGTGCTGCGGCTGTCGGTGGAGCGGCTGACCGAGACGGACACGGCGTTCGGGCAGGGCCCGTGGCAGGGCTGGGAGCCGCAGGTGCCGGAGCTGTCGCTGCAACTGCCCGGCCGGCGGCACCGACTCGCCGTGGACCGGTTACCCGAGGAGGGTTCGGTGTTCGTCGTCTACACCGTGCCGGACGCGGGCGGGCCCGAGGCGCTCGTGCTGGACACGGTGGGCGCGCAATCGCTGGAACAGCGCTTGGAGGTGCCGGCCGGCACCCCGGTGGGCGACGGGCCGGCGGTGCTGCGCCGCGCGGCGGGGCCGGCGTCGCCGACCCCGGTGTCGCTGCCGGTGAAGCTGGGTGCCGAGGCCGGGTCCCTGGAGGTGCAGCGGGTGCGCCTGGGCCGGCAGCGGCCGGTGAGCTACGAGGACCGGTACCTGCTGGCCACCGCGTCCGGACCGGACAGGGCGCTGCTGGAGCTGCGGTTGCAGGGCCGGGGGCTGCCGCAGTCGGCCGGGGCGTCGGTGACCAAGGACCTGGTCGCGGTGACCCTCCCGGACGGCAGCCGGGCACCGCTCGTCGGCGCGCGGCTGGGCGGCGACACGTTCCCGGTGGCGGTGGTGGTGGAGGTGCCGGCGGACGTCCGCTCGGTGACCGTGTCGGTGGCGCCGGGGGCGGGGGCCACCACGGGGACGGTCCGGTTGCCGGTCCTGGGCGAGATGGCGATCGAGGCGCCGATCCCGGTCACGGTGCCCCTGGAGTTCTGAGCCCGCTGCCGGACCGGCACCCGACGACCGCCGTGCCGCCGGTGGTGGGGCTGTCGGGAGTGGCGGCGGAAATCTCGGCGGCGGTGGCGGGAGGCTTGGGAGCGGCAGCCGGAGCGGGGGTGGGCGCGGCAGCGGGAGGTGTCGGCGCAGTCGCCGGGGAGGGCGGGGTTCCGGGGTCGGCGGTGCGGGACGTGGTGCGGGTGGTGGCCACGGCCAGGGCGGCCAGCGCCAGCCAGGCCAGGACCAGCAGCACCAGGCCCGTCCAGCCCCACGCCTGGTAGGCGGTGCTGCCCGCAGTGCCGCCCGCGCTGGAGCCCAGGTAGAACGCGAACAGGTAGACGCCCGACGCCGGACCCTTCGCCGTCGCGCGGGCCCCGACCCACGAACTCGCCACCGCGTGCACCGCGAAGAAGCCGCCCGTGAAGACGACCAGGCCGGCGGCGATCACGGGCAGGGTGTCCGGCACCGTCGCCACCGCGCCCAGCGCGGTGACCGCCAGCGCCGCCAGGGCGATCCGCGCCCGGCCGTGCCGGTCCGCCAGCCGGCCCGCCAGCGCCGAGCACGCGCCGCCCGCCGCGTAGGCCAGGAACACCAGCGACGCCACCCCGGGCGGCAGCGCCAGCCGGAACGCGATCACGTTGAACAGCGACACGAACGCCGCCACGCCGAGCGTCGCCACCGCGTACTGCGCCAGCAGGACCCGGTCGGTGAACGCGGAGCGCAGGCCGCGCTCCCGCCGCCGGGTCGGTCTGCCGGTCGGCAGGAGGACCGCCGTCACCACGGCGCACGCCAGGCTGAACGCCGCCACCAGCGCCAGCGCCCCGCGCCACCCGGTCCAGTCGGTGGCGACGCCGGCCAGCAGCCGGCCGATCATGCCGCCCGCGCTGTTGCCCGCGATCAGCGCGCCGATGGCCGCACCGACCGCCTTCGCCTCGTCCGCCAGGAACGCCATCGCCACGGCCGGGATGCCCGCCGTCGCCAGGCCCTGCACCACGCGCAGCGCCAGGAACACCGGGTAGGTCGGAGCGAGCGGCAGCAGCAGGCCGATCAGCGCCGCCGCCACCACCGACCAGACGATCACCTTCCGCCGCCCGACGCGCTCCGCCAGCACGGCGCACGGGATCACGGCCACGGCGAGCGCCCCCGTCGCGGCGCTCACCGCGAGGGACGCCGCGCCCGGCTGGAGGTCGAACTCGGCGGCGATCTGCGGGAGGACCGGTTGGGGCGCGTACAGCAGCGCGAAGGTCGCCAGACCGGTGGCGACGGTGGCCGTGGTGAGGCGACTGGGCATGTTTCCGACGCTAACTTATGCGTCCAATACGCAATTCAGCCACGATTGATGCTGTGATGGATGAATTGGCACCGAAGCTCGCGATCCTCCGCGCGCTCGGGCGCGACGAGCACGTCACGCACGCCGCCGAGGCCGTCGGGGTGCCGCAGCCCACGGTGAGCCGGTGGCTGTCCGCGATGGGGGACGCGCTGGGCGCCCCGGTCGTGGTCCGCAGCGGGCGCCGGGTGCGGCTGACCCGCGCGGGCCGGCTGCTGGCCGACGCCGCCGACCGCGCGCTGGGCGTGCTGGAGGCCGGGCACCGGGCCGCCGCCGAGGAGGTCGACCCGTCCCGGGGCCTGGTGGCCCTGGGGTTCCTGCACCTGCTGGGCCGCTCGCTGGTGCCCGAGCTGGTGCGCGGGTTCCGGGTCGAGCACCCGCACGTGCGGTTCCGGCTGGTCCAGGACTCGCGGCAGGCCGTGCTGGCGCACCTCGCGGACGGGGTGGTGGACCTCGCCCTGGTCGCCCCGCCGCCGGACGCGCCCGGGTTCGCGCACACCGTGGTGCACGAGCAGGAACTGGTGCTGGTGCTGCCGCCCGGCCACCGGCTGGCGGACCGGGCGGCGGTGCGCGTGGCGGAACTCGCCGACGAGGACTTCGTCGGCCTGGAACGCGGCTACGGGCTGCGCCGGATCACCGACGACCTGTGCGCCGAGGCCGGTTTCGCGCCCCGGCTGGCCTTCGAGGGCCAGGAGAGCGAGACCGTGCGCGGCCTGGTCGCCGCCGGGCTGGGGGTGGCGCTGCTGCCGCAGGCCGAGGGCTCGACGGGCCTGGTCGAGCTGCCGCTGAGCCCCCGGGCCGCGCGGGAGGTCGCCCTGGTCTGGCTCGCCGACGCCCCGGTGCCGCCGGCGGTGCGCGCGTTCCGGGCGCACATCGCGGGTCAGCGCCGGTAGTGCTCCGCGAACTCCACCAGCGTGCGGGCGGCGAAGCCGGATGCGCCGGCGACGACCTCGGCGTAGTCGCGGTCCGCGCGAGCGGGGCCGGCGATGTCCAGGTGCGCCCACGGCAGGCCGCCGGTGAACTCGCGCAGGAACAGGGCCGCGGTGATGCCGCCGGGGCCGGGCGGGATCTGGCGGAGGTCGGCGACGTCGCTCTTCACGGCGTCGGCCAGGTCCTCCAGCAGCGGCATCCGCCACCACGCCTCGCCCGTCCGCTCGCCGGCCTCGACGATCCGCGCGGCGGTCTCGTCGTCGTTCGCGAACAGCCCGCCGATCCGGGTGCCGAGGGTGACCTTCATCGCACCGGTCAGGGTGGCGACGTCGACCAGCGCGTCGGGTTCCAGCTCGTGGACGGCGTAGGCCAGCGCGTCGGCCAGCACCATGCGGCCCTCCGCGTCGGTGTTGGTGACCTCGGTGGTGGTGCCGCCGTAGTGCCGCACCACGTCGCCGGGCCGGTAGGCGGAACCGGACACGTGGTTCTCCGCGCACGGCACCAGGCCGGTCACCCGGACGGGCAGGCCGAGCCGGGCGATGGCGATCACCGCGCCGATCACCGCCGCGCCGCCCGCCATGTCGGTGCGCATCAGGTGCATCCCGTCGGCGGGCTTGACCGAGATGCCGCCGGTGTCGAAGGTGATGCCCTTGCCGACCAGCACCAGGTGCGGGGCGTCGGCCGGTCCGCGCCAGGTCAGGTGGACCAGGCGCGGCGGGCGCGACGAGCCGCCGCCGACCGCGACCACGCCGCCGAAGCCCGCGTCGGCGAGCCACTTCTCGTCCCGGACCACGACGTCCAGGCCGGGCACGCCGGACGCCGCTTTGACCGCCGCGCCGGCCAGCCAGGCCGGGTCCTTGACGTTGGACGGCGCGTTGGCCAGGTCACGGGCCAGCGAGGTGGCGGAGGCCAGGTCGAGGGCGTGGCGGACGTCGTCGGGCGAGACGTCCGGGCCGACCAGCCGCAGCGACTTGACGCGCCGGGGCGGCTGCTCGCCGGTCACCTTGAACCGGTAGCCGCCCAGCGCCAGGCCCAGCACGAACGCCCGCACGTCGGCGTTCGCGGTCAGCTGCACGTCGAAGGTGAGCCCGCCGCCGCGCTCGACGTCCGCGTCCAGCGCCCGGACCAGGGACGCGCCCGCCGTGCGCCAGTCGGCCGGGGTGCCCTCGCCGGTGCCGAGCACCCAGCGGCCGTCCTGCCTGTGGGTGGTGCCCGCCGCGCCGGTGACCTCGGCGGACACCTCGACGCCCTCGCCACCCGGTCCGAGCAGCGGCGGCTCGCCGGGCGAGGCCAGCACCACCCGCCCCGCGCCGCGCCGGAGGGAGCCGGCGGCCTCGACGGCGACGAGCGGGGTGGGGACGGGCAGGCGCACGGTGGGCTCCTCGGGGATCGGGGGTTTCCAGGACGAAGCGCAGCCCCGGTTCCACAGTGGAAACCGGGGCCTGATGTTCCTCGCTCCGGCTCAGCCAGCGGCTGCCTTGAGGGCGTCGCCCAGGGCGTTGGCCTCGTCCGCCGACATCTCGACGACTAGACGTCCCCCGCCCTCGAGCGGAACGCGCATCACGATGCCACGCCCCTCCTTGGTGACCTCAAGGGGACCGTCGCCGGTCCGGGGCTTCATGGCCGCCATCGCGTGCTCCCTCCGTCAACATCTTCCCCGTCCGACCAGGGCCGGATACTCGCCCCATTCTCCCCTATGCGGACTCGCCGGCGAAACCGAACCGATCTTTCCAACCGATCCGTGACTTCCCGACGATCTTCACCTCACCGCAGTTCAGCGCCAGGATCGCCGTGCGCCAACGATTTCCGGCCGCGCATTCACCGTCATCCGGTCGTGACCAATTCCGCGGTCTGTGGCGTGTCGCGGGGTCGCCCTGACAGACTCCGATCTCGTGCGAGCACGTTCCGCGCTCTTCGACGTCTACGGCGGCCACCTCCGCGAGCGGGGTGGCGCCGCGACCATCGCCGCCCTCGTCCGGCTGCTCGAACCCCTCGACTTCGCCGCGCCCGCCGTGCGGACGGCGGTGTCCCGGACGGTGCGCCAGGGCTGGTTGGAGCCGGTGCGGCTGGCCTCGGGCCCCGGCTACGCGATGACCCCGCGCGCGGAGCGCCGGCTGGACGAGGCCGCCGCCCGGATCTACCGGACCCGGCCCTCCACCTGGGACGGTCGCTGGCACGTGGTCGTGCCGGAGGAGCTGCCCGCGCGGGAGGCCCGCGACCGGCTCGCCTCCTCGCTGCAACTGCTCGGCTACGGGGCGCTCGGGACCGTGACGTGGATCGCACCGCGCCCGTCGCCGGAGCTGGCGGACGTGCTGGCGGCGGAGGGCGTGCGGGCGAGCACGTTCCACGGCGAGCACGAGGGCCCGGCCGCCGAGCTGGCCGCCCGCGCCTGGGACCTGGACACCCTCGGCGCGGACTACGCCCGGTTCGTGGCCGAGTGGGAGCCCTCCGTGTCCGCTGTGGACGGTTCGGACCCGGCGAGCGCGTTCGCGGCGTCCCAGCGGTTCCTGCACGCGTGGCGCAAGTTCCTGTTCCGCGACCCCGGGCTGCCCCGCGAGCTGCTGCCGGCCGGCTGGCCGGGGCGGGCGGCGGCGGAGTTCTTCGACCGGCACACCGCGCGGCTCGCGCCCGCCGTGCGCCGGTTCGTCGACGACAGCCTGGGAACCGACACCACCGGAGGTCCTTGACGTGCCCGAACTCCTCATCGACGACGCGGACGGCGTGCGCACCCTCACCCTGAACCGCCCGGACTCGTTCAACGCGTTCACCGTGGCGCTGAAGGAGCAGCTCCTGGCGGCGGTGGACGAGGCCGCGCGCGACGGGGCGGTGCGGGCGGTCGTGATCACCGGGGCGGGGCGGGCGTTCTGCGCCGGCCAGGACCTCAAGGAGCACATCGCGCTGCTGGAGGCGGGTGACCCGGCACCGTTGCGCACCGTCGAGCAGCACTACAACCCGCTGGTCAAGGCGGTCGTGGCGATGCCGAAACCGGTGATCGCGGCGGTGAACGGCACGGCGGCGGGCGCAGGCGCGTCCCTGGCCTACGCCTGCGACCTGCGGATCGCGGCGCGGTCCGCGAAGTTCCTGATGGCGTTCGCCAACGTCGGGCTGACGGCGGACTCGGGCGCGTCCTGGACGCTGCCGAGGCTGATCGGGCACGGCCGGGCGATGGAGATGATGCTGCTGGCGCAGCCGGTCGCGGCCGAGGAGGCGCTGCGGATCGGCATGGTCAACCAGGTGGTGCCGGACGGGGAGGCGCTGGCCACGGCGCTGGAGCTGGCCCGCCGGCTCGCCGCCGGGCCGACCACCGCCTACGCGAAGATCAAGGAGGCGATGGCGTTCTCCGGCGAGCTGGCGGCGGCGCTGGACGTCGAGGCGCGCACGCAGGCCGAGGCCGGGGCGACCGCCGACCACCGGGAGGCCGTGGCGGCGTTCGTGGCCAAGCGCCCGGCGGAGTTCACCGGGCGCTGACGGGCTCGCCCGCGCGGAAGCAGGCCGCGATGTGGTCGTCGACCATGCCCGTGGCCTGCATCAGCGCGTAGCAGGTGGTGGGGCCCAGGAACGCGAACCCCCGGCGCTTGAGCTCCTTGGCCATCGCCGTGGACTCGGCGGTGACGGCGGGCACGTCGGCGGCGGTGCGCGGGCGTTCGTGGGTCTTCGGCGCGAACGACCAGAGCAGCTCGTCCAGCGGCACGTCCAGCTCGCCGACGGCGCGGGCGTTGTTGATCGTCGCGGTGATCTTCGCCCGGTTGCGGACGATGCCCGCGTCGGCCATCAGCCGGTCGAAGTCGTCCTGGCCGTACTCGGCGACGACGGCCGGCACGAACCCGTCGAACGCCGTGCGGAAGTTCTCCCGCTTGCGCAGGATCGTGATCCAGGACAGGCCGGACTGGAAGGACTCCAGGCACATCCGCTCGAACAGGGCGACGTCGCCGTGCAGCTCGACGCCCCACTCCGCGTCGTGGTAGTCGTGGTAGTCCGGCGTGCTGTCGCCCCACGGGCAGCGGATCATCGGCGGTACTCCCGGGCGAACTCGGCGAAGCGGCGCAGGGACCAGCGCACGCCGGGGGCGAACGCGAGGCCCAGCAGGGCGGGGATGTCCTCGGACCAGGCGAACTCGCTGTGCTCGCCGCGCGGCAGGACGCGGAACTCGGCGGTGCCGCGCACGAGCCGCCCGGTGTGCCGGACGGCGCAGCGGTGCGGCGGGTCCCACTCGGTGACGCGCATGGTGTCGGTGAAGCCGACCGGGCCCAGGCCGGTGAACGCGGACAGCTCGGTGCCCGCGCTGCGGCCGTCGCCGGCCGTCACCCGGACCCGGGTGCCGAGCATCCACTCGCCCTGGCGGGCCCAGTCGGTCACCGCCGCCCAGGTCGTCTCGACGGGGGCGGCCACCGGCACGGACAGCTCAAGCCGGGTCACGGGTCGGTTCCCGGTCGGGGTCGCGGTCCGCGTCCGGGGCGCTGTCGAGCGCCGGGTCCGGGGCGGGGTCGGGGTCGCGGTCCGGGTTCCCGGCCGACTCCAGCTCGGCGACGCGGGCCCGGAGGCGTCCCACCTCGGTGGCGAGGCGGTCCAGCGCCCAGTCGACCTCGGTCATCTTGTAGCCCCGGACGACCTGCTGGAACTGGAGGGCGCGCACGTCGTCGGGGGTCGGGTCCTCGGCGGGCAGCCGGGTCGGCGACGCGCCCGGCGGCAGCGGCGCGAGCTCCTCGCCACGGCCGAACAGGAGCGAGGCCAGCAGGAACACCACGGCCGCCACGAGGACCATGACGACGAGGTAGATGAGCGCGGTGGTCACGGGACGATCGTGGCACACGCCGTGTGGGGTGGGCGCGGGGAAACGGCGCAACCGTCCTCAGAGGGCGGCGAACACCAGGCAGCGCCGGGCCAGCACGGCCAGCCTGCCCATGATGACCAGCGACATCACGCCGGCCGCCGCGACCGGCGGTGACATCAGCAGCCGGGCCGGGTCGACGTGGGCGGTGGCGGCGGTGATCGCCAGGGTGGCGAGCGCGTTCAACCCGATCGCGGCCGAGGCCACCGCGCCGGCCAGCCGGGCGAGCGCCGGCGCGTCGGTGCCCCGGCGGGCCAGCAGGCGGCCGACCGGCAGGGCGCACAGCGCCGCGCCCGCCACGACCCAGCCGGTCGAGTCGTTGGCGCGGGCGACCGCGAGGTACCAGTCCGGCGGCGGGCCGGCGTGGTCGAACGCGGGCCACGGGCCGATCCAGAAGCGCCGGTTGAGCTCCCACAGCACGTGCGCCAGCGGGAGGACCAGCGCCACCGTCCACAGGGTGCGCACGCCGTGCGCGAGGGCCAGCAGGCCCTGGTAGTCGCGGGCGACCAGGTGGACCGGGCCGAACTCGGCGACCGCCCGGCACCGGGACTGCCCGGCGTCCAGGCCGGCGCGCGCGTGGGCCTCGGCGGCGTCGTCCAGGCTGTCGCGGGCCTCGGCGAGCAGGTCGTCCTTGACGTGGGCCGGCCCGCGCAGCCGGCTGCCCAGGTCGGCCACGTACTCGTCGATCACGTCCCCGCAGGCCACGGGCCGCCTCCCAGGACTCCGTCGATCACCGTGGTGAACTCGCGCCACGCGGTGCGCTCGGCGGCCAGCGCCCGCTGCCCGGCCCTGGTCAACCGGTAGGTGCGGCGCTGCCGCCCGCCGACCGTGCTCCACTCGCTGGTCACCAGGCCGGCGGTCTCCAGCCGGCGCAGTGCCGGGTAGACGGTGCCGGTGGGCAGGTCCAGCGCGCCGCCGCTGCGCTGGTGCAGCGCCTCGATGATCGCGTAGCCGTGCCGCCGGCCACCGTCCAGCGTGGCCAGCAACAACGCGTCGAGGTGGCCGCGCAGCGCGTCCGACTTCACGGGTAGCGAGTCTACGGGTCGCGGTTTCGGGGGCACCTCGGGGAAAACCCCGATCCATAGGTTGGCTGCCTACCTATAGCGTGCCTACCCATGGATGCCCTCGGACTCGCCAGGTTGCAGTTCGCCGTCACCACGTCGTTCCACTTCCTGTTCGTGCTGCTGACGCTCGGGCTGGTGACGCTGGTCGCCGTGGCGCAGACCCGGGCGACGCTGTCCGACGACCCCGTGCACGCGCGGATGACGTGGTTCTGGGGCCGGATCTACGTGGTCAACTACGCGCTGGGCATCGCCACCGGCATCGTGATGGAGTTCCAGTTCGGCCTGAACTGGTCGGGCCTGTCGCACTACGCGGGCGACGTGTTCGGCGCACCGCTCGCGATCGAGACGTTGGTGGCGTTCTTCCTGGAGTCGACGTTCCTCGGCCTGTGGATCTTCGGCCGGGACCGGCTCAACCGGTGGGTGCACCTGGCCCTGATCTGGCTGGTCGCGCTCACCGCGTACGCGTCGGCGCTGTGGATCATGGTGGCCAACGCGTTCCTCCAGCACCCGGTCGGGCACGAGGAGCGGGACGGCGTGCTGCGGCTGGTCGACTTCTCCGCGCTGCTCGCCAACCCCCTGTTCACCAGCGCGTTCTGGCACGTCGTGTGCGCCGCGCTCACCACCGGCGGGGTGTTCGTCACGGGGGTGAGCGCGTACCACCTCGTCCGGCGCACCACCGAGGTCGACTTCTTCCGGCGGTCGCTGCGGCTGGGCGTCGTGGTCACCGCGCTGGCCGCGCCGGCGCTGGTCGGCTTCGGTGTCGCGCAGTTCCCGGTGATCGGGCGGTTCCAGCCGACCAAGGTGGCCGACGCGGGGGCGGGCGCGGCCGGGTTGGGTCTCATGGTCCAGATCGGCCTGCTGCTCGTGTTGGTCAGCTGGTTGACCGTGCCGCTGCTGCTGCGCGACCGGGTGCTCAGGCTCCGGTTCGTCCTGCACCTCATGGTGCTCGGCATCCCGCTGCCCTTCGTCGCCGCGATCGGCGGGTGGCTGTTCCGCGAGCTGGGCCGCCAACCGTGGCTGGTCTACGGGCTGCTGAGGACCGAGGACGCGGTGTCGGAGGTGAGCCGGGACGGGATGTTGTTCTCGTTCATCGCTTTCACCGCCGTGTTCGTCGTGCTGGCGGTCGCCGACTGGGTGCTGATCGCCCGGCTGGTCCGGCGCGGACCGGTGGACGAGGCCGTCCCGCTGTCGCCGCTCGTGCCGGCTCTCTGAAGGGGGTTTCCGCTGTGGAAGGTGTGTGGGTCGCCCTGCTCGGGCTGCTGACGGCGGGGTACTTCGCGCTGGCGGGCGTCGACTACGGCGTCGCGCTGCTGTTCCGGGTGGTCGGCCGGGACGAGGTCGAGCGCTCGCGGGTGCTGGGCGCGATGACGCCGTTCCTCCTCGGCAACGAGGTGTGGCTGGTGGCGGCGGTCGGCGTGCTGTTCGGCGCTTTCCCGCGCTTGGAGGGGGAACTGCTGTCCGGTCACCACGGGGTGTTCGTCGTGGTCCTGGTGGGCCTGGTGGCGTTCACGGCCGCCGTCCAACTGCGCACGCACCCGTGGTGGGACGCGCCGCTGGTCGGTGGCGCGCTGGCGGTGTCGGCGGGGTGGGGCGTGCTGCTCGGTGACGTGCTCGGCGGGCCGGCGGTGCTGTGGGCGTTCGGGGTCCCGGTGCTGTTCCTGCTGCACGGCGCGGTGTTCCTGTCCTGGCGGCTGCGCGGACCGGTGCGGGAACGGGCGTCGCGGGCGGCCCGGGTGCTGGCCTGGCCGGCGGCCGGGTTCGTCGTCGCGGCGGTCGTGCTCAGCGGACCGGTCCGCGAACCGTGGTGCGGAGTGGGCGCGGTGCTCGGGGTGGCGTTGCCGCTGGCCGCGCGGGTGGTGACCCGCCGGCTCGCTTTCCTCTGCACGGCAACGGTGTGCGCCGTCCTCCCCGTGACGGTGTTCGGGGCGCAGGCGGTGGTGGACGTCGAGGCGATGGCGCACACGCCGACGCTGCGCGCGCTGGGCTGGGTGGCGCTGGTGGTGTTGCCGCTCGTCGGGCTCTTCCAGTGGGCGACGTGGTGGGTGGCCCGTGCGGCACGTTGACCGGCGGTACGTCGTCGTCCTGGTCCTGCTGGGCGTCGTGACGGCCGCTCTCGTGCTCGCCCAGGCGGAACTGCTCGCGTCCGTGCTGAGCGGCGGCGGCGGACTCGTGCCGCTGGGTGCCGTCGTCGCGGTGCGGGCCGGTGCGGTGTGGGCGGGAGGCGTTGTCACGCAACGGGAAGCCACCTCGCTCAAGGCCGCGTTGCGCAAGCGCGTGCTGCTCGACGCGCCCGGGTCGACCGGCGAGGTGACCACCCTGGTGGTCAAGGGCCTGGACGCCATCGAGCCCTACCTCGCGGGCTACCTGCCGCAACTGGTGGTGGCGGTGACCGTGCCCGTCGCGGTGCTGGTGCGGTTGGCGTTCGCGGACTGGGGCGCGGCGCTGACCATCGCGGCGACGCTGCCGCTGGTGCCGGTGTTCGCGGCGCTGGTCGGGGCGCACACCCGGGACCGGACGCGGCGGCAGTGGGCGGCGACGGCGGCGGTCGGCGGGCACTTCCTCGACGTGGTGCGGGGTTCGGCGACGCTGGCCCTGTTCGGGCGGGCCGCGGCGCAGGCGCGGACCGTGCGGGCGATGTCGCACGCGCACGCGTCGGAGACCCTGCGCGCGCTGCGGGTCGCGTTCCTCTCCGCCCTGGTGCTGGAGCTGGTCGCCACGCTGTCCGTGGCGCTGGTCGCGGTGCCGGTGGGGTTGCGGCTGCTGCACGGCGGCGTGGCGCTGGACGTGGCGCTGCTCGTGCTGCTGCTCGCGCCCGAGGCGTACCTGCCGCTGCGCGCCGCCGGGGCGCGGTTCCACGCCGGTGCGGAGGGGCTCGCCGTGCTGGAGCGGGCGTTCGCGGTCCCGGCCCGGGTGCGGCAGGTCCGGCGGCGGCCACCGGACCTGCGGGTGGCCGCCGTGGTGTGCGAGGGCGTCGAGGTCCGCTACCCGGGCCGGGACGCGCCCGCGCTGTCCGGCTTCGACCTGCGGATCGACCCCGGTGACCGGGTCGCGCTGGTCGGGCCGAGCGGCGGCGGCAAGAGCACCGCGCTGGCCGTGCTGCTGGGCGAGGTCGAGCCGACCTCGGGGCGGGTCCTGGTCGACGGGGTGGACCTGCGCGAGCTCGACCGCGCCGAGTGGCTGCGGCAGCTCGCGTGGGTGCCGCAGCGGCCGACGCTGTTCCCCGGCACGGTCGCCGAGAACATCGCGCTGGGCGCACCGGGCGCGGACGTGCGGGCGGCGGCGCGGGCCGTGGGGCTCGCCGACCTGCTCGACGCGCGGCACGCGCTGTCCTCGGGCGAGCGGCAGCGCGTCGCGGTGGCCCGTGCGCTGGTCCGGGACTCGGCGCGGGTGCTGCTGCTGGACGAGCCGACCTCGCGGCTGGACACCCGGACCGAGCGGACCGTGCTGCGGGCGCTGCGGGCGTGGGGCCGGACCGCACTGGTCGTGGCGCACCGGCCGGTGCTGCTGGGCGAGGTCGACCGGGTGGTGGAGGTCCGGTGAGCCGGCTGGTGCTCGCCGTGGTCGTCGGCGCGGCGGCGGAGCTGGCCGGGATCGGCCTGACCGCGACGGCCGTGTGGCTGGTGATGAGGGCCGCCGAGCAGCCGCCGGTGTCCGCGCTGGCGGTGGCGGTCGTGGCGGTGCGGGCGCTGGCGGTCGGCCGGGGCGGCCTGCGGTACGCGGAGCGGCTCGCCGGGCACGGCGCGGTGCTGCGGGCGATGGCCGACCTGCGCGGCCGGGTGTACGACGCGCTGGTGCGCCGGCCACCGGCCGGGGGCGACGCGCTGACCAGGCTGGTGTCCGACGTGGACGCCGTGCAGGACGCGGTGCTGCGGTGCCTGCTGCCGGCGTGCGCGGCGGCGGTGGTCGGGTCGGTGGTCGTGCCGGTGTCGGGCTTCGCCTGGCCGCTGGTCGTCGGGCTGCTCGTGGTCGGGCTGGTGCTGCCGACCGCCGCGTACCTCGCGGCGGCCCGGCACCTCCGCGCACTGGCACCGCTGCGCGCGGAGCTGGCCGACCACGTGGTGGCGCTGCGCGAGGGCGCGGCCGAGCTGACCGCTTTCGGCGCGGTGGACCGGGAACTGGCGAAGGCGGGCGCGGTGGTGGACGACCTGGCCGCACGCGAGCGGCGCGGCTCCCGGGCCACGTCGGCCCTGGCCGGGCTCGCCGTGGCCGCCCAGTTCGGCACCGCCCTGCTCCTGCTGGTCCGGGGCGAACCGGCGCACGCCGTGCTCGGCGCGGTGGCGGCCCTGGAGGTGGCCGTGCCGCTGACCACCGCCGCCCGGCGGTGGGCCGAGGTCCGGGGATCGCTCACCCGGCTCCGGCAGGCCCTCGCCACCCCGGCCGGGCCGGGTCCGCACGGGCCGGGTCCGGCGCCGGTCGAGGTGACCGCGCGGCGGACCGGGGTGGTCGGCCCGAGCGGGGCGGGCAAGAGCACCCTGCTGCGGGCCATCGCGGCGGCTGACCCGGGCCGGGCCAAGGGCGTGCTCGACAACGCGCACGTGTTCCACCGGACCGTGCGCGCCAACGTCCGGTTCGCGGCACCCGGTGCGTCGCAGGACGAGCTGGACCGCGTCGCCCGGATCGCCGACCTCGACGTCGACTGGGACACCGTCGTCGGCGAGCACGGTGCGGAGCTGTCCGGCGGCCAGCGGCAGCGCCTGCTGCTGGCCCGCGCCCTGCTCGCCGACCCGGAGGTGCTGCTGCTGGACGAGCCCGTCGAGGGGCTGTCGCCCGCGCACGGCGACGAGGTGCTGGCCAGGGTCCTGGAGGCCGCGCGCGGCCGGGTCGTGCTGGTCACGCACCGCCTGGCACCGCTGGCGGACTTCGACGAGGTCCTGGTGGTCGAGGACGGCCGGGTCACCGCGCGCGGCACGCCCGCCGAACTCGCCGCCACCCCCGGCTACTACCAGGACCGCCTGCACGCCGAGCAGCCCCGCGCCCACCGCTGACCCGCGACCGCCGGGACGGGTCGGTCAGGCCAGGGCGCGCAGGACCTTCGCGGGCGGGCGGGTGCCGGCGACGCTCGCCACCATCTCCACCACCTGGCGGGTCCGCCGGACCTGGTGCGCCCGGAACACCTTCGCGCCCAGCCACGCCGCCACGGACGTCGCGGCGAGGGTGCCGTCCACCCGGTCGTCCAGGTCCGCGCCCAGGGTCTCGCCGACGAAGTCCTTGTTGGACAGCGCCATCAGCACCGGCCACCCGGTGTCGACCAGCTCGGTCAGCCGGCGCAGCAGCTCCAGGCCGTGCCAGGTGTTCTTGCCGAAGTCGTGGGTCGGGTCGATCAGCACGCCCTCGCGCGGCACGCCCAGGGCGACCATCCGCTCCGCCCGCGCCACCAGCTCGGCCGCCACCGCCGCGACCACGTCGTCGTACCGCACCCGGTGCGGGTCGGTGCGCGGCGGCAGCCCCCCGGTGTGCGAGCAGACGATGCCGACGCCGAACTCGGCGGCGACCTCGGCGAGCGCCGGGTCCGCGCCCGCCCAGGTGTCGTTGATCAGGTCGGCCCCGGCCTCGCACGCCGCGCGCCCGACCTCGTGCCGCCAGGTGTCGACGCTGATCACCAGGGATGGGTGGCGCTCGCGGACGGCGGCCACGAACGGCACCACCCGGCGTGCCTCCTCGGCCGCGTCGACCGGCTCGCCCTTGGACCCGGCCTTCACGCCGCCGATGTCCACGATGTCGGCGCCCTCGGCGACCACCCGGTCGACGGCGGCCATCGCGGCGGCGTCGTCGAATGTGGCTCCCCGGTCGTAGAAGGAGTCCCGCGTCCGGTTGACGATCGCCATCACCAGGGCCCGATCCCGGGGCACGTCACGCTCGCCGAACCGCATGGCCCTCATCGTGCCACGTCCACGATCGGGTGAACTGCGCCACGAGCCGTTGCTACTCCGCAGTAGGTATCTGCTTTACTCCTCGGCACCATTCCACCGTGATCCGAATCACGATCTCCGAGGAGGATCGCGTGCGCCGGACGCTCATCCTGCTGCTCACCGCCGTGACGGCCCTGGTCCTGGCCCCGCCGGCCCAGGCCGCACCCGGTTTCACCGTCTCCTACGAGACCATCCCCGGCCAGGGCGGCACGCCGCTGCGGGCGTTCGTGGTCGAGCCGACCGGGCGGGGCAGCGGGCCGTTCCCGCTGCTCGTGCTGCCGTCGAGCTGGGGGGTGAGCGACATCGAGTACGTCGGCGCGGCGGCCGACCTCGCCTACCGGTCCGGCTACTCGGTGATCAGCTACACCAGCCGGGGCTTCCACGACTCGGCCGGCGAGGTCGACGTGGCGGGCCCGGACACCGTCGCCGACGTGAGCCGGGTGATCGACTGGGGCATCGCGCACGCGGCCGGCGACGCCACGAGGGTCGGCGTCGGCGGCATCTCCTACGGTGCCGGGCAGTCGCTGCTCGCCGCCGCCGCCGACCCCCGGGTCAAGGCCGTCGCCGCGCTGAGCACGTGGACCGACCTGGCCCGCTCGCTGTACCCGAACGAGACCGTCAGCACGCAGGCCGTGGAGCTGCTGCTCGCCCTCGGCCGGCTCACCGGCCGGCCCGGCCCGGTGCTCCGCGACGCCGAGTCCGCCTACCGGCAGGACCGGTTCGCCGACGTGCTGCCGATCTCGCCGCCGCGCTCCCCCGTCACGAACGTCGACGCGGTCAAGGCCGCCGTGCTGATCGGCAACGCCTGGAACGACGGCCTCTTCCCACCCGGTCAGGTGACGGACTTCTTCCAGCGGCTGACCGGCCCCAAGCGGCTGATGCTCTCCCCCGGCGACCACGCCACCGCCGAGGTGTTCGGCGCGGCCGGCCTGCCCAACGAGATCTGGAACTCGGTCGGCCGCTGGTTCGACCACCACCTCAAGGGCGTCGACAACGGCATCGACCGCGAGGCACCCGTGCAGCTCAAGCCGAACAACGGCGGCACCTGGCGGCCGTACGCGTCCTGGCCGGCGGTGACCCGCCGGACCGACACCGTCGCCCTGGCCGGCACCCGCATCGGCACCGGGTGGCCGACCGTCGCGGAGAGCGGCGCGGTCCTGGTGTCCGGCGCGTTGCAGGGCTTCCTGGCGATCCCGACCGCCGTCGCCACACCGCTGGTCGACCGGAGCGCGGCGGCCGTGTGGCGCGGGCCCGCGCAGCGGAGCCGCACGACCGTCGCCGGCACGCCCCGCGCGCACCTCACCGTCACCACGACCGCTGCCCGGACCAGCCTGTTCGCCTACCTCTACGAGGTGGACCCGCTCGGCCTCGGCGCCCTGGTCACGCACAAGCCGGTCACGCTGACCGGCACCGGCACCCGCGCGCTGGACCTCGACCTGGAGCCGACCCTGTGGGACGTGGCGGCCGGCAACCGGTTGGTGCTGGTCGTGGACACCGTCGACCTGCGCTACGGCGGGAAGAGCACCTTGGGCTCCACCGTCACCTTCGGGGGTGACTCCCGGCTGGAGGTCCCGCAAAGCTGACAGCAGCCGGCAGGTTCCCGTGCGAGGCTCCCCGCATGGAATCGAAGTTCACCATCACCCGCTGGGACGACGCGGACCGCGCCGGGTCCGAGTTCGGCCACGTCCTGGTCGACAAGACCTACACCGGGCCCATGGAGGGCACGAGCACGGCCGAGCTCACCACCTGCCAACCGGCGGAGGGCTCGGCCGGCTACGTCGCCGTCGAGAAGTTCGAGGGCCTGCTGGAGGGCCGCGCGGGCACGTTCGTGTTCCAGCACGCCGGGATCGTCTCGCCCGCCGGCCAGCAGAACTACGGCGCGGTCGTCCCCGGCTCGGGCACCGGCGAGCTGGCCGGCCTCACCGGTGAGGTGAGGATGGAGCACGAGTTGATCACCCTGGACTACCGCCTCGGCTGACCGGCGCGGGACGCCGATGTGGGATCGGGCGGCGCGGAGCCGGGCCGCCCGACCACCCGGCTCAGCCGGCGCAGGCGTCCAGCGCCGCGCCCACGTCGTCGGTCACCACCAGCAGGTCCAGCGCGAACTGCGAGACGAACCCGCGGTCGCGCAGCTCCGCCAACCACGTCAGCAGCCCCGCGTAGTGACCGTCCACGTCCAGCAGCACGACGGGCTTGGCGTGCATCGCCAGCACCCGCGCCGTCCACACCTCGAACAGCTCCTCGGCCGTGCCGATGCCGCCCGGCAGCGCCAGGAACGCGTCCCCGTGCGCCTCCATCAGCGCCTTGCGGTCCCGCATGGTCTCCACGCGCAGCAGGTCGTCCGCGTCCTCGTCGGCCCACTCCCGGTCCACCAGGGCGTGCGGGATGACGCCCGTGGTGCGCGCCCCGCCCTTGCGCGCGGCCTCGGCGACCGCGCCCATCATCGACGTCCGACCGCCGCCCCACACCAGCTCCCAGCCCCGCCGGGCGATCTCCCCGCCGACCTCGGCCGCCAGCTCCAGGTAGGACTCCGGGACGCCGCGCCGCGATCCGCAGTAGACGGTGACGGCGGTCAATGCGCGTCCGCCCACGCCTGGTGCGCCTCCTGGACCACCCGCACGGCGTCGTCGATGTCGTCGGTCAGGTGCAGCAGCGAGAGGTCCTTGTCCCCGACCTTGCCGCCGGTCATCACCGAGTCCTTGACCCAGTCGTACAGGCCCTGCCAGTAGTCCTTGCCGAACAGCACCACCGGGAACTTGGTGACCTTCTTGGTCTGCACCAGGGTCAGCGCCTCGAACAGCTCGTCCAGGGTGCCGAACCCGCCGGGCAGGCAGATGAACGCCTGCGAGTACTTGATGAACATGGTCTTGCGGACGAAGAAGTAGCGGAAGTTCACGCCGAGGTCGACCCACGGGTTCAGGCCCTGCTCGAACGGCAGCTCGATGCCCAGCCCCACGGAGAAGCCGCCCGCCTCGGAGCAGCCCCGGTTGACCGCCTCCATCGCGCCCGGCCCGCCGCCGGTGATCACCGCGAACCCGGCCTCGGCCAGCGCGCCGCCGAGCTTGCGCCCCACCTCGTACTCGGGGTGGTCGCGGCCGGTGCGGGCGGAGCCGAACACGGTGACCGCGCTGGGCACCTCGGCCAGCGCGCCGAAGCCCTCGACGAACTCCGCCTGGATGCGCAGCACCCGCCAGGGGTCGGTGTGCACCCAGTCCGTCGGGCCGCGCGAGTCGAGCAGGCGCTGGTCGGTCGTGGTCAGCTCCTCGCGGCGACCTCGGCGCAGGACGACAGGTCCGCGCTGCTTCTCCTTGGGGTGCTCGTCGACGCCGTTCTGGTCGCTCATTGGCGCGAGTCTATCCCCGCGATCAGTCCTCGTTGAGGAAGCGGTGCAACACTTCGCGGCACTGTCGGATCTGGTTCACCGGGACGTTCTCCTGCTGCGTGTGCGCCAGCGTCGGGTCGCCCGGCCCGAAGTTCACCGCCGGCATCCCGAGCGCGGCGAACCGGGCCACGTCGGTCCAGCCCAGCTTGCCCACCGGGGTGCCGCCGGCGGCCCGCAGCAGCTCCCGCGCGGCGTCCGCGCCCAGTCCCGGCAGCGCGCCGGCGGCGAAGTCGGTGACGGTCAGCTCGTAGCCCTCGAACACCTCGCGCAGGTGCTGCTCGGCCTGCTCCGGCGTGCGGTCCGGCGCGAACCGGTGGTTGACCGCGAGCACGCACTCGTCCGGTACGACGTTCCCGGCGACACCGCCCGCGATCCGCACCGCCTGGAGGCCCTCGCGGTAGACGCAGCCGTCGATGTCCACGGTCCGCGCCTCGTAGGACTCCAGCTTGCGCAGGGCCTCGCCGACCGCGTGGATCGCGTTCACGCCCATCCAGCCGCGCGCGGTGTGCGCCCGCACGCCGGACGTCCGCAGCTCGACCCGCATGGTGCCCTGGCAGCCCGCCTCGACGGCGGCGTTCGACGGCTCGCACACGATCGCCAGGTCCGCGTCCAGCCAGGGGCGCAGCTCCCGCTCGATCCGGCCCAGGCCGTTGCGGGACGCCTCGACCTCCTCGCAGTCGTAGAACACGAAGGTCAGGTCGCGCCGGGGGCGGTCGACGGTCGCGGCGAGGTTCAGCATCACCGCGTCACCGCCCTTCATGTCGCACGTGCCGAGGCCGTGCAGCACCCCGTCGACCAGCCGGGAGGGCAGGTTGTCGTTGACCGGCACGGTGTCCAGGTGCCCGGCGAGGATCACCCGGCCGGGCAGCCCGAGGTTCGTGCGGGCGAGCACCGAGTTGCCGGACCGGACCACCTCCAGCCCGGTCTGGGCGCGCAGCGAGCGCTCCACCAGGTCGGCGAGTTCGGCCTCGTCGCCGGAGACGCTGGGCACGTCGACCAGCGCGGCGGTCAGCTCGACGGGGTCGGAGGCGAGGTGCAAGGTGTCGGCCACGCCCGGCACGTTACCGTTCAGACCCGTGAGCACCGCAAACCCCACCGGCGCGTACGGCGTCGGCCTCGCCACCGTCACCTCCACCGGAGCCGTGCTGGACACCTGGTTCCCGTCGCCCCGGCTGGGCGACGCGGAGGCGGGCACGGTCCGCCTGTCCGCCGCCGAGGTCGCGGCCGAGCTGGGCGAGGCCGCCGCCCGGCAGCTCGGCACCGACGCCGACCGCGACGTCGAGGTGGTGGGCGTCCGGGTGGGCATCGCCGCGCTCGACACCCCGCCCGCCGACACCTACGACGTCTACCTGCGCCTGCACCTGCTGTCGTCCCGGCTGGTCCGCCCGCACGGGCTGAGCCTGGACGGCGTGTTCGGCCTGCTGAACAACGTCGTGTGGACCAACCACGGCCCGTGCGCCGTGGAGGGCTTCGAGGAGACCCGCGCGAACCTGCGCGCACGCGGCCCGGTGACCGTCTACGGGGTGGACAAGTTCCCCCGGATGGTGGACTACGTGGTTCCCGGCGGCGTCCGGATCGCCGACGCGGACCGGGTGCGGCTGGGCGCGCACCTGGCGGCCGGCACGACGGTGATGCACGAGGGCTTCGTGAACTTCAACGCCGGGACGCTCGGCGCGTCCATGGTGGAGGGCCGCATCTCGGCCGGCGTGGTCGTGGGCGACGGCTCGGACATCGGCGGCGGCGCGTCGGTGATGGGCACCCTGTCCGGCGGCGGCAAGCAGGTCATCTCCATCGGAGAGCGCTGCCTGGTCGGCGCGAACGGCGGCGTGGGCATCTCGCTGGGCGACGACACCGTGGTGGAGGCCGGGCTCTACGTCACGGCGGGCACCAAGGTGACCGCCGAGGACGGCACGACCGTGAAGGCGGCGACCCTGTCGGGCGTGCCGAACCTGCTGTTCCTCCGCGACTCGACCACCGGCGTGATCAAGGTGAAGGCCCGCAAGGGCACCGGCGTGGAGCTGAACGCCGCGCTGCACTCGAACGACTGACGCCCGCGCCGGGCGGGGTCCGCCCCGCCCGGTGTCAGGCGAGGCGCTCGACGGCGGTGGCGACCCGCTCGTCCGCGGCCGTCAGCGCGATCCGCACGTGCCGGTCGCCGGCGGGCCCGTAGAACGTGCCCGGAGCGGCGAGGATGCCGCGCTCGGCGAGCCACCCCACCGTGTCCCAGGCGTCCTCGTCCCGGGTCGACCACAGGTAGAGCCCGGCCTCGGAGTGGTCGACCGCGAAGCCGGCGGCCTTCAGCGCGGGCAGCAGCAGCTCCCGCCGACGCCCGTAGCGGTCCCGCTGGGCCGCCACGTGCTCGTCGTCGCCCAACGCCGCCGTGATCGCCGCCTGCACCGGCCGGGGCACGATCATCCCGGCGTGCTTGCGCACCTCCAGCAGCGCCGCCACCAGCTTCGGGTCGCCGGTGACGAACCCGGCGCGGTACCCGGCGAGGCTGGACGACTTGGACAGCGAGTGCACCGCGAGCAGCCCGTCCAGCGAGCCGCCGCGCACCTCGTCGCGCAGCACGGAGACCGGCGACGCCTCCCACGGCAGCGCGAGGTAGCACTCGTCCGACGCGACCACCGCGCCGACCGCGCGGGCGTCCGCCACGGCCTGCGCCAGCTCCCGCGCCGACTGGACCCGGCCGGTCGGGTTCGACGGCGAGTTCAGCCACACCAGCCTGGTGCCGTCGGGCGGCGGTTCACCGTCCGCCAGCCGTGCCACGGTCGCGCCGGCCAGCCGCGCGCCGACCTCGTAGGTCGGGTAGGCCAGGGCCGGGATCGCCACCACGTCGCCGGGGCCGAGGCCGAGGAGGGTGGGCAGCCAGGCGACCAGCTCCTTGGAGCCGATGGTCGGCAGCACGGCCGCCGGGTCGAGCCCGTGCACGCCGTGCCGCCGGGCCAGCGCGCCGACGACTGCCTCGCGGAGTGCCGGCGTGCCGTGCGTGGTCGGGTAGCCCGGTTCGGCGGCGACCGACGACAGGGCGGCCTGGACGACCTCCGGCACCGGGTCGACCGGCGTGCCCACGGACAGGTCGACCACGCCACCGGGGTGCGCGCGCGCCGTGGCGGCGTGGTCGGCCAGTGCGTCCCAGGGGAAGTCCGGGAGCCGCTTGGTCACTCGTGCGACGCCTGCGGCGGGAGAGCCTTCACGAAGGCCGGGTCCGCGCTGACCTTGCCCACCTTGGACGCGCCGCCCGGGGAGCCGAGCTCGTCGAAGAAGTCCACGTTCGCCTTCGTGTACTCCTTCCACTCGTCCGGGACGTCGTCCTCGTAGTAGATGGCCTCGACGGGGCACACCGGCTCACAAGCACCGCAGTCGACGCACTCATCCGGGTGGATGTAGAGCATCCGGTCGCCTTCGTAGATGCAGTCGACGGGGCACTCTTCGATGCACGCCTTGTCGAGCACGTCCACGCACGGCTGGGCGATCACATAGGTCACTGCTGCTCTCCTGCTCTTGTCCTGGTCCACACCGCGCAAGCCGGAGAGTACGCGGCGAGTCCGATTGTCCACCGGTCAGGCTTGCCTTATCCGCTCCGTGCTCCACCTCACAGGACGTCGCCCACCAGGGCGGAGGACGATGCCGGGGCGGATCGGGGCGGCGGGTCGGAGCCGTCCTTCGCAGGCGTCCGGCCGGCGTCGCGGGACGTGCGTGCGGCGGGCGGTGGCCGCGTGCCGGCGGCGGTTCGCCCGGAGGTGCACACAGCGCCCTGACCACGGTTTCCGCCGGACAACCGGTGCGCTGGGGGCGATGCGGGTGGGTGTTCTCGCGGCCCGTTCCGGCGTTGCGCCGACCGCGCACGGGGCCGTGTGGTCGCCCTCGGAGGAGGCGGTCGCGGTCGTCGGAGGCCGGGTCGGCGGGGGCTCGTCGGGCGGTGCGGAGCCCGTGGTGCCGACCGGTCGACCGGGATCCTTCGCCACCCCGAAGCCCGCCGGCGTGGACGTTCCGGGGGTCCGGGCGTCCGCATGGTGGGAACCCGAAACCCGCGACAACCCACCGAGCACCTGACGGCATGTAGTGGGTAGAGGCCCCGGGGGCGGGCGGATGCGGTCAGGTCGGAGGGGGTGGGTCGGGGTGCGGGCGCTACTCGGCGGGTGGTTCGGAGTCGGTCGGCGGTTCAGGGACAGCGGACGTGCCCTGCTCGGTGGACGGGGTTGGTTCGGTCGGTGGGTGCAGTGCGGGTTTCGGCGTCGGTGGTGGTTGGGAGGCGAACCACTCGTAGGCCGCCGTCCGCACGCGGCGCAGGGCCGAGCGCTCCCCCAGGTAGTCGCCCACCACGCCGACCACCGGCAGCATCCCCAGCGCCTGGTGGTAGAAGCGGCCGTGGGGGCGCTTGTCCAGCTCGTCCTCCAGGCTCCACAGCACCTTCGCCAGCTTCCACACCGTGCGGCCGATCGCGCGCAGGGTCGAGCGGTGCCCCAGCTCCGCGGTCAGCTGCTCGGTGTCCTCGTCCTCCGCCCGCGCGTCCACCGGCAGGCCGTCCACCTCGCGCTGGAACAGCACGTGCGCCAGCAGCCGCACCCGGGCCTCGGTGGTCGTGTGCCCGTGCTCGCCCGCCATCGCCGACAGCAGCAGGCCCTGCCCGGCCGCGCCCAGCGCCGACTGGATCGGCAACCGGTCGGCCAGGGCGCCGCCGACGCCCGGCAGCGCCGCGAGCAGCGACAGCAGCCGCCCCACCCGGTTGAGCCACCAGGTGTCGCGCTGCTCGACCGACATCCCGGCCCACGCGGCGGTCCCGGGCACCTTCACCTTGGCGAGCTGGTCCCACAGCCGTTCCACGAGCTGCCGGTCCGCGCCGTGCTCCGCCGAGCGGTCGCGCAGGCCCAGCAGGTTGGCCTCGCGGAGGGTGTCCAGCAGCGGCCCGGTCGCCCGCACGAACGGCCGCAGCGCCCGGACCACGTCCCGGTCAGTGATCGCCGGCACGGGCCGCCCTCCCCAGGAACGCGCCCAGCGCCATCGCGCCCGGCAGTGCGCCGCCCGCGAACAGCAGCAGCGTCCGCCAGTCGCCGAGCAGCACCGTGCTCCCGGTCGGCCCGAACAGGCCGAAGTACAGCAGCGTGCCGAACCACACCAGCAGCGGCGCGGCGGCGGCGAGCGCGCCGTCCGCGTACCGGGAGGCCAGCACGACCAGCAGCGGGGTGGTGACGACGGCGAGCAGGATCGTCACCGGGAACTGGTAGTCGGCGACCTTGGGCAACAGCGTCCCGTCGAGGCGCAGCGGCAGGTAGAACAGCTCCAGCACCGCCAGCACGAACGCCTCGACCATCAGGACGCCGATGGCCACCCGCCGCCTCAATCCAACCCCCCGAACAGGTCCGCTTCCGCCCCGTCCGCCGAGCCCCGCGCGAGCACGTAGTACTCGGCCGGCACGACGGGCTGGGCGATGCCGTTGGACAGGGCGTACGCCGCGCGGGGGCCGTCCTGCCACACGCTGACCTGGGTCGAGTGCGCGCGCAGCGCCCGCAGCTTGGCGACCAGGTGCTCGGACACGTCGACGGCGGTGGTGATCCCGTCGTCGTCGGTGACCGGCAGCTCGCCGGGCTCGGGCAGCCGCCACGGCAGGTCGTCCCAGGTCGCCAGTTCCGCCGCGCCCCGGTCGGTGGCCGACCGGGAGGTGACCGCGTGGAACACCCGGTCCACGTCGCCGGCCGCCGCCGTGGTGATCTCGTGCGCCCGGATGTGGTCCGGGTGGCCGTACCCGCCGAACGCGTCGTAGGTGACGACGACCTGTGGCCTCACCGACGCGATGATGGCGGACAGCTCGGCGGCCTGCTCGTCGAGCGAGCCCCGGGAGAAGGCGCGCGGGTGGTCGTTCGCGGGCACGCCGGCCATCCCCGAGTCGCGCCAGCGGCCGATGCCGCCCAGGAAGCGGTGGTCGGTCACGCCCAGCGCGGCGCACGCGGACCTCAGCTCGGCGACCCGGTAGCCGCCCAGCTGGTCGGCCGCGCCGGCGGCCAGTTCGCTCAGTGCGGGCGGGATGATCTCGCCCTCCTCGCCGAGGGTGCAGGTGACCACGGTGACGTGCACCCCGTTCGCCGCGTAGCGGGCGATGGTGCCGCCCGTCCACAGGCTCTCGTCGTCGGGGTGTGCGTGTACCAGCAGCAGCCGTGGTGGAGCAGTCAGCGTCACCGGATCAGCGTAGAGACCTGGTCCGACAACGACGTCGGGGCCACCGCGAAAGCGGTGACCCCGACGTGTCGGCACGACCCGGTCAGCCGACCAGGGAGCGGACCTCGGCGAAGTGGCACGCCGACAGCGTGCCCAGGCCGTCGCCGCGCGCCTCCAGCTTCGGCTCCTCGACGGCGCAGATGTCCTGCGCCTTCCAGCAGCGCGTGCGGAAGCGGCAGCCCGAGGGCGGGTTCACCGGGGACGGCACGTCGCCGGTGAGCACGATCCGCTGGCGGCGGCGCTCCAGCTTGGGGTCGGGCACCGGCACGGCGGACAGCAGCGCCTGCGTGTACGGGTGCATCGGCCGGGCGTAGATGTCCTCGCGCTCACCGAGTTCGATGATCTTGCCGAGGTACATCACGGCGACCCGGTCGGAGATGTGCCGCACCACGGACAGGTCGTGCGCCACGAACAGGTAGGCCAGGCCCAACCGCTCCTGGAGCTCTTCGAGCAGGTTGACCACGCCCGCCTGCACCGAGACGTCCAGCGCGGACACCGGCTCGTCGAGCACGATGAGCTTCGGGTTCAGCGCCAGCGCGCGGGCGATGCCGATGCGCTGCCGCTGGCCGCCGGAGAACTCGTGGGCGTACCGGTTGCGGTGCTCGGGGTTGAGGCCCACGAGCTCCATCAGCTCGTTCACCCGGTGCTGGACGTCCTGGCCGTCCTCCGTGCCGTGGATCTTGAACGGCTCGGAGATCAGCTCGTTGATCTGCCAGCGCGGGTTGAGCGAGGCGTACGGGTCCTGGAACACGATCTGCATGTCCCGGCGCACGCCGCGCAGGCTCTTGCCGCCGAGCTTGGTCAGCTCCTTGCCCTGGAACTTCACCGAGCCGGACGTCGGCTTGTGCAGCTGGAGGATGGCGCGGCCGGTCGTGGACTTGCCGCAACCGGACTCGCCGACCAGGCCGAGCGTCTCGCCGGCCCGCAGGTCGAACGTGACGCCGGACACCGCCTGCACCTGGCCGACCGTGCGCGGGATGATGCCGCCGCCGCGCACCGGGAAGGACTTGACCAGGTCCTTGACCTCCAGCAGCGGTGCGCCGCCGTCCCCGGCCGGGGTACCGCCGGCCCGGGGGCCGGTCTGTGTGGTGGTGGTCATGAGGTCCGGTTCTCCTCTTCGTGCAGCCGCGCCTCCACGGCGCCGAGGTCCTCGGCGACGGGGATGTCCGGGTTGGCCATGGTGAGCGACGCGGGGTTCTCGACCACGCCGATCTCCTCGGTCGCGAACAGCCGCTGCGGGTGCTCGATGGTGGCGAGGTGCGCCGAGCGGTGGCAGCGCGCGAAGTGGCCGTGCCGGTCGGTCTCCAGCAGCAGCGGCTCGGTCTCGCGGCACTCGTCGACGACGAGCGGGCACCGGGGCGAGAACGAACAGCCCTTCGGCAGGTTCATCAGCGAGGGAGGCGCACCCTTGATCGGGGTGAGCCGCTTGCCCAGCAGCTGCGGGTTCGGGATCGACCCGAGCAGGCCCACGGTGTAGGGCATCCGCTGGGCTTCGAAGACCTCGTCCACGCCGCCCTGCTCGACCACCGTGCCGCCGTACATGACCTGCACGCGGTCCACCATGCCCGCCACGACGCCGAGGTCGTGGGTGATGATCATGATGCCCGCGCTCGTCTCGTCCCGGATGCGCAGCAGCGTGTCCAGGATCTGCGCCTGCACGGTCACGTCCAGCGCCGTGGTCGGCTCGTCCGCGATGATCACGTCCGGGTCGTTGATGATCGCCATGGCGATCATCGCGCGCTGCCGCATACCGCCGGAGAACTCGTGCGGGTACTGCGCCGCACGGCGGTCCGGCTGCGGGATGCCGACCAGTTCGAGCGATTCGACGGCCTTGGCGAACGCCGCCTTCTTCGACACGTCGTGGTGCGCCAGGTACGCCTCGGCGAGCTGCCACCCCACCGTGTACACGGGGTTCAGCGAGGTCATCGGGTCCTGGAAGATCATCGAGATGCCGTTGCCGCGCACCGGCTGCATCTGCTTGTAGCTCAGGCCCACCAGCTCGCGGCCCTTGAACCGGATCGAGCCGCCGATCTGGGCGGTCTTGGGCAGCAGGCCCATGATCGCCATCGACGACACGGACTTGCCGGAGCCGGACTCGCCGACGATGCCGAGGACCTCGCCCTTGCCGAGCGAGAACGACACGTCGCGCACCGCGTGCACCACGCCGTCGTCGGTGGGGAAGTCCACCGACAGGTTCTCGACCTTGATCAGCTTGTCGCTGCCCCCGCGCTCGGTGGCGGACTCGGGTTCGTTCATGACATCCACCCCACTCATGCCTTCACCCTCTTCTGCCTCGGGTCGAAGGCGTCCCGAAGACCGTCGCCGATGAAGTTGACCGACAGCGAGATCAGCACGATGAACACGAACGTGGCCAGGAACAGCCACGGGTGCAGCGTGAGCTCGTTCTTGTTCTGGCTGATCATGAGGCCGAGCGAGGTGTCCGGGGACTGGACGCCGAGGCCGATGAACGACAGCGCGGCCTCCAGCAGCACCGCCTGGGCGATGGCCAGCGTCGCGTTGACGATGATGACGTCGACGGTGTTGGGCAGGATGTGCCGGAACACGATCCGGAACGTGGACGCGCCCAGCGCGCGGGCGGCCTCCACGAACTCCTTCTCGCGCAGCGAGAGCACCATGCCCCGGATGACGCGGGCGATCGACAGCCAGCCGATGAGGCCCAGGTAGAGGGCCACGATCATCCAGTTGGACGAGCCGCCGTTGCCGGCCACCGAGACGACGAAGCTGTTGCGCACCAGCACGGCCGCGATGACCAGGCTGGGGATGACCAGCAGCAGGTCGATGAACCGGCTGATGACGGTGTCGACCCAGCCCTTGAGGTAGCCGGCCAGCGCGCCGAGCACCACGCCGATCACGGTGGACAGCACGGCCACCACGAGGGCGATCTGGAGGGAGAACTGGGTGCCCCGGATGAGCTGGGCGACCATGTCGCCGCCGAGCCGGTCGGTGCCGAAGGGGTGGTCCAGGCTGGGCGGCAGGTACCGCTTGAAGCTCAGGTCCGTGTAGGAGTACTTCCAGATCGCGCCGCCGAGGAACGCGAACAGCGCGAGGATGACGAACAGCACCAGCCCGAACACGGCGGCCTTGTGCCGGAGGAACCGGCGCAGGATGACGGTGGACTGCTTGCGGGCGGCGGTGCTGTCGAACTGGCTCGCCTCGCCCGAGGTGGGCGCGGGTGCCTGCGCCACGGGGGAACCCATCTCAGTCAAGGCGGATCCTCGGGTCCAGGACCGCGTACATGATGTCCGCGATCAGGTTGAACACGATGATGAACACGGCGGTCACCATCATGAATCCGAGCACCTGGTAGGGCTCGATCTTCGTGATGGCCTCGATCAGGAACTTGCCCATTCCCGACCAGCCGAAGACCGTTTCGGTGATGACCGCACCACCGAACTGGGCACCGATGTTCAGCGAGGACACCGTGACGATCGGGATGAGCGCGTTGCGGAACGCGTGGCGGAAGATCGCGCGGCCCTCGGAGACGCCCTTCGCCTGTGCGGTGCGCACGTAGTCGGCGTTGAGGGTGTCCAGCATCGAGGCCCGCTGGAAGCGGCTGTACAGCGCGAACTGAATGGCCACCAGACAGATCGTCGGGAGGATGAACGCGCCGGAGTACTGGTAGATCTGCTCGCCGATGTTGCCCTTGAACCCGTCACCGGGCGGACCGGCCATGGTCAACCAGCGGCCCGCGCCGATCGACTCCAGCCAGTCGTTGAACTTGATGCCGCCCGCCTTGATGATGAGCGCCACGCAGAACAGCGGCATGGAGAACATCGCGAAGGCTATGCCCGTCGCCGTGTAGTCGAATATCGAATACTGTCTGACCGCGCCGATGACGCCCACGGCCATACCGAGCACCAGCGCGACGATCTCCGCGATCAAGATCAGCCGCAGGGTGATGCCGAAGGCCGTGATCAGCTCTTCCTTGACCGGCTTGCCCGCGTTGCCGGGAACGACCGACTCGCCCCAGTCGCCGGTCACGAAGTCGCCCGCCCAGTTGGCGTAGCGCTCGAAGAACGGCTTGTTGTAGCCGGTCCGCTCGTAGGCGGCGGTGATCTCCGCCTGGGTGCGGGGCTTCTGCAGCTTCCACTCGCCCAGGGGGTCACCCATGGCGTTGACGAGCCCGAAGCAGAGGAATGAAGCGACGATCAGCAGCGGAATCGAGATCAACAACCGCCGGATTATGTAACGGAACATGACAAGTCTCTAGTCTCCCTAGGCGCCCCCGCCGTCAAGCGGGCCAGCCTACCCGACGCGGACACCGTCCGGGGGGCCGGTGCTTGTGGCACCGGCCCCCCGGTCGATTCAATCAGTTTGGCGTCGCGAGCTGGTGGCAGCTCGACTTACTTCTTGATCTGCCAGGCGTACAGGTTCCAGGTCACGCCACCACCCACGCCGATGTAGGAAATCGGCGAGATGTCCGCCGTGCTGGCGGCGAAGTCGGTGAGCTGGAACAGCGGGACGCTGTGCAGGTCGTTGCGCATCTCCT
>NZ_JBFAJV010000016.1:0-169765 GCF_040655415.1 Actinosynnema sp. NPDC050436 | reverse complement strand
GCGAGCCGCCAAGGATGACGGGTGGTGCGGGTCGTCGTGTCATCCCCGCATGGCCCGGTCAAAGACAACCACCCTTGAGTGGGGTGTGCAAGCGAAGGACGTGCTTGCACACCCCACTCAAGCGCGGTTCGCTGCGCGCGGGCCATACGGGGATGACACGACTTGGTGGGTGGGGTGTGTACGTGGGGCGCGGGGGTGTGCGGGGGGTTAGCGCCTTCTGCCCGACTTGAGTGGGGCCACGTCTGCTCCGTCGTGGGAGCTTCGGCATTCCTCCGGGGTCACCGCTTCTACGGCCAGGGTGAGCATTCCCTTGACGCCGGTGTAGATGGATTCGCCTGCGGAGGCCAGGGAGGTGTGGACGCGGTTCGAGTCGGAGAAGTCGCGTTCGTCCTTGGTGCGCTTCTTCCCGGCCTCTTCCGGCTTCGTCGCGCTGCGGAGGTTGACCTCCAGCCAGGCCGCCACTTCAGCCGGGGTGGTCAGGACCTCTTCCGGGGTGCGTTCGAGGCGTTCCTGCCTCGGCGAGGCGTGGTCCAGGGACGTGTGTTCGACGTAGGCGTGCCAGTGCGTGTTGCGCAGTGACCACGTCTGCTCGACCGGCCAGTCCTCCTCGGTGCCCATGGGGTCATCTTGCCAGGGTCCGCACGTCCAACGTGTGGTCCACCCCCACCGCGTCGGCCATCCTCCGGTCGTGGGTCACCAGCAGGAGGGTGCCCTCGTAGGACTCCAGGGCCTGTTCCAGTTGTTCGATGGCGGCCACGTCCAGGTGGTTGGTGGGTTCGTCCAGCACCAGGCACGTGGTGCCGGCTGCTTGCAGGACGGCGAGGCCCGCTCGCGTCCGCTCGCCCGGGGACAGGGAGGCGGCCGGCCGCAGGACGGCGTCCGCGCCCACCCGGAACTTGGCCAGCAGGGTCCTGACGTCCACCTCGTCCAGGGCCGTGGCGTCCTTGACCACCTGGAGGGTCGGGGTCGTGGTGGCGAAGCGGGCCCGGACCTGGTCCACCTCGCCGACGACGACGCTCCGGCCCTGGCTGCGCTCGCCGCTGTCGAGGGGGAGGCGGCCGAGGAGTGCGGCGAGGAGGGTGGACTTGCCGGAGCCGTTGGGGCCGGTGATCCGCCAGCGCTCGCCCGCGCCGACGGTCAGGTCGACCGGGCCGAGGGTGACCTCGCCCCGGCTGATCACGGCGTCGCGGAGGGTGAAGGCGATCTGGCTGCCCCGGCCCGCCGTGGGCAGGGTCAGGCGCAGCTCCCACGGGTCGCGGGGTTCCTCGACCTCGTCCAGGCGGGCCAGTGCGCGGTCGGTCGTGGTGGCCTTGGCGGAGAGGTTCTCCGCGCCTTCCTTGCGGCCCGCCTTGATGTTGCGGTCGTTCTCCTTGGACTTCGCGTTGCGGCGGACGCCCGCTTTCGACCACTCGCGGGTCTGCCGGGAGCGTTGGACGAGGTTGTCCCGCTTGGCGGCGTACTGCTCGTACTCCTCCCTGGCCTTCGCCTTGGCGTTCGCCAGTTCCGCCACGTAGGCGTCCCAGCCGCCGCCGTAGACGGTGATGCCGTGGGTGAACTCGTCCAGTTCGGCGATCCGGGTCGTCGTCCTGGCGAGGAACTCGCGGTCGTGGCTGACGACGACCACGGCGGCCCGACTGGCGAGGACGTGCGCCTCCAACTGGGCCAGGCCCTCGTCGTCGAGGTCGTTGGTGGGCTCGTCCAGGAGCAGCACGTCCGCCCTGGTGAGCAGGATGCCGGCCAGGCGGAGGCGGGCCGACTGGCCGCCGGACAGCGGGCGCTGCTCGTCCAGGAGCGTGGCCGGTAGTCCCAGCTCCTCGCAGGTGCGCGCGGCCCGTTCGGCGAAGTCGGCCGCGCCCGTGGCGGTCCAGTGGTCGAAGGCGCGTTCGTAGGCGGCCTCGGCACCGGGCTCGCCCCGAGCCAGGGCCCCGGTCGCGGCCTCGAAGCGGCGGCCGGCCTCGGCGACGCCGGTCCGTCCCGCCAGGTGGTCGATCAGCGACTCTCCCGGGTGGACGGTCGCCTCCTGGGTGAGGTGGGCTACCGGGCCGGTGCTGGTGACCGTGCCCCCGTCGGGCGTGAGCTCACCCGCCAGGACCCTGAGCAGGGTCGACTTGCCGACGCCGTTGGGCGCCACCAGACCTACGCGTTGACCTGCGGGGACATCGAGGTCCACCTCCGCGAGAACGGTCCTCGGACCGAACGACAGCGACACGTTCCGGACCGTCAGACGGGACACATTCCCGATCGTCGCGAAAAACCTTGTGATCAGCACCCCAGTTTCCGGGTAGGGCTGTTGCAAGTAGATTGCAGGTACTAGAGAGTTGCAACGAGGGGATAGTCATGGCCCAGTACGTGCTGCCGGATCTCGACTACGACTACGCCGCCCTCGAACCGGCGATCATCGGCGAGATCAACGAGCTGCACCACAGCAAGCACCACGCCGCCTACGTCAAGGGCGCCAACGACACGATCGAGCAGATCGCCGAGGCGCGCGACAAGGACTCCTACGGGTCGATCGTGGGCCTGGAGACGACGCTGGCGTTCCACCTGGCCGGCCACGCGCTGCACCAGGTGTGGTGGAAGAACCTGTCACCCAACGGTGGCGACAAGCCGGTCGGCGAGCTGGCCGCGGCCGTGGACGAGCACTTCGGCTCGTTCGACAAGCTGCGCGCGCAGCTCGGTGCCGCCGCGTCGACCATCCAGGGCTCCGGGTGGGGCATCCTCGCGTGGGAGCCGGTCGGCCAGCGGCTGATCACCCAGCAGCTCAAGGACCACCACTCCAACCTGTCGATCGCCACCACGCCGCTGCTGGTGTTCGACATCTGGGAGCACGCGTACTACCTCCAGTACCGCAACCTCAAGGCGGACTACATCTCCGCCCTGTGGAACGTCGTGAACTGGGACGACGTGAACGCGCGCTTCGAGGCGGCCCGCGCCGGGCAGAACGGGCTCCAGCTCCCCGCGCAGTGATCCGCCCCTGAGTTCGGCGGTGGATGCTCCGACAAGCCCCCACCGCTGGCACGACGAGGCCCCGCTCCCCGGCGGTACGACCGGGAGGCGGGGCCTCGTCTGTTCCCGAACTGACTGCCGCTCCCACCACGAAGCGACGAGACTTAGGTTAGCCTAACTTCTCCTCCAGGGGAAGCCCGGGTTCCCGGAACCGGCGGACCGGGTCAGAGGCGGGCCTTGCGGCGGAGGGTCAGCCGGTGGGTGGGGAGGGTCAGACCACCGCGCTTGGCCAGGACGACGCCGCCAACCAGGGCCGCGACGATCGAGACCGCACCGCCCGCCACCAGGGGGGCGCGGGCCGTGAAGTGCTCGGCCAGCCAGCCCATCACCGGGCCGCCCAGCGGGTTGCCGCCCAGGAACACCAGCATGTAGAGGCCCATGACCCGGCCGCGCATGGCCGGGCTCACGCCGAGCTGCACGGTCGCGTTGGCGGTGGTCGTGAAGGTCATCATGGCGATGCCGACCGGGATCAGCACCGCGCCCGTCAGCAGCAGCGAGGGCATCAGGCCGGCCGCGATCTCCAGGACGCCGAACGCCAGCGCGCCCAGGATGAGCAGGCGCAGCCGGGGCTTGCCCCTGGCGCTGCGGCGCGCGGCCAGGGTCGCGCCGGCCAGGGTGCCCACCGCGAGCATCGTGGACAGCAGCCCGTAGGCGTCCGCGTCGCCGCCGAAGGTGTTGCGGGCGACCACGGCCAGGGTCACGTAGAAGTTCAGGCCGAACGTGCTGATGAAGAACACCAGGAACAGCAGGATCACCAGGTCCGGGCGGCCCCGGACGTACCGGAGGCCCTCGCGGAGCTGGCCCTTCTCCCTCGGCACCGGGTCGCCCCGGTGCAGCTCGGACGGGCGCATCAGGAACAGGCCGGTGATCACGCCGACGAAGCTCACCGCGTTGATCAGGAACACCCAGCCGGTGCCCACCACGATGATCAGGCCGCCGGCCACCGCCGGGCCGACCATCCGGGCCAGGTTGAACGTCATCGAGTTCAGCGCCACGGCGTTGGTCAGCTGGTCGCGGCCGACCATCTCCACCACGAACGACTGGCGCACCGGGGTCTCCACCGCCGAGACGGCACCGAGGAGCAGGCACAGCAGGTAGACGTGCCACAGCTCGGCGACGCCGGTGACGTCGAGCAGGCCCAGCACCAGGGCGCACAGGCCGAGGCCGGTCTCCAGCACCAGCAGCAGCCTGCGCTTGTCCAGCCGGTCGGCCAGGACGCCCGCCCACAGCGACAGGAACAGCGTGGGCGCGAACTGGAGCGCGGCGGCGATGCCCAGGGCGACCGGGGAGCCGTCGGACAGTTCGAGGACCAGCCAGTCCTGCGCGACCCGCTGCATCCACAGGCCCACCAGGGACACGACCTGGCCGGACGCGTAGAGGCGGTAGTTGCGCACCCGCAGCGAGCCGAACATGCGCCGCTTGGCCGGCGGGGGTAGCGCTGTGCCGCGATCGGACTGATCGGTCTCCGCACCACCCGCGTACGCCGGCACCCGTTACTGCCCCGCCATCCTGTCGATGATCCCGGCGGCGCGCGAGAGCACGCCCCGCTCCTCCGGTGTCAGCTCGGCCAGCCGCTTGTCCAGCCACGCCTCGCGCGCCGACACCTCTTCGTTGATGTAGCTCATGCCCGACTCGCTCAGCTCCACGATGGCCTGCCGGCCGTCGGTGGGGTGCGGTCGCCGGGTCGCGAACCCGTACTCCTCCAGCGCCGCGATGACCCTCGTCATCGACGGGGGCTGGACGCCTTCCCGCGCGGCCAGCTCGCCCGGCGTCAGCGGCCCGCACTTGTGCAGCGTGGACAGCGCGGACACCTGGGTGAGCGAGATCGCCGAGTTGATCCGCTGGGCGCGCAGCCGACGGGTGAGCCGGACCACGGCCAGCCGCAACCGGCTCGCCAGCCCTGCCTCCGCGTCGACCTCCGCCACGTAGTTAGCATACCTCACGATCTCTGCACCCATCGTGTGAACTTGCCCATTCAGTTGCCCAGAGCTGCCTGGATGGGGCCGATGGCGAAGTAGACGACGAACGCCGACGCCACCACCCACATCAGCGGGTGCACGCCCCGGGCGCGTCCGGTCATCGCCCGCAGCAGCACGTAGCTCACGAAACCCGCGCCGATCCCGTTGGCGATCGAGTAGGTGAACGGCATGACCACGATGGTCAGGAACGCGGGCAGCGCCACCGAGAAGTCGGTGAAGTCGATCTCCCGGACCTGCACGATCATCAGCGCGCCCACGATCACCAGCGCCGGCGCTGCCGCCTCCACGGGGACCACCGAGTACAGCGGGGTCAGGAACATCGCCGCCAGGAACAGCAACCCGGTCACGACGTTCGCCAGCCCGGTCCGCGCGCCCTCGGCGATCCCGGCCGCCGACTCGACGTAGACGGTGCTGGACGACGAGGAGGACGCGCCGCCCGCGACCGCGCCCAGGCCGTCCACGAACAGGGCCTTGCTCACGCCCGGCAGCTGCCCGTCCTGGCCGATCAGCCCGGCCTCCTTGCCCAGCCCGGTCATCGTGCCGACGGTGTCGAAGAAGTCCGTGAGCACCAGCGTGAACACCACCAGCGCGGCGGTCAGCGCGGGCACCCGCGTCCACGCGCCGAACGACACCTCGCCCAGCAGCGACAGGTCCGGCAGGCCGAGCACCTGCTCGGGCAGGGCCGGGTAGCCCAGGTTCCAGCCGCGCGGGTCGACGCCCCGGGACGGGCCGGCGTGCACCAGCGCCTCCAGCGCGACCGACAGCACCGTCGCGCCCAGCACGCCGATCAGGATCGCGCCCTTCACCCTGCGCGCCACCAGGATGCCGGTGACCACCAGGCCGACCACGAACACCAGCGTCGGCCAGGACGCGATGGACCCGTTGATGCCCAGTCCGACCGGGACGGTCGTGCCGGCCTCGTCCGGCACCCGCCGCACGAACCCGGCGTCGACCAGGCCGATGAAGCAGATGAACAACCCGATGCCGACCGCGATCGCCGCCTTGAGCTCCTTCGGCACCGCGTTGAACACCGCCGTCCGCACGCCCGTCACCACGAGCAGGAGGACCACCAGGCCGTTGACCAGGACCAGGCCCATCGCCTCCGGCCAGGTCATCTTCGGCACGATCGAGACGGCCACGAACGAGTTGATGCCCAGCCCGGTGGCCAGCGCGAACGGGTAGTTCGCCACCAGTCCGAACAGGATGGTCATCACCCCCGCGCACAGCGCGGTGACGGCGGCGACCTGCGACACCGGCAGGATCGCGCCCAGCACGTCCTTCTTGGCCGACGGGTCGTCGGCCGCGAAGCTGCCCAGGATCAGCGGGTTGAGCACGACGATGTAGGCCATCGTCACGAACGTGACCAGGCCGCCGCGCACCTCGCGCCCGACCGTGGAGCCGCGTTCGGAGATCTTGAAGAAGCCGTCGAGCCCGGTGGCCATGCCGCGCTCCCCTTTCCGTGGGCGTTTCCCGAGGACGAGCGCGCCTCGCCCGTCCTCCCGGCGGGTAGCCTGCCCGACGTGGCCGAACAGACCCAATCGCCGCCCGCCCCGCCGCCGCTGCCGGCCCGCCTGGCCGACCCGGTGCCCGCGATCGCCGCCGGCACGGCCCTGTGGCTGCTGGCCTTCCTGGTCGTGCTGGCGTTCTTCCGCGAGCACACCACGCTGCTGTGGACGTGCCTGTCCGGCGGCGTGCTCGGGTTCATCGGCTACGGCGTCTTCCGCTGGCAGCGCTCGGCGGCCCGCAGGGGCTCGCGCACGGCGCAGCAGGGCCTGTCCGACTAGCCGGCGGTCAGTGGACGACGGCCCACGCGCGGGTGGCCGGGTCCACGATGACCGGACGCGCCGTCGCGGCCTCGCGCGTGGCGGCGGCGCACGAGTAGTGGCTGCACCGGTGCTCGACGTCGAACGCGGACCCGTCCGGCAACGGGATGCGCAGCACCACCTCGTGCACGACGTCGTCCGCCCGCTCGGCCCGCACGACGGTGGCCCGGACGCGCGTCCCGGCGGCCTCCAGCGCGGCGGTCTTCTCGGCGTCGTGCGCGACGGAGGCCATCATGCCCCAGACGATCAGCACGGCGAGCGCGCCGCACACGGCGACGATCGCGGACAACCACCAGGAACCGGTCTCCACGACCCCGTAGACGACGGTGGCGCCGACGCCGAGGGCGGTCGCCGCGCCGATGACCTTGGCCCACCCCGCCGACCGCCTGCTGGTCCGCGCAACCTCGGGCGCGCTCTCCGTCATACCGCGATCGTAAAGCGGCACAACACCGTTTCCGTACCACCAGTGGGCGTCAAGCGGCCGAAACGCGCCGCCGCAGGGCGTGCAACGACGCGGCGGAACGCGCGGACCGGACGTCCGCCAGAACGGCACCGGCCCGGTCTGCCAGCGCACCCGCCTCATCGAGCCGCCCGGTGCGCGCGTAGAGGTCGCCCAGGTCGATCATCCGACCCGCACGCCCCCGCGCCCGCTCCGCGCCGAGCCGGGGCAGCAGCCCCTCCAGCCGCCGGACCGCCTCCCGGTCTTCACCGGCGGCGGCCAGCGACCGGGTGATGATCGAGTCGAGGTGGGCGTCGGTGACGAAGCCCAGCCACCCGGGCGTCTCCCCGCCGCGCGCGGCGAGCGCCTCGGCCACGGCCACGTGGCGGAGCGCCCGCCGCTTGTCGCCGCTGTTGGCGAGGTGCCGACCCAGCACCCCGTGCAGGTTCGCCCGCTCCGGCCCGCAGACCCGCTTGTCCGCGAGCGCCGACTCCACCAACGCCGCCGCGTCACGCGGGTGGTCGTCGCCGACCTGCGCCGCCATGTTCAGCACCACGTGCGCCCGGAGGTCCGGGTCGGCCGCCGCGTCCGAGGTGCGCAGGGCGAGCGTGGACAGCCGCCGCGCCGAGTACCCGCGCCCCGCGTCGAAGTGCGTCCACGCCGCGCGGTCGGCCAGCGCACCGACCGCAGCCGACAACGCGATCCTGGTCCGGTCACGCATCGGGGCGTCTAGGAGTCCGACGGCCCAGCGCAGCGCTCCGCTGGAGACGTCGGCGGCGACGCCACCGCCGAACCGGAGGTCCATCGCGGTGTAGACGACCGTGGCGTGCCGAACCGCCTCGACCTCGGACCGCCCGACCCTCCCGGGCGCGTCGGAGGACGCGAGCCCGTCCAGCAGCCGGGTCAACGGTTCGGGCAAGTCCGACCCGGCGAACACGGCAGCGGCTGCCGCCAACAACTCCCGTCTGTTCACGTCCTCACCCAGCCCTCGCGCGTTCAACGCACTCTCGTAGGCAGCCACAAGATCGGGCGGGCGTCGCAGTCCGTCGCCCTACTCGACCACATCGAGTGGTGACTCAATGTAGCGGCTCCATTGCGCTCTGGCACAGAGTGGATGTGGCGCGTGCGGCAACGACGTCGGAGTCGCGTGGGCCCTGCGGGAGTTGGGCGCGGTGGCCCTGCTCGCGGGAGATCTGGACAACGCCGCCACCAAGTTCGCGCGCGCCGACGAGATCTACGCCGAGGCGGCGGGCGATGCGGAGGTGGACCGGGAGCGGGCGGAGTGCCACGTGCTGATGGGGCGCCTGGCCCACCTGCGCGGCGATCCGGAGACGGCTCGGCGGTGGTTCGGCGCAGCGCTGGAACACCTCCCCGCCGACGCCGCCGGCGAGGTCTGGCGGCTCACCCGGGCAATCGACGCGGGCCGGGGGCTTTCGGCGTCCGGGCTGCTGCCGGTAGGCGAGTTCGGGTCGCCGGACTGGGCCCGGTGTCGTACCCCTGTGGTGGAATGAAAAAGGGGTCCCCCGGGCGAGGACCCCTGCGGAGCGTGGGATCTCAGCCGAGCAGGACGGTCGGGGTCGGGTCGGTGATCAGGGCGGCGAAGGCGTGGCGGTCCGGCCAGCGGCCCGTCGCCCAGGCCAGGGCGCGGGCCAGTCCCTCCGGGGTGTCCGTCGCGTGCGGGACCTCGCTGTCGACCCACCACGACACCTCGTGGTTCTCGCCGTCGGACGACACCACCAGCTCGTCGTGCACGACCACCGGCGTGGTCGGCAGGTCCACGCCCAGCAGGTCGCACGCCAGGCGCACCGCGCCCAGCTCCGACCACACCACCTCGTCGCCGTCGCCGACCACCTCGCCGCCGACCTCCTCGGACGCGAGCGGCAGGGCCAGCAGTTCGGCCAGGGCCCCCGCCGAGCCGCCGGCCGCCAGCACCTGGTCGCCGGGCAGCACGCCCAGCAGCCACGGGAGGTCCAGCACGACCACGTCGTCGGCGGGCACGGCCTCGCCGGTCAGCACGCGCACCCGGTCCGGCGGCTCGACGCCCACCGCGTCGGCCACCTCCGCGAGCGCCGCGTGCACGCGCAGCACCAGCGCGTCCGCGAGCGCGCGCGCCGGGTCGCCCAGCCGGGCCAGCAGGTCGGTCACGTCGTCCTCGTCCACGACCTCCAGCGACGTCCGCACCCCGGCCGCCGCCAGCACGTGCGCCGGCAGGTCGACGTCGGGCACCACGTCGTACAGGCCGTCGAGGCCCTCGGCGTCGGGCAGCCGCCACGACCCGAGCGGCACGCCGTCGAGGGTCGCGTAGCGGGCCAGCCACCAGCCGGTGTAGCCGTCCGGTTCGGTGACCGCGCGCCACGTCACCGGGTCGCCGGCCATGAGGCGCAGGGCGTCCGGCCACTTGTCGCGCGCCACCAGGTCCAGGTCGCGGATGCCGCGCACGCGCGAGGGCGGCTCGTCCGCCGCGTCCCACCAGTAGCCCTCGTCGGCCAGGTCGTGGTCGGGTTCGGTCGGCGCGTCGTCCTCGACCACGGTGAACCCGTCCAGCACGCCGACGCCGGCCAGCACCTCGCGCGGCCACGCCGAGGCCAGCTCCGCCGACAGGGTGCCGATCGGGGCGTCGTCCTCCAGCACGGACAGCAGCGGCGAATCGGGGAACGCGAGTTCGTCCGCGCGCCGCCACCCGCCCTCGGCGTCGGGCAGCGCCAGCTCGCCCAGCCAAGGCCGCCCACCGGCCCGCGCGACCAGCGTAAGCACGGTCGTGACCAGCTCGGCGCCGTCCATCGCGGGGTCGTCGAGGCTGCGGTGCACGGACTCGCGCACGGCGTCGGAGTCGAGCAGCTCGGCCGGCCCGGCCTCGGTCGCGCCCAGGCGCAGCAGCAGCGGGTGCACGGCCTCGGGGTGCGCGATCCGCAGCCCGCCCAGGCCGGGCGGCACGTCCGAGGACAGCACCAGCACGCCGCGCGGCGAGCTGACCAGCCGGCCGTCGGCCAGCGGCACGGGCAGCGAGCCCATCTCCTCGCGCGCGGTGGCGTCGACGTCGGCCAGCGGGGCCAGCGCCTGGTAGACCTGCCGCCACCAGGCCGGGTCGCCGCCGACGCCCGCGAGGGCCTCGACCACCTCGGCCACGGACATGCGGGGCACTTCCAGCGCCGCCAGCGCCTTCGCGTGGGCGGGCAGCGTCAGCTCGGCGTCGAGCAGGCCGGGGACGACGTCCTCCAGCAGCTCGACCAGCTCCTCCGAGGGCGCGTCGAGCACCCTCGCCGCCGCCGGCGCGGCCCACTCGCCGCTGGCCAGCGGCAGCCAGGACGCCACCCGCAGCGCGGCGAGCACGCCCTCGCGCAGCCGTCCGTCCACTTCGGACAGCGGGAAGCCGGGCAGCGGCACCAGCGCGGTCCGCTCGACGGCGGGCAGCGCGGTCACCAGGTCCGGGTACGCGGCGGCGGCCCGCTCCAGCACGAACGACGCAGCGGGCCCGACCAGCACCCGCCGCCGGGACGGCTCCACCGGCAGCGTGGCGATCAGGCGCGCGGGCAGCGACAGCTTCTCGTCGGTGGGCGTCGGCGCGTGCAGCACGTCGCCGGACAGCGGCTCGTCCATCGGCCACGCCCAGCACACGTGCCACTGCGGTCGCGCCTCCACGCCCTGGACCAGCGACGCCGGCAGCTCGCCGCCCGCCCGCAGCACCCGCCAGCGCGCGGAGCCGGCCGGGCCGGTGAGCACCACGACGCCGTCGTCCTCGGCGCGCTCCCACGCGTCGGCCCCGACCTCGACCCGGCGCAGGCCGGGCAGCGCCAGCAGCAGGTCGGGCACCTGCTCGGCGAACTCGGCGAGCAGCGCCGCGCCGTCGACCTTGAGCGGCAGCCGCACCTCGGTGTCGAAGCCCTCGGGCAGGTCGGCCTCGTCGGTCGGCCACACCATCCGCAGCACGGGCACGTCGCCGCCGCGCGCGGACGCCAGCTCCGGCACCGCCTGCCGGGTGCGGGACGCGGAGAACAGCACGCCACCGGACGTGGACACGACCCGGGGCGCGTCGGTCACCGCCAGCACGGCCGCGAACCCGACGCCGAACTGGCCGACGGTGTCCGCCGACTTGGCCGACGCGCGCAGCGACGCCAGCGCCGCCACCCCGGCCGGGGTCAGCGGCGTGCCGGTGTTGGCCGCCCGCAGCTCACCGCCCACGACGGACAGCCGCAGCACGCCGGGTTCGGCGCCGGCCGCGTCGGACGCGTTCTGCGCCAGCTCCACCAGCAGCCGGTCGCGGTAGCCGCCCAGCCGCAGGTCCTCCTCGGCGTTGGCGTCCTCGCGGAACCGGGTGGGCGAACCGCGCCACGCGGCGAGCACCGAGTCGCGCAGCGCCTCGGTGCCGAACGGGTCCCGGCTCACCGAGACGTGTCCGGTGCCGTCTCCGGCTCGGCCGCCACGTTCGCCTCGACGTCCAGCACGGCGTCGTCGTAGACCAGGTCGGCCACCGGCACCGAGGGGATGGCCTCCACCTCGACCTCCGAGTGCGCGCCGCAGCCGTACTCGACGTGCACGACGTGGCCGTCCGCCGGCGTCAGCTCGTTCGCGCACACCCCGAACGCCGCGCCGACCGCCCCCGCGACCCGCAGGTAGAAGCCGCACGTGCCGCACCGCGCGGGCGCGCTGCGGGCCATGTCGCTGCGCGGGCCGAAGTCGCCGCCGTGCCAGCGCGAGGCGGCGTCGAGCACGCCCTCGCGGGACAGCACGCGCACCCGGCCGAGCCCGACCTCCAGCGCGACCTCCTCGACCGCCGGGTCGTCGGACCCGACGTAGCCGGGGACCAGCCTCGGGTCGTCCTCGCGCGGCGGGAGCAGGTCGCCGACGCCGAGGTCGCCCGCGCGGACGCGCTCGTGCCACGGCACCCACTCGGGCGCGACCAGCGCGTCGTTGCCGGGCAGCAGCACGACCTCGGACACGGACACGGGCGTGCCCTCGCCGGCGTGGGCGACGGTCACCGCCCACGACCAGCCCCGGTAGCCCGCGCGTTCGGCCTCGAACAGGTGGGTGACCGACGCCTCGTCCTCGGCGAGCACCCCGACGTGGTCGCCGACGGGTTCGGCCCCGGCTTCCTCCTGCGCGGCGGCGCGGGCGAGGGCCACCGCCCCGGAGTCGACGAGCACCGGGTCGGCGAGCACTGGATCGGGCTGCTGGGTCGGCGTGGCGGTCACACGTGGATTGTGCCGCACGTCTGCACGGCCTTGTGCACACGTGCCACCCTTTCGGACGTGCGATGGCTCCCGACGGTCGTGGTCCTCGTCCTCTCGGCGGCGTGCACGGGTGCGCCGAGCGGGCCGGAGCAGCCGGAGAAAACCGAGAAACCGGAGACGCGGGTCGAGGTCGTGGGCACGGTGCCGCACGACCCGGAGGCGTTCACCCAGGGCCTGGAACTGGTCGACGGGGTGCTCTACGAGGGCACGGGCCTGGCCGGCCGGTCCACCGTCCGCCGCGTCGACCCGGCCACCGGCCGGGTCACCCGGCAGGTCGACCTCGCCCCCGAGCTGTTCGGCGAGGGCGTCACCGTGGTGGGTGACAAGCTCTGGCAGCTCACCTGGCAGAACGGCGTGGCCATCCAGCGCGACCGGGAGACGCTGGAGGAGGTGAAGCGCGTCACGTACGAGGGCGAGGGCTGGGGCCTGTGCCGCGACGGCGACCGCCTGGTGATGAGCGACGGCACCGAGGAGCTGCGCTTCCGCGACCCCGTGACGTTCGCCGAGACCGGTCGGGTGACCGTGCGGCGCAACGGCATCCCGCTGGTGCGGATCAACGAGCTGGAGTGCGTCGACGGCCAGGTGTGGGCCAACCTCTGGCAGCAGGACCAGGTCGTGCGGATCGACCCGGCGAGCGGGGACGTGCGGGCGACCGTCGACCTGGCGGGCATCCGCCCGGAGGGCGTGCCGGAGACCGACGTGCTCAACGGCATCGCCAAGGTGCCCGGCACCGACGAGTTCCTGGTGACCGGCAAGAACTGGCCCACGATGTTCCGCGTCAAGATCACGACAGGGTGATGGCGAGCCCGGTCTTCACCGCGTCGAACACGGGCATCGTCTCGTACCGCTTCACGTTCTCGTCGCGCTGGAACAGCAGGTCCCCGAGTTCGCGGCAGCGCCCCATGTCGGCGGTGGACAGCACCACCAGGTAGTCCCAGCGCCCGGCGAGCTCGTAGCACTGCTGCACCTCGGGCGTGGCCCGCATCCGCTCGGCGAACCGCCGGTGGTGGGCGTTGGACTCCCGTTCCAGGGCGACCAGCACGACCGCCAGCATCCCGCCCAGCCGGGCCCCGTCCAGCACGGCGACCTGCCGGGTCAGCAGCCCGCTGGCCCGGTGCCGGTTGATCCGCCGTTGAACGGCGCTGGGCGAGAGCCCGACCAGCTCGCCCAGCTCGTGCAGGGTCAGCCCGGCGTCGCGCTGGAGCTGGTCGAGCAGCCTGCGGTCCACGTCGTCCACGCAAAAATCTTGCGCCATGGCGGGAAAAATTTCAATCGCGTCCACCGCGCCCCGCAATACGGTTCAGGCGTGGACATCGACCTGGAGAACATCGCCAGAGCGGCGAAGACCATCGACCCGGTGTTCCGGGACAGCCCGCAGTACGTGGACGAGCAGCTCTGCGCCGAACTGGGCCGCCGCGTCCTGGTCAAGGTCGAGACGGCCAACCCCCTGCGCAGCTTCAAGGGCCGGGGGGCGGACTTCCTGGCCACCACCCTGCCCGCCGGGCAGCGGGTCGTCTGCGCGTCGGCCGGCAACTTCGGCCAGGCCCTCGCCCACGCCGGCCGCAGCCACGGCTTCCCGGTCGAGGTGTTCGCCTCCAGCGGGGCCGTACCGAGCAAGATCACCCGGATGCGCGCGCTGGGCGCCACCGTCCACGAGGAGGACGGCGACTTCACCCGGGCCAAGGAAGCCGCCCGCCGGCACGCCGAGCGGACCGGTGCGACCTTCGTCGAGGACGGCCGGGACCCCGCCGTCACCGAGGGGGCCGGCAGCATCGCCGTGGAGCTGCTCACCGCCGGCCTGACCATCGACGCGGCGGTCGTCCCGGTGGGCGACGGCGCGCTGATCACCGGGATGGCCCGGTGGCTGAAGGAGCACTCCCCCGCCACCCGGATCGTCGGCGTCTGCGCCGAGGGCGCACCGGCCCTGGCGCTGGCGTGGGCGGGCAGGACCCGCACCGGCCCGGTCGACACCATCGCCGACGGCATCGCCGTCCGCACCCCGGTGCCCGAAGCCGTCCCCCGCCTCCGCGCCCTGGTGGACGACATCGTGCTGGTGGACGACGACGCCATCCGCCGCGCGATGGCGACCGCCCACCGCACCCTCGGCCTGGTCCTGGAACCGGCGGGCGCGGCGGGCTTGGCCGCGATCGCAGCCCACGACATCCCCGGCGAGACCATCACCACCGTGCTCACCGGGAGCAATGTCTGAGACAGGGCGGTGCGCGTGAGGCAGGATTGACCACGTGACGCGTCGACGGCCGGAGGACGAGTCGCGGCGGTACCCGTGGGAAGACGACGAGTACAAGCCGCGCACCCGGCCGTACCCCCACCCCGACAACACCGGACGCACCCGGGACCACCACACCCACCAGCAGCCCGCGCCGCCCCACGGCCACCCGCCGGGCGGACGCCCGCCCGGCGGCGGCCCTCCCGAAGGGCACCCGGAGCCGCCGCGCACCCCGAAGAAGCTCACCGTCACCCGCGTGGCGCTGTGGCGGACCCGGCAGCTCAGCGGCCAGGCGGTGGCCGCGTTCCGCAAGGCCGCGCACGCCGACGGCGCCAAGCAGTCCGGCCTGTCGTCGCTCACCTACGCGGTGATGATGAACTACGCCGCCGACGCCGCGATGGCCGTCGCCCTCGCCAACACCCTGTTCTTCTCGGCGGCCACCGGCGAGAGCAAGGGCAAGGTCGCCCTCTACCTGCTCATCACCGTCGCCCCGTTCGCGCTGGTCGCCCCGGTGATCGGCCCGGCCCTGGACCGGATCCAGCACGGCAGGCGGTTCGCCCTGGCGGCCTCCTGCGTGCTGCGGGTGGTGCTGTCGGTCGTCATGGCGGTGAACTTCGACAACTGGGGCCTCTACCCCGCCGCGCTGGGCAGCATGGTCCTGTCGAAGTCGTTCACCGTGCTCAAGGCGGCCATCACCCCGCGCGTGCTGCCCGACGAGATCACCCTGTCCAAGACCAACGCCAGGATGACCGTCTTCGGGCTGGCCGCCGGCGGCGTGTTCGGCGTGGTCGCGGCCGGTTTCGCCAACATCTTCGGCTCGCCCGGCGCGCTCTGGTTCACCGCCGTGCTCTGCCTGGGCAACGCGTGGCTGTGCCTGCGCATCCCGTCGTGGGTCGAGGTGACCGAGGGCGAGGTCCCCACGTCGCTGCGCGCCCGACCCCGCAGGACCGAACGCCAGACCCTGGGCCGCACCGTCGTGGTCAGCCTGTGGGGCAACGGGGCGATCCGGATGCTGACCGGTTTCCTCATGCTGTTCTCGGCGTTCGTCGTCCGCGCGCAGACCGAGGGCGACGCCTTCCTGCAACTGCTCCTGCTCGGCGCGATCGCCGGCGCGGCGGGCGTGGGCAGCTTCCTGGGCAACGCGGTGGGTGCGCGGCTCCACTTCGGCCAACCCGACCACGTGGTCATCGGCTGCCTGAGCGCGGCCCTGGTCGCCACGGTCGTCGCCGCGATCCTCCCCGGCCTGGTCACCGCCGCCGCCGTGGGCCTGGTCGGCGCGACCGCCAGCTCCCTGGCCAAGGTGAGCCTCGACGCCGTGATCCAGGACGACCTGCCCGAGCAGTCCCGGGCGTCCGCGTTCGGCCGCTCCGAGACCATCCTGCAACTGGGCTGGGTGTTCGGCGGCGCGCTCGGCGTCCTGCTGCCCACCGAGTACTGGGTGGGCTTCACCGTCCTGTCCGGCCTGCTGGCGTGCGGCCTGGCCCAGACCGTCCTGACCAGGCGGGGCAGCTCCCTGATCCCGGGCCTGGGCGGCGACCGCCCCATCCGCCCGACCGCCGTGACACCGTAGGCTCCTGGCCCGTGCGCCGAGTACTGCCGATCCTGCCGATCCTGGTCGTCGCGGGCTGCGCCACGCCGCAGAACCCGGACGTGACGTTCTACGCCGACGGCAAGACTGTGACCGTCCAGCCGACCCAGTACTGCGATTTGAAGTCGGAGAACTGCGACGTGGACCCGAATGCGACCGGCGTCCTGAAGGTCCGGCCGGGCAAGCCGGTCCAGATCTCGGTGCCGGGCGACCTGGCGACGACGGCGTGGTCGGTGAAGTTCACCTACCGCAACGCCCAAGGCGAACAACAGGAACCGCTGCGCAGCAAGCTGTTCACGAAGAACGACCCGAAATACGCATACTCCCTGGTCCTGCCGGAGAAGGACGACCAGTTGGAAAGCGTGGAGGTCCAGCAGTACGGCTCACGAATCGAAGCAAGCCGAACAGGAGCCTACGACTTCGTGGCAAGGGGAACCTGGATCCTCTCGGTGGACGACCGAAAGTAACCAACCCCGGCACCGCCACGCACAACACGGCCCGAAGAGTCGTGTCGTCCCCGTGTGGCCCGCGCGCCGGCGAACCGCGCTTGGCCAGGTCATGCAAGCACGACCTTCGCTTGCACGACCTGGCCAAGGGTGGTTGTCTCCCGACCGGGCCACACGGGGATGACACGACGCCCACCGCACTACCCGTCATCCTTGGCGGCTCGCCCGTCCGGCGAGGACTCTTCATGCAGGAAAGCCCGGCCCGCGCCAAGGCGCGGCCTCCGGCCCCCAACACCATTATCCCACGCACCACCGACATCGCTGATGACAAACAGCTCGGCGACCGCTCCCGCTCCCGCACAGGAGTCTCAGCGACCCCGCCCCGCAGAAGTCGACGTCGACCACAACGCCGACGCCGACTCATCACTCCCGGGTTTTACGGGTCGAGTTCCCGAGCCACCGCGCGCACCACGTCGGCGATCAGCTTCGTGTTCTTGCGCTCCGGGTACCGCCCCCGGCGCAGTTCCGGCTGGACCTTGACCTCCAGCAGCTTGATCATGTCCTCGATCAGCCCGTGCAGCTCCTCGGCCGGCCGGCGGCGGGCCTCGGCGACCGAGGGGGCCGGGTCGATCAGCCGGACGGACAGGGCCTGCGGGCCGCGCCGGCCCTCCGCCATGCCGAACTCGATGCGCTGCCCGGCCTTCAGGCCCTCGACGCCCGGAGGCAGCGCGGATTTCCGCACATACACGTCCTCGCCACCGTCCTGGGTGACGAAGCCGAAGCCCTTTTCCGAGTCGTACCACTTGACCTTGCCGGTCGGCACCGCGCTCACCAATCCTTTGCCAACTACACGACGAACGCGCCCCGGGCGTGCCCAGGGCGCGTCCCACCAGACTATCCAGAACCGAGGTGCGAGGGCACCTCCGATTGCGGGACAAGCGCGGACTACGCTCGACGCATGACGTCTCCGAAGCTCATGCCGGTGGCAGTGGCCCTGTTCGCCCTGGGCGTCGCGGCGATCATCGCCATGTTCGTCGCCGGCCGGGCCGGCCTGCCCGCCTGGGTGTTCGCCGCCGGCTGGCTGCTCGCGCCGGCCGGGCTGGCGCTGGGCGTGTTCAGCGCCGTGCGCAGCTCCCGCCGGCGAGCGTAGCGGCGTTCTCCCGCAGCCAGTCCGGGAACAGGTCCAGCGACGGCAGGACCACGTCCGCGCCCTCGTCCACCAGCTCCTCCCGCGAGCACGGTCCGCTCACCACGCCGACCGCCACCGCGCCCGCCGCCCGCGCGCCCCGCACGTCGCCCACGTGGTCGCCGACGTAGACCGACGCGCCGGCCGACCGCAGGGCCTCGCCCTTCCCGGTGGACCACAGCTCGCCGAACAGCTCGTCGACCTCCCAGCCGAACGCGGCCAGGTGCAGCGCCGCGTTGGCCCGGTACTTCCCGGTCACCACCAGCGTCCGGCCACCCAGCTCGCGCACCGCCGCAAGCGATTGCGCCGCTCCGGGCAGGGCGACCGTGGCCGGGATGACGATCTCCGGGTACAGCGCCCGGAAGCGCGCGACCAGGTCCGGGATCTCCTCCTCCGGCACGCCCCGGTCGCGGTAGACCATGTCCAGCGGCGGGCCGAGGTTGGCCGCGAAGTGCGCCCCGTCCAAGGGGTGGCCGCATTCGGCGGCCACGGCGTCCATCACCGTGGCCATACCGGGCCGGGGGTCGATGAGCGTCATGTCCAAGTCGAATCCCACGGTCAACGGCACATTCGCACTGTACGGGCCGGAGGGCTTTACAAAAAGCGGCGCTGTGTAAAGCTGGACGCGTGACGGAACTCACCCGCACGTTGCTCCACGCCGCCGCAGAACTGCTGGCGGCTCGCGGCGTCCAGGGCCTCCGAATGGCGGACGTCGCCACCAGGGCAGGCGTCAGCCGGCAGTCCGTCTACAACGAGTTCGGCAACAAGGAACGGATCGTGCACGCCGTCGCCCTCTACAAGACGGAGGAATACCTCGACGGCGTCCGCTCCCGGTTGCGCGCGTGCCCCGACCCCGTGGGCGGCGTCCGCGACTCGGTCGCCTTCGTGTTCGACTGCGCCGCGCGCGACCCGCTGACCAGGTCCGTGTTCAGCGGCGCGAACGCGGAGGACATGCTCCCGCTGGTCACCACCCGGGGCCACCCGATCATGGCCGCCGCGACCGACGTCTACGTGGAGCACTTCCACCTGCACTACCCGTGGCTCGCCCGGACACGCGTGGAACTGATCTCCGAGCACGTGGTGCGCCTGGTGATCAGCCACCTGCTGACCCCCAGCCGGGACCCGGTCCACGCCGTGGTCGCCGTCACCTCCGCCCTGCTCCACACCGCCTGACCCCGCCCCCCGAGAACTGCCCCACCACCCCACCCGGCTTATCGCCACCCTCTGGCACCATGGCCGGCTGTGACCGTTCTGGAGCGCGTCCGGACGGGTGCCGCCCTGCTGGGCCCGGCCTTCGTCGCCGCCATCGCCTACGTCGACCCCGGCAACGTGGCCACCAACACCGCCGCCGGCGCGCGCTACGGCTACCTGCTCGTCTGGGTGCTGGTCGTCGCCAACGTGATGGCCGGGCTCGTCCAGTACCTGTCCGCGAAGCTCGGCCTGGTCACCGGCCAGTCGCTGCCCGAGGCGGTCCGCGACCGGATGCCCAAGCCGGTCCGCCTCGCCTACTGGGGGCAGGCCGAGGTGGTCGCCATGGCGACCGACCTGGCCGAGGTGCTCGGCGGCGCGATCGCGCTGAACCTGCTGTTCGACCTGCCCCTGCTGCTCGGCGGCCTGGTCACCGGCGTGGTCTCCACCGCGCTGCTGCTCGTCCAGGACCGGCGCGGTCAGCGGCCGTTCGAGCGGGTGGTCACCACGCTGCTGGCCGTGGTCGCGGTCGGCTTCGCGGCCGGCCTGCTCGTGTCACCGCCCTCGACCGACGTCGTCACCGGGCTCGTCCCGAGGTTCGACGGGCCGGACAGCGTCCTGCTCGCCGCCGGGATGCTCGGCGCGACGGTCATGCCGCACGCCGTCTACCTGCACTCCGCCCTCGCCCGCGACCGGCACGGCAGGGCACCCCACCTGCTGCGCGCCACCAAGGTCGACGTGGTGGCCGCGATGGTCCTGGCGGGTGCGGTCAACCTCGCCATGCTGCTGCTCGCCGCGTCCGCGCTGCGCGGGTCCGACGGCGTGGACAGCCTGGAGGGCGTCCACCGCGCCATCGGCGCCGAACTGGGCGGGGGCGTGGCGCTGCTGTTCGCCGTGGGCCTGCTCGCCTCGGGCTTCGCCTCGACCGCCGTGGGCTGCTACTCGGGCGCGGTCGTCCTGGACGGCCTGCTCCGGGTCCGCGTCCCGATCCTGGCCCGCCGACTGGTCACGCTCGTCCCGGCGCTGGTGGTGCTGGCCCTGGACGTCGACCCGACGTGGGCGCTGGTGCTCTCCCAGGTGGTCCTGTCGTTCGGCATCCCGTTCGCGCTGGTCCCGCTCGTGTGGCTGACCTCGCGCCGCGCCGTCATGGGCGAGCACGCGAACCGCCCCGCCGTCACCTGGGCCGCCACCGCCGTCGCCGTCGCCGTGATCGCGCTGAACGGCGTCCTCATCCACCTCAGCACCTGACCCGCCTCCGCACCGGACTCGGCCTCCGCGCCCGTGACTTCGGCACCGCACGGCCCGACGTCCGGCAAGATGGTGGGGTGCGGATCATCTTGAACGTCATCTGGCTGGTGCTGAGCGGCTTCTGGCTGGCGATCGGGTACGTGGTGACCGGGATCATCTGCTGCGTCCTGATCATCACCATCCCCTGGGGCCTGGCGGCGTTCCGGATCGCCAACTACGCGCTGTGGCCGTTCGGCCGGACCGTGGTGGACCGGCCGGGCGCGGGTGCGCCGTCGCTGCTCGGCAACGTCATCTGGATCGTCGTGGCCGGGATCTGGCTGGCGATCGGGCACCTGGTCACCGGCGTGCTGCTGTGCGTGACGATCATCGGCATCCCGCTGGGCGTCGCCAACTTCAAGATGGTGCCGGTGTCGCTCATGCCGCTGGGCAAGGAGATCGTCCCGGCCTGACCCTCCGACAGCCCGCCCGCGTCCTCCCGGTCGACCTAGCCCTCCCGGTCGACCTGGCCCTCCTGGTCCTCCCGGTCGGCACCGGCTTCCCGGTCGGCCTGGTCTTCGAGCTGGACGACCAGGCACGGCCCGCCGCTGTACAGCCCGGCGTCGACGGCCAGCACGCGGTCGTCCGCGTACCTCAGCGGCCCGTCGATCTCCTGCGGCGGCACGCCCAGTTGGTCGGCGATGACGCTGTGCCCGTGCACGACCTCGGTCCCGCCGAGCACCTCCAGCAGGTCGGCGGCGACCGTGCCGCCGTCCGGCCCCCGGAACGCGTACCGGGTGGTCATCTTGCGCCAGCACTCCCACCAGGCGTCGAGGTCGTGGCCGTCGAGCACCTCGTGCACGGCCGCGTTGACCTCGTCGATCGAGTCGCCCCACTCCAGGTAGGCGAGGGTGTCGGAGTGCATGAGCAGGTGGTCCTCGACCAGGTGCAGCACCGGCCGCGAGGTCAGCCAGCCGATGTGCCGGTCGGTCAGCCGGTCCTGGTCGCTGCGCAGGCCGCCGTTGAGCAGCCAGCTCCGGGCGAAGCTGCGCGGCGTCGGCGCGTTCGGCACGTTCTCGTCGCCGAACCGGTGCATCCCCAGCAGCAGGACCTCGTGGTTGCCGACGAGGGCGTCCACCTGGCCCCCGCTCTGCTCGGACAGCTTCATCACGAACTCGATGACGCCGATGCCGTCCGGTCCCCGGTCGACGAAGTCGCCGAGGAACCACAGCTCGGCGTCACCGCCCGCCCAGTCGCCCGCCTCGTCCACGAGGTCCTGGGCGTGCAGGGCGCGAATGAGCTCGGCGAGGTGCCCGTGCACGTCGCCTACCACGAAGAGCGGTCGGTCCACACCGCGACCATAAGCGACGTGGCTGTGCGGTGCGCGGGAGTGGATCAACCGGCGACCCGGTTGGGCCGGATGGCCACCCCCGACCCGACCCCCACGGGACCGACCGGCCTCCCCCGGCGGGGTGAACTCCGCGCCGTGGCCGTGACGTCACGGGCGGTACGCCCATCATCACGTCCATGAGGGAGCACCTGGAACGGGTCGCGGTGGTGTTGGACGAGGTGATGGCGGAGACGGCGGCGACGGGTGTGCTGACGCCGTGGGAGCACGTCGACTGGCTGCGGCTGCACGCCGACCTGCTCGACCGCCTGGGCGCGGCGGCCGGCGACGGCAGCGGCGTGTCCGGGCGCGGCGAACTGGTCCGCGACCGCGCCGAGAGGTTGGCGGACCGCCTCAACCGGCTCCCGTCGACCGACCACGACCGGCGTCCGGCAACCGACCCCGGCCAGTACCCGTCGACCGATCCCGGCAGGCTCCCGCCCGACCACCTCGCCGTCTCCGGCGACCTGGGCGCCTTCCGCGCCGAACCCGCCGCCGACCACTAGGAACACCCGACCATCAAAAACACCCGACCGCCGGGACACCCCCAGCACCGACCGAACCCCTCACCGCCGGCCACTACCCGGCCGGCTGCGCCGGGAAGGGGTCGGCCGAGTTGCCGACCAGGTCCGCGATGGACTTGAGCACGCGGGTCGGCCGGTACGGGTACAGCTCCGCCGTCGACTCCGCCGAGATGCCGGTCAGCACCAGGATCGTGCGCAGCCCGGCCTCCAGCCCGGCCCGCACGTCGGTGTCCATCCGGTCGCCGATCATCAGCGTGTTCTCCGAGTGCGCGCCCAGCGCCCGCAGCGCCGACCTCATCATCAGCGGGTTCGGCTTGCCCACGTAGTACGGCTCGCGCCCGGTCGCCCGCTCGATCAGCGCCGCGATCGAGCCCGTGGCCGGCAGCGAGCCCTCCCGCGACGGCCCGGTCGCGTCGGGGTTGGTGGCGATGAACTTCGCGCCCTCCTCGACCAGCCGGATGGCCTTGGTGATCGCGGTGAAGCTGTAGGTGCGGGTCTCACCCAGCACGACGTAGTCCGGGTCGCGGTCGGTGAGCACGTACCCGATCTCGTGCAGCGCCGTGGTCAGGCCCGCCTCGCCGATCACGAACGCCGACCCGCCCGGCCGCTGCGAGTCCAGGAACCGGGCGGTGGCCAGCGCCGACGTCCAGATCGCCGACTCCGGCACCTCCAGCCCGGTGCGCGACAGCCGGGCGCGCAGGTCGCGGGGCGTGTAGATCGAGTTGTTGGTGAGCACGAGGAACGGGGTGCCGTTCGCGGTGAGCTCCGCCACGAACTCGCCCGAGCCGGGGATCGGGTGCTCCTCGTGCACGAGCACGCCGTCCATGTCCATCAGGTAGTTCCACTGCTCACCCATGGCCGCCATGCTGCCGGCGCGACCGCCGTCCCGCCCCCGGCCGGACCGGCTCAGCGGTCGATCACGCGCTCGCGGAAGACGTCGATCACCGTCTTGTTGTAGCGCTCCAGCACCGCCCACTCCTCGGGCGTGAACCGGGACAGCACGTCCCGCAGCGTCTCCTGCGCTCCCACGAACAGGTGACTGAACCGGTCCTCCGCCACCGTCACCTCGACCAGCACCTTGCGCCGGTCGTGCGGGTCGCGCACCCGGCGCACGTACCCGGCCTTCTCCAGCCGGTCGATCACGCCGGTCACCGCGCCGGTCGACAGGCCCGACAGCTCGGCGATCCGGCCCGCCGTGATCGGCTCGTCCGCGCGCAGGGCGAGGTCGAGGCACTTCTCGTCGGTGGGCGAGAGGCCCATCTGCTCGGCCACGCGGCTGTGGAACAGGATGGTGAGCGTGCTCGTCTCGCGGGCGTAGAAGCCGAACCGCTCCAGCACGTCGGCGGGGACCTCGCGCTCACTGGTCATGTCAAATAATTTAGCCGCCGAGACACCCGCGCCGGCACGGTCCTCCGCACCGCCCCACGGCACCGCCCGATCACACCGGTACCCGGAGGGGTCGGCGCAGTACCCTGACTCGGGTGACGGCAGTCGAGTTGGGCCTACCCGGCGTGCGCACCGAACCCAGCACGTCCGCGCGACCGGACTCCCCGCTGCTGGTCGACCGGTTCGGTCGGGTGGCCACCGACCTGCGGGTGTCGCTGACCGATCGCTGCAACCTCCGGTGCACCTACTGCATGCCCGCCGAGGGCCTGGACTGGCTGCCGAAGCCGGACCTGCTGACCGACGACGAGCTGGCGCGACTGATCGGCGTGGCGGTGACCCGGCTGGGTGTGACGGACGTCCGGTTCACCGGCGGCGAACCGCTGCTGCGGCCGGGGCTGGAGCGCGTGGTCGCCACGACGGCGGCCCTGGACCCCCGTCCCCGGATCTCGATGACCACCAACGGCCTGAGCCTGGCCAAGCGCGCCGGGGCCCTGGTCGACGCCGGGCTGGACCGGGTCAACATCTCGCTGGACACCCTCGTCCCGTCCCGCTTCCACGAGCTGACCAGGCGCGACCGCCTGTCCGACGTCTTCGAGGGGATGGCTGCCGCACGGGCGGCGGGGCTCACCCCGGTGAAGGTCAACACCGTGCTCATGCGCGGCGTCAACGAGGACGAGGCGGTGCCGCTGCTGCGGTTCTGCCTGGAGCACGGCTACCAGCTCCGGTTCATCGAGCAGATGCCGCTGGACCCCCAGCACGGCTGGGACCGGGACGACATGGTCACCGCCGAGGAGATCCTGGCCGCGCTGCGCGGCGCGTTCGAGCTGACGCCCGAGCCCGGCGTGCGCGGCGGGGCCCCTGCGGAGCGGTGGCTGGTCGACGGCGGGCCGGCGGTGGTGGGCGTCATCGCGTCCGTGACCAGGCCGTTCTGCGCGGCGTGCGACCGGACCCGGCTGACCGCCGACGGCCAGGTGCGCAACTGCCTGTTCGCCCGGACCGAAACCGACCTGCGGGCGCTGCTGCGCGACGGCGCGTCCGACGAGGAGATCGCGCAGCGGTGGCGCGGGAACTCCTGGGCGAAGGCGGCGGGCCACGGCATCAACGACGACGACTTCCACCAGCCCGACCGCCCGATGAGCGCGATCGGCGGCTGACCGCGCGCCTGCCGGCTCAACCCGCGTCCACCGGAGATGACGGCTGCGGAGGTCAGGCCGTGCGGGAGTCGCAGTGGCGTGGAGGCGCAGCGGTGTCGAGGCGCAGCGGTGCGGGGGTCCCAGCGGCGTGGGATCAGAGGAGCTTGGAGGTCGACGTGGAGCGGAGGGTGACCCGGTGCGGATGACGGTGCGGTACTTCGCCGGAGCGCGGGCGGCGGCCGGGGTGCCGGACGAGAGCGTCGAGCTGCCCGGCACGCCCACGGTGGCGCAGGTGCTCGACGCGGTCCGCGCGCGGCACGGTGAGGCCCTGGGGCGCGTGCTGGCGGCGTGCAGCTTCCTGTTGGACGGCGTGGCCGTGCGGGACCGCGACACGGCCGTGGCGGCCGGGGCGGAACTGGACGTGCTGCCGCCCTTCGCCGGCGGCTGAGGGCGTTCCACGGCGGGTGGAACGGCGTGAGCCAGACCTCACTCAACGTGATCCATCTCGACAGATCTCGGAATGGAAACGAGAAGATAACGGCCGTCTGACCAGTGCGGATACCCATCTCGACAGATCACCCCCAAACGTTACAGTGACACGGCACACACCCCAGAACGTTTGGCCCTCGGCCCTCCGGTTACGTACGGTCGCTCTTCGGTTGGCCCCGACCAACCACGAGCACCACCGGGACGCCACACGCCGAACCCTGTCCAGTGGCCCCGGAACCGAACCCCGAGCGAGGAAAACCGCCGGACAGGGACTGATCGACATCCCGGGCCCCGAACCCGCGTCGGTCGTGCAGGTGTGGTGGGCCGAGAGGGAAATGGCTTCTTACCGAGGCAAGCACCGCCCGACCATCAGTGCCACCGCCCGCACCGTTGCGAAGGTCGCCGTCGCCGGCGTCATCGTGGGTGCCCCCCTGGGCCTGGCCGCCGGCACCGCGAACGCGCAGGGCTCCGGCGTCAACTGGGACACGGTCGCGGCGTGCGAGAGCGGCGGTGACTGGAGCATCAACACCGGCAACGGCTACTACGGCGGGCTGCAGTTCGTGCCCAGCACGTGGACCGCCAACGGTGGCTCCGGTATGCCCCACCAGGCTTCCCGCGAGGAACAGATCCGCGTGGCCGAGAACGTGCTCCAGACCCAGGGCATCGGCGCGTGGCCGGTGTGCGGCCCGAAGGGCCTCGGCGGCGGTGCCGCCCCGGCTCCGCAGCGCACCGCGCCGGCTCCGGCGCAGCAGCGCCAGGCCACCCCGCAGCCCCAGCAGCAGCAGCAGCAGTACGAAGCGCCCGTGCAGGTGCAGGAGGAAGCTCCCGCGCCGGTGACCGTCGCGCTGCCGAGCTCCAACCCGGCCGGCGACTACGAGATCAAGGACGGCGACACGCTGTCCAAGATCGCGTCGGAGCTCAAGGTCGAGGGCGGCTGGACGAAGCTGCACGAGCTCAACAAGGAGTTCATCCCGAACGCCGACCTGATCATGGTGGGTCACAAGATCGCCACGAAGTGACCCGGCGCCGGCGACTGCCGGCTCCAGACCAGAGACCCTGCCGTTCCCCCCGACGGCAGGGTCTCTGCTTGCTCCCAGCCCGCTCCAGCCGCCGACCGGCCCCACCGGCAGCCGCGCCGCCACCACCCCCGGCCCGCCCCCACCGCCGTGCCGCCACACCCGCCCGCCGGCCACCAGCGCCGCGCCGCCACCCCACACCCGCCTGCGCCCGCCTCCAACGCCGCGCCGACCGCACTTGCCTGCCGCCCATCAGCACCGCGCCGCCGACGCACCCACCGGCCGGCCCATCAGCGCCGCGCACCGCACCCGCTCACTCGCCTCGTGCAGCACCGCTCGCGCACGGGTACTGTCGGTGGTCCATGAGAGAATGAGATCGGGGGCCGGCGGCCACGCCCACACCAAGGCGACGCCCAGCGCAGCCCACACCCGCAGCCCACACCCGCCGTTCCGCTCGGAGCCGCATCGCGCCACGCACCAGCGCCGGCACCCTCGCTCCAGCCCGCTCCCGCCCGCCCGCACCCGCACGCCGGCCCGCCCCGCACCCGCGCCCCGCCCAGTCGAACAGCGCCGCTCAGGGGCAGTTGACCCACTCGTCGGTCCCGTCGGCGAAGACCTGGCGCTTCCAGACCGGCAGCCGGCGCTTCACCTCGTCCACCAGCTCCGAGCACAGCCCGAACGCCTCGGCCCGGTGATCGGCCGAGACCGCGCACACCAGGGCCACGTCCCCGATCGCCAGCTCCCCGACCCGGTGCGTCACCGCGACCGCCCGCACCCCGGTGAACTTCGCCGCAACGTCCGCCACCACCTCGGCCACCACGTCCGCCGCCGACGGGTGCCCCACGTACTCCAGCTCCCGCACGGCCCGCCCGTGGTCGTGGTCGCGCACGACGCCGGAGAAGGTCACCACCGCGCCGGCCGCCGCGTTCGCCACCAGGTTCGCGTGCTCGTCCACCGACAGCGGCCGGTCGCTGACGGTCGCGCGCAGCACCTCGGTCATCCGTGGGGTCATCCGTGGTCACCTCCGGCCACCTGGTCCACCGCGTGCTCCAGCACGGTGCCGAGCACCTCCAGACCGTCCCGCACCCCGCCCGTCGAGCCCGGGAGGTTCACCACGAACGTCCGCCCCGCCACCCCGGCCACCCCGCGCGAGAGCACGGCGGTGGGCACGCGCGGCCAGCCGGACGCGCGGATCACGTCCGCCACGCCCGGCACCTCGTACTCCAGCACCTCGCGGGTGGCCTCGGGCGTCCGGTCGGTCGGGCTGATCCCGGTCCCGCCGGTGGTGATCACGACCGCGACCCCGTCCGCCACGGCCGACCGCAGCGCCTGCGCGACCGGGTCGCCGTCCGGCACGACCTCGGCGTCGGGCACCTCGTACCCGCGCTCCCGCAGCCACGCGACGATGATCGGCCCGCTTCGGTCCTCGTACACGCCGGCCGAGGCCCGGTTGGACGCCGTGACGACCCGGGCCGCCCGCCCGACCGCACCGGCCCCGGTAGGTGCAGAACTCGTCGGTGCGGGGCCGTCGGTCGTCACGGGCGCTCCCACAGGCCGGTCTTGCCGCCTTCTTTCCGCTCCACCCGCACCGCGTCGAGCGTCGCGGCCGGGTCGACGGACTTCACCATGTCGTGCAGCGTGAGCCCGGCCACCGAGACGGCGGTCAGCGCCTCCATCTCCACGCCGGTCCGGTCGGTGGTGCGCACGGTCGCGGTGATCCGGACGTCCGCGCCCTCCAGCGCCAGGTCCACGGTGACGCCCGACAGCGCGATCGGGTGGCACAGCGGCACGAGTTCCCAGGTCCGCTTCGCGGCCATGATCCCGGCGATCCGCGCGGCGGCCAGCGCGTCGCCCTTGGGCAGGCCGTCGGTGCCCAGCAGCGCCACCACCTCGGCGGTCGTCCGCAGCACGCCGGACGCGACCGCCGTGCGGGTCGTCTGCTCCTTCGCGGACACGTCGACCATGCGGGCCGCGCCGCTCCCGTCGAGGTGGGTGAACTGCTTGCTCATGCGAACGATGTTATGCCCCACGGCCACCCCGCACGACGCCCCGCAGCCACCCCGACCCGACCACCCCACCCGGGACCGACCCGACCACCCCACCCGGGACCGGCCGGACGGGACCGACCGGACCGGCGAGGAGCAGCGGCGGGTGCCGAAGCGCGCGACTACTGCGCGGCGGCGGCCTTGCGGACGGCTTCGGCCACGGCGGGGGCGACGGTGGTGTCGAACACGCTCGGCACGATGAACGAGGCGTTCAGCTTCTCCCCGTCCACCACGTCCGCGATCGCGGTGGCGGCGGCCAGCAGCATCGCGTCGGTGATGGTGCGGGCGTGCGCGTCGAGCAGGCCCCGGAACACGCCGGGGAACGCCAGCACGTTGTTGATCTGGTTCGGGAAGTCCGAGCGGCCGGTGGCGACGACGGCGGCGTGCTTCTGCGCCTCCATCGGGTCGATCTCCGGGTCGGGGTTGGCCAGCGCGAACACGATCGCGTCGTGGTTCATGGTGGCGACCTGCTCCGCCCCGAACAGGTTGGGCGCGGACACGCCGATGAACACGTCCGCGCCGACCAGCGCGTCGTGCAGCCGGCCGGTCACGTCGTCCTTGTTCGTCACGGCCGCGATGGACTTCAGGTTCTCGTCCAGGCCCGGCCGGTCGCGGTGCACGATGCCGTCCACGTCGACCGCGACCACGTCGCCGGGCTCCTGCTTGAGCAGCAGCCGGATGATCGCCGAGCCCGCCGCGCCGACGCCGCAGACCACGATCTTGCAGTCGGAGATCTTCTTGCCGACCACCCGCAGCGCGTTGCGCAGGGCGCCGACCACGACGATCGCGGTGCCGTGCTGGTCGTCGTGGAAGACCGGGATGTCGAGCTTCTCGCGCAGCCGGGCCTCGATCTCGAAGCAGCGCGGTGCGGCGATGTCCTCCAGGTTGATGCCGCCGTAGACCGGCGCGATCAGCTCGACCGCGCGGATGATCTCCTCGGTGTCCTGGGTGTCCAGGCACACCGGCCACGCGTCGACGCCCGCGAACTTCTTGAACAGCGCCGCCTTGCCCTCCATGACGGGCAGCGCGGCGGCCGGGCCGAGGTTGCCCAGGCCGAGCACGGCGGAGCCGTCCGTGACGACGGCGACCGTGTTGCGCTTGATGGTGAGCCGGCGGGCGTCGTCGGGGTTCTCGGCGATCGCCTGGCAGACCCGCGCCACGCCGGGCGTGTACGCGCGGGACAGGTCGTCGCGGTTGCGCAGCGGGACCTTGGAGGAGATCTCGATCTTGCCGCCGAGGTGGACCAGGAACGTCCGGTCGGACACCTTGCGGACGACGATCCCGGGCAGCTGGCCCAGGGTCTCGGTGATGTCCTTGGCGTGGTTGGCCGACAGCGCGTTGCAGGTGAGGTCGATGACCACCCGGTCGTTGTGCGACTCGACGACGTCGAACGCCGTGATCACGCCGCCCGCGCGACCGACCGCCGAGGTCAGGTCGCCCGCCGCGCTCGCCGACGGCGGAGCCTCCAGACGGACGGTGATCGAATACCCAGGGCCGGGGACCGGCATCGAAATCCTCCCAGAACAGCACTGCTGAAGCGGGAGCAGAGCCTAGTCCGCTCGGATCAGCGGAACGCGAGCGGCTCGACCCGGACCGTGATCCCCCCGGCCGCGACCACCCGGCCTCAGGGGTCGCCGGTCACGCGCGCCGCCCCGCGACCGGCGGGCGGTCACGGGGCGGCGGGAGGGCCGGGATCAGCGGTTGATCTCGGTCACCGGGTGGTGGTAGCCGAGCTCCTCCGCCGGCAGCGGGAAGGTGAGCTTCCCGAACGGGGACAGCGCGCCCTGCACGTCACTGGCGAGTTCGCTGACCGCGTACTTGCCGTCCGCGGGCGGCTCCGGCCAGTGCGGGTCGATGCGCTCGGGGCGGGCCTTGGCCACGGGTACCTCCTCGGTGGTGCTGCACGTCGTGGTCAAGTGTGCCTCACCGGCTCGGCATCGCGCGCGGCCCTATACCGTGGTGGGGATGTCCGGCACCACACTCGCCGAGTGGCTGCGCGCGCAGGACGACACCGCGCTCGTGGCGCTGTTGCGCGCGCGCCCCGACCTGGCCACGCCGCCACCGGCCGACACCGCGGTGCTCGCCGCCCGGGTCGGGTCGCGGGCGTCGGTGGCGCGGGCGTGCGAGGACCTGGACACGCTGACCCTCACCGCGCTGGAAGCGCTGCTCGTGCTCGACGCCGACCAGCGCCCGGTGCGCCTGGCCGACCTGGACGCCCTGTTCGACGTGGACGTGCGCGCGGCGACGGACCTGCTGCGGGCCCGCGTCCTGGTGTGGGGTGACGACGACGCGCTGCGCACGCCCCCGTCGACCCGGGACGCGGTCAACCCGTTCCCGTGCGGCCTGGGCCGCTCGGTGCCGGCGCTGGCCGGGGCGGACCTGTCCGAGCTGGGCGAGGACGAGCACCGGGTGCTGGGCGCGCTGGCCGCCGGCCCGCCGGTCGGCCAGACCAAGGAGGCCGCGCACGTGGTCTCCCTGGCCAACGCCCGCACGCCGATCCAGAAGCTGCTGGCCAGGGGCCTGCTGGTGCGCCGCGACGCGCTGACCGTGGAGCTGCCGCGCGAGATCGGCCTGCTGGTGCGCGGCGACCGGCCGCTGGGCGCGGTGACGACCGCCGAACCTCCCCTGACCACGGTGGACCGCTCGACGACGACCGTGGACAGCACGGGCGGCGGCGAGGCGCTGGAGCTGTCCCGGCACGTGGAGGCGCTGCTCACCGCGTGGTCGGAGGAGCCGCCTGCGGTGCTGCGGTCGGGCGGGGTCGGCGTGCGCGAGCTGCGCAAGCTGGTCAAGGACCTGGACGTGGACGAGCGCCGCGCGGGACTGCTGGTGGAACTGGTGGTGAACGCGAACCTGGTCGCCGACAGCGAGGGCGCGGAGCCGGAGTGGGTGCCGACCGCGCAGGCCGACACGTGGCTGGCCGCGCCGCCGGAGCACCGCTGGGCGACGCTCGCGCAGGCGTGGCTGGACCTGCCCCGGCTGCCGGGGCTGATCGGCCGCCGCGACGACCGCGACCGCCTGCTCAACCCGCTGGCCCCCGAGCTGAACCGGCCGGCCGCGCCGCGCGACCGCAGGCGGGTGCTGGAGGCGCTGGCCGCGCTGCCGCCCGGCACCGCCGCGCCGGACGCCGACGAGCTGGCCGCCGTGCTGGCCTGGCGGGCCCCGCGCCGGGGTGGCCGGCTGCGCGACGAGCTGGTGCGGTGGACGGTCGAGGAGGGCACGGCGGTGGGCGTGCTGGCGCTCGACGCGCTGACCTCGCAGGGCCGGACCCTGCTCACCGAGGGCCCCGGCCCGGCCGCGAAGAGGCTCGGCGACGCGCTGCCCGCGCCCGTGGACCACGTGCTGGTGCAGGCGGACCTGACGGTGGTCGCGCCCGGCCGGCTGGAACCCGAGCTGGCGGAGGAGATCGCGCTGGTCGCCGACGTCGAGTCGGCCGGCGGCGCGACCGTCTACCGGGTGCGCGAGGAGTCCGTGCGGCGCGCGTTCGACGCCGGGCGCACCGCGTCCGACCTGCACGAGCTGTTCCGGAGCCGGTCGCGCACCCCGGTGCCGCAGTCGCTGACCTACCTGATCGACGACGCGGCCCGCAAGCACGGCCGGCTGCGCGGCGGCGCGGCGGGGTCGTTCCTGCGCTGCGACGACCCGGTGCTGGTCACCGAGGTGGCCGCGCACCCGGCGGCGGAGCGCCTGGAGCTGCGCAAGATCGCGCCGACCGTGCTGGTCAGCCCCTACCCGCTGGCCGAGGTGCTCGACGGGCTGCGCGCGGCCGGGTTCGCGCCGGCCGCCGAGGGGCCGGACGGGCGGGTGCTGGACCTGCGGGCGGGCGGCCGGCGCATCCCGGGCAGGGGCAGGCGGCGGTCGCCGGCACCGACGCCGCCGTCCGACGAGCAGCTGGGCGAGCTGGTTCGGCTGGTCCGGGCCGGCGACCAGGCGGCGACGACTACGGGCGGTGCACGGGTGTCCGTCCCCGGTCACCTGGGCGCGGGACCCAGCGCGACGCTCGCGTTGCTGCAACAAGCGGCGCGGGAGGGGCGCAGCGTACTGGTCGACTTCGTGGACGGCCACGGCACCGCAGCCCGCCGCGTGATCAAACCGCAGGTCGTGGGCGGTGGAGTGCTGGAAGGCGTGGACATCAGCTACGGCGAGGTCCGCCGCTTCCCGCTGCACCGGATCACCTCGGCGGCCCTCGTCGAAGGCGACTCCCTGTGATCCCCGACCGTGGTTTTTGATTACCGGATAGTGATCGATCCTCGGCCTAGCGTCGATTGCAGGCGCTGACAAGGCGCCCCGACGTTACGAGGAGCACAGCATGTCGATCATCCGACGAGCACTGCTGATCGTCACGGCATCCGTCGCGGCATTGGGAGTGTCCGGCTTGCCGGCGCAGGCCGACACCATCGTCATCTTCGGGGATGACAACGCGGTCACGAGCACCGAAACGACCAACAACCTCACCTGGATCGACGACTCGTTCAACGAGATCAGCACCGTCGACGTCGACGTGGACGTCGACGGCAGCCCCGAGTGGTGGCACCACCACGCCCACGGTGGCGGCGGCCACGACCTGGACGACGGTCTCGGGCTCGATGACTGACGTACTGGACCGGCTCTCCGCGCGGAGTGCGTGACGCCGCGCGACCGAGTGCCCGAGGGGCGGCTCCCGACCGGGAGCCGCCCTTCATTTCACCCGGCGACCGGTCCGCGCCGGCCCGGCCGGGCACCACGCACGGTGACCCCCGATCGAGACCGCCGATCACCCCACAGTGCCCGCGCGTCGACTTAGCGTCGAGGTGGGACGTGGAGGGCGGCGATGCGACGGGCGACGCGACCGGGCGACGACGACAGGACGGATGCGCCGAGCGACGGCACCAGGTCGGATGCGCCGGGCAGGTGCGCCGGCCCCGCCAGTGCGCCGTTCACCCGGAGCAGTGTCCACCCCCGGACAGCCGGCCGACGGGCGGCACCCAGCCCGCCGGAGCGGCCCGGTCGGGGCGGCCTCCCACGAGGAGGTCGCCCCGCGCAGCCTTCGACGGCGGCGCGGACCGGTCGGCGAGACGGGCTCGTCGGCGACCAATCCGCCGGCGGGGCGGGCCCGTCGGCGGGTGGCGGCGAGGCGGGCTCGCCGGTGCGGCGAGTCGTCCCCGAAGTTCCCGCGCCGGGTGTCCCGGCGCGAAGACCCAGTGCCCGGGTCCGGCACCGCACGGTCCGCGCCGAGGTGCCACGCGGTCGCGTTCCGCGCCGAGTGCCCAGCGGGCGGCCGAGCCGCCCGGCGGCGCGAGCGCGACCCGGGACCGACCGGGCACGGGTGCCCGCTCCCGACGAGGAAGCGCGAGTGGGCAGCAGTAAGGGGCGGTACCCGCGTGCGGGTACCGCCCCCACCGGAGTCCACGACGCCGGCAGCGCACCCGGAGCCGCGCACCGGCCTGGACCCGCCGGGCACCGACCGCCGGAGTCGGGGTCGTCACCGGGCACCCGGCAGCGAACCCGATCCTCCGAGCCCGACCACCCAGGCCGATCCCCTGGGCCCGACCACCCGGGCCGATCGCCCGCGCAGATCACGCGGGCCCGGCGACCGGGGCCGGGTTCAGCCCGCGCGCACCGACATCCACTGCCGCATGGCGTGCTCCACCAGCGTGATCAGCGTCTGCTTGGTCGACTGCCGGTTGCGCGCGTCGCACGTCACCATGGGCACGGACTGGTCGATGGTCAGCGCTTCCCGCACGTCCTCGATGCGGTGGTGCAGCAGACCGTCGAAGCAGTTCACCCCCACCACGTACGGCAGCTGCCGGTCGTCGAAGAAGTCGATGGACGCGAACGCGTCCGCCAGCCGCCGCGTGTCGACCAGCACGATCGCCCCGATCGCACCCCGGACCAGGTCGTCCCACATGAACCAGAACCGGTGCTGACCCGGCGTACCGAAGAGGTACAGGATCAGGTCCTGGTCCAGGGACACCCGACCGAAGTCCATGGCGACCGTGGTGGTGACCTTGTTCGGCGTCGCCGACAGGTCGTCGACCCCGGCGCTCGCCTCGGTCATCACCGCTTCGGTGGTCAGCGGAACGATCTCCGACACGGATCCGACGAACGTCGTCTTGCCCACGCCGAAGCCACCGGCCACCACGATCTTCGCGGAGGTCGTCGGCTTCCGTTCGCCACCGGCCGCGTTGGGGCTAGAGCCTGCGAAGCCCACTGAGCACCCTCTCAAGGAATTCAATGGACGGCCTGTCCCCCACGACCAAGCCGCCCTGGTGAATCAATACCAAACCCATGCTCGCCATGTCGCCGATCAACACCCGCACGACACCGAGCGGCAGCCGCAGGTGGGCCGCCACCTCCGCCACCGACCTGGTGTCGGTGCACAGACCGCAGATCGACCGGTGCTCGGGCAGCACCGCCGCGTCCCGCTCCAGGCCCCGCTCGCTGGTGGACACCAGCGCCTCGATGGCCAGGTCGTAGTCCGGCCGCGTGCGACCGCCCGTCCGGGTGTACGGGCGGACCAGCGAACCCGACTCCGCCGCCGGGTCCTCCTCGTGCCGCACGACCGGCTGCGGACCGGTCGTGTAGGGCAGCTGCTCCGGCACGCTGTCCGGGAGGCCGTGGGCGCCGAACAGGTCGGCACCCGGACCCCCGAACAGCCCGCTGCCGTACCCGTCGATGTCGAACCGGTTGGGGACGTCGTCGTAGTCGTACGACGAGTCGTCAACCTCACGCTGAGACATATCGCCTTGCCCCTGCCCTGTGCCTTCGACCCGTGGAGGCTCGGCCGCCCGACCGGTCCACGAGTTGGGTGCGTCCTCGGCTTCCTCTGCTGAGGGGTCGGCATCCGGCTCTTCGAATTGGAACCCGCCGGCAGCCCACTCCTGGTAGTTGAAGTTCCTACCGAAGCGCCGTCCGCCCGCGCCAGATCGTTCAGCCATTTACCGCTCACCCCCACGATCTCATGAGGATCTACCGCCGAACCACACCCTGGAGCTGCGCGCGCAGCTCCGGGGTCAGCTGCTGGCCCACGCGCTCGACCAGGAGGGTCATCTCGTACGCCACGAGGCCGATGTCGCAGTTCGGGGCCGCGAGCACCGCGAGGCACGACCCGTCGCTGATCGACATCAGGAACAGGTAGCCCCGCTCCATCTCGACCACGGTCTGGTTCACGGTGCCCGCCTCGAAGCACCTGGCCGCGCCCGCCGTGAGGCTGACCAGGCCGGAGGCCACGGCGGACAGCTGCTCGGCGCGGTCTCGCGGGAGGCCCTGCGAGCCGGCGAGCAGCAGCCCGTCCGCCGACACCACAACGGAATGGGCCACACCGGGAACCCGGCGCACGAAGTCGGTGATAAGCCAACCAAAGCTGCCTGGCTGAGCTGCGGTCGTCACTCCTGCTCCTCGTCTTGCCGGCTCGACATGTCACCAGCGTAAGCGTCGATCAACGCGTGTCGCCCTCGACGGACGCCCTGCTGAAGACTCGACATGCGTCCACGGATCGCGTCAGCCGATCGTGGTGGCAGCGGGGGCCGCTGCGGTTGCCGCTCCGCCGCCTGCGGCTTGGGAGCGGCTGATCCCGGCACAAGCTGAGCCTTGGGCACCCGCTTGGGCAACCCCGCCTGTGTCGTGGTCTCTGGGGCCTTGCTGAGCAGCGCCTGGGCCGCTTGCCAGCCTTCGTCGGCGGGCGAGTGCCAAGCTTGCTCGGCCGACGGCACGTGGTCGTCGTCCTGGTGGTCGTGGTCACCGCGGTCGTGATCACCGGGCGCGTGATCATTGTGCACCTGATCGGCGTGCGCGTGGGCACCGCGCAGGAGGCCGCCGGGCAGGACCGGTTCCGGTTCGGCGGCCGGCTCGGCCTCGGACACGCGGGGCACCTCCGCAGCGCGCTTGGGCAGGTTGTCGGGCGAGCCCGGACGGCGCTTCGGCAGTCCGCCCTCGGTGAACGGCCGGCCCTTGTCGACCTCGCGCGCCGCCACCGGCGGGTGCGCCGGGCCGGCCTCGGTGGTCGGCGCGACCGGCGGCACCGGCTGCGGCCGGCGGGTCGGCAGCGCGGACTCGGCCTCCGGCTCGGGCTCGGGCCGGTGCTCGGGCTCGGGCCGGTGCTCGGGTTCGGGCCGGTGCTCGGGTTCGGGCCGGTGCTCGGGCCTGGGCGCGGGCGGCACGTCCTGGGCGGTGGCCGCCGAGGTCTCGCTGCCCACGGCCTGGAACCACTGCGAGAGCACCGCCTCGTAGATCGGCAGCCGCTCGGTCGGTGCGTCCAGGTCGTGCGCCTCGCGGGCCGGTTCCGGTGCGTGCGGCGCGGAGCCGTTGCGCCGGGCGGGCTCGGGCTCCTCGACCGGCGCGGCTTCGGTGAACGGCTCGGCGAACGGCTCGCCGCCCAGCCGGCCCTCGATCGCGGGCGCGAACTGGGTCGTCTGGAAGCCGTGCGCGTCCGGGTCGTCGTCGTCGGGCCGGTCCTCGTAGGCGGTGAAGAGGGTCGGCTCGCCGAACGAGCCCACGGGCTCGTTGTCGACGTCCCGCGCGGTCGACTCGTCGCCCAGCGGCAGCCACGGCTGGGAGATCTCGCCGGAGCTCTCCGCCGGGACCTCGCCGAACGCGGGCAGCCCGGCGGCGTCCGGCTCGCTGTCGCTGTGCACGAAGCTGACCGGGAAGGCCGGTTCGTCGTCCACCCTCGGCATCGAGCCGGTGAACGCGCCGGCGATGCCGCTGGCCCGCTCGGCCGGGTTCGGGTGCGCCGGGGCGGGCGTGCCGAACACCGACTCCTGGGGCGCGCCGGCCGCGCCGGGCGACGCGACCAGCGTTTCGGGCACCACGACGAGCGCGGTGGTACCGCCCTCGATGTCCTCGTTGCCGCGCAGGCGGACCTTGATGTCGTGCCGCTTGGCCAGCCGGGCGACCACGTACAGGCCCATCCGGCGGGACACCGCGACGTCCACGTCCGGCGGGTCGGCCAGCCGCTCGTTGGCGTCGGCGATCTCCTGCTCGGCCATGCCGACGCCGCGGTCCTGGATCTCGATGGCCAGTTCGCCCTTGCGGGTGCGGGCGGTGCGCACGGTGACCTTGGTGACCGGGTCGGAGAACGCGGTGGCGTTGTCCAGCAGCTCCGCGATCAGGTGCACGAGGTCGTTGACCGCGCGGCCCTGGACGGTCAGCTCCGGGGTTTGGCCGACCTGCACGCGGGCGTACTGCTCGACCTCGGACACCGCCGCGCCGAGCACCTCGGCGGCCGGCACCGGGCGGGTGAGCCGGCGGGACAGGTCGGTGCCGGAGAGGACCAGCAGGTTCTCCGAGTTGCGCCGCATCCGGGTGGCCAGGTGGTCCAGCTCGAACAGGCTGGCGAGCTGGTCGGGGTCCTGCTCGTCCTGCTCCAGCCGGTCGATCAGGTTGAGCTGGCGCTCCACCAGGGCCTGCGAGCGGCGGGACAGGTTGACGAACATGGCGTTGACGTTGTCGCGCAGCAGCGCCTGCTCGGCGGCCAGCCGGACCGCTTCGCCGTGCACCGCGTCGAAGGCGCGGGCGACCTGCCCGACCTCCTCCCTGGTGGTGATCGGCACCGGGGCGATGGCGGTCTTGGCCGCCTCCTGCGGGTTCGGGTCGACCAGGATGCGGCTGACCGCGTCCGGCAGGCCGTGGTCGGCGACGTCGAGCGCGGTGCGGCGCAGGGTGCGCAGCGGGTTGAGGATCGAGCGGGCCACGAACAGCGCCATGATCAGCGCCAGCAGCAGCGCGCCCAGCACGATGCCGGAGTCGCGCAGGGCGGCGGCGCGGGCCTCTCCGGTCAGCTCGGCGGTGCGGTTCTGGAGCTGCTCCAGCAGCAGGTTCTCCACGTCGCGGGTCAGGTTCACCGTCAGCGTGGACGCGATGTCCCACTTCTCCGGCCGCAGCGAGGACAGGCTCTTGCCGCCGGCGGCCAGGTTCAGCGCCGATTCCTGCATGTCGTTCGCGGTGTCGACGATCAGACCGGTCACGGTGTCGTCGTAGATCTTGGCCTGGTCCGGCGTCGCCGACTTGCGGAAGTCGTTGCGCGCCGCCTCCAGCTCCGCGTTCGCGGCCAGCAGGGCGCGTTCCTGGCCAGGGCCGAAGCCGCCGCGCTGGAACACGTCGAGCATGATGCCGCGCTTGCGGGACTCCTGCTCCTTGATGCGGCCGATGGCGTTGGTCGCCAGGTGCAGCCGCACCAGCTCGGGGTGGTTGATGCCGGCGATGGCCTGCTCGCCGAGGTCGAGGAGGCTCTCCACGGACTCGGAGTAGGTGCGCAGCACGGCGTCGGACGGGTACGCGGTGTCCCGGACGGCGTTGCGCAGGCTGTTGAGCCTCTTGAGCTGCTCGGCGGCCCGGCGGAACCGGGTGACCACCTCGTCGTCGAGGTCGCCGCTGAGCTCCAGGATCTTGCTGTTCAGCGCGTCCGTCGTGTCGTTGACGCGGCGCAGCTGGCGGTCGAGCACGACGCGGTCGAGGCTCTTGCCCGACGCCACGTGGCTCGCGCTCAGGTCGCGCTCGCGCTGGAGCTGCTGGACGACGTCCGCGACCGCGGCCTCCAGCTGGATCTGGTTGGCCAACCGGTTGAACTCGGTCGCGTCGCCGAGGTCCGACTGCACGCGCAGCCCGCCGAGGGCGAGCGCGGCGATGGTCGGGATCAGCAGCACCGCGGCGAGCTTGGTGGGCAGCCGCCAGTTCCGCAGCCGCCAGGCGGCGGTGCCCGCCCGCCCCTCGCGCACCTCGGTCGTCGGCCCGGCGCCCGTGGACTCGGTCACAGTTCCATCACGCAGCGCAGCCAGTCCGTCACCCATTCCGGGGTCATCGGAGCGTGGTGGATTCTCCACGCCTGACTGGCTGGGACCTCTCTCTCGTCGGGCCACCCTGGGCTTCCTCTTCCGGCAGCAGTGTTCCCCGGCCTCTCCCCACGGACCGAAGCATGGACACGAATTCGGGCCGAATTGCAGCACAGGAGCGGTGGTGCCGGCTAGGCACCCCACCCCGCGCGACGGACGCAAGGCACCGCGAGGACCTTGAGCCACCCGGCCGGCAGCGTAGTGCCGCACCCCGGCCGCAGGGAAGGCTCTGCGAAGCACTCAGCGTATCGACCGGGACTGTCGTTTCACACCTCCGGGTGGTTACCATCCCCGGCATCGACAACAGCCGTCGACAATTCGGTTGATCAAATAGACCCCGCTCAAGAGGTCATCGCGGCGAGAGGTGCCATGCCTACCCCAGCGCGTGTTCTGCGACGTGCGGCAGCGTTGTTCGCGTGTGCCGCGACCTTGACGGCGTGCGGTCTGCTGCCCGGCGCGGACAGCGGCGGCAAGCCCGAGGTGGAGCGCAACACGCTGCGCATCGGCGTGATGCCGGTGGTCGACGTGGCGCCGCTGAAGCTGGCCACCACCGAGAAGCTGTTCGAGAAGGCCGGGCTGTCCGTGCAGCTCGTGACGTTGAGCAGCGAGGCCGAGGGCATCAAGCAGCTCGACACCACGCTGGACGTGACCTGGGCCAGCCACGTCAACCTGTTCCGCGCGGCCGTCGACGGCACGCAGCTCCAGCTCCAGGGCGAGGCGTACCAGGCGGGCCCGAACACGATGGCGCTGGTCACGCTCGACCCGGACTACGACAGCCCCGCCCGGATCACCTCGCCGCGCATCGCGGTGAACAGCGAGACCGACCTCGGCGCGCTGACCACCAAGGCCGTGCTGGACACCGCCGGCGTGGAGCGGCAGCGGATCAACCTCAAGGTCATGCCGTTCGAGCAGATGGTGGACGCCATGAAGGCGGGCCAGGTCGACGCGGCCTGGATGACCGAGCCGTTCATCACCAAGGCGCAGAAGGACGCGGGCGCCCGGATCGTCACCGACACGGCGATCGGCCCGACCAAGGACTTCCCCATGTCCGGGTACGCGTCGAGCAAGAAGTTCGCCGACGCCAACCCGCGCACGCTGACCCTGTTCCGGCAGGTCCTGCGGGACGCGCAGCAGCTCGCCACCAACAACAAGCTGTCCGTGCAGGACGCGCTGACCGGCTACGTCGACGTCGACCAGCAGACCGCCGCCCTGGTGTCGGTGGGCACGTTCCCGTTGTCGCTCAACCAGATCCGCCTCCAGCGGGTCGCCGACATGATGGACAACGAGGGCGTCCTGCCGACCCGGCTGGAGGTCCAGTCGCTGCTCCCGCCGGGCACCACGAACTAGCGCCGCCGGCCCCGGTGCCGTGCGCTGACGGAACAACTCCGGGCGCTGCGGAACAAGCCGGTGCCGGCCGGTTCGCCGCTCGCGGCCGGGAAAGATGATGTTTGTAGGGGCCTTCCGCGTCGCCGTGGAAGGCCCCTCGTATTTGTTATTCAGACTTGACCAAGCAGATGGTGGTAGCGGGCTGTGAGTAAACGAACACGGTCTCACCGCTCTCGCACTGGTTCTCGTCCTCGGTGCCCACGACCTTGCGCACCTTGTGCGTGGCCGACGAATCGCAGGTCACCTTGGTGGTTTTGCCCGCGACAATCGTGCCCTCCTGCTTGAAGCAGTCGCCCTGCGCGGCGTTGAGCACCAGGCAGAGCTTGAAGCCGTTGCTGCGCCGACCGCCACGGTCGCTGTACTCGGAGTAGTCGCCGGAGGGGCACGCGTCGGTGCTGCTGTCGAGGTTGGCGGCCACCTTGAACGCCGCCTCGGTCGAACCGCAGTCGATGGTCTCCACGTCGGCGTCGGACACGCTCACCGAGTTGACCTTGATGCAGTCGCCCACCGCCGCCCGGCCGGGGCTGCCGGTGCCCGCGATCATCCCGGCGACCACGATGCCGACGATGCCCAGCACGATCACGCCGACCAGCGCCTTGGCCCCGGTGGAGACGCCCTTCTTCGGCGGCGGCGGGAAGCCCGCCTGCCCGGCCGGCGGGTAGCCCGGCTGCGGGTAGCCCGGCGGTGGGTACCCGGGCTGCTGCGGGTAGCCCGGCTGCTGCGGGTACGCCTGCTGGGGGTGGCCCGGGTAGGGGTGGCCCTGCGGCCCGGGGTGGCCCGGGTCTGCGGGCGGCGGTGCGGCCGGGAAGCCCGGCGGGGTCGGCTGGCCCCACCCCGGCGGGTGGCCGCCCGGAGGCGGGCCGTGGGGCGGCTGGTACGGGGGCGTGGTCACGCGGCGTTCCTCTCGGGTCGGACGAGCGGAACGTACCGCCGGGCGGCCGGCGTGCGCAGCGGTTTCGGCGGTGCGGTGGCACGGGACCCGGTGGCTCAGCGCAGGTCTGCGGCGCGGGCCAGGCAGAACGTCACCGGGGGCTCGGGGTAGCTGACCGCGCGACCGCTGCCGCACGTCGTCGTGCCCCGGTCGGCCTTGACGACCTTGACGGCCTCGGCCGTGCCGCAGTCCACCTTCCGCAGGCCCGCGTCGGCGTCCTGCGCGTAGCAGGAGCCCTCGACGAAGTTCGGCATCAGGCACAGCGTGACCGGGCCGGAGTAGGTGGAGTACGCGGCACCGCCCGCCGGGCACCGGTCGGCCTGGTCGACCACCTTGGCGACCTTCACGTTGGCCCGCTCGGCGGCGCAGTCCGCGACCTCGTAGCGGGGCCGGTCGGCCTGGCCGGAGACGGTCGCGCAGTCGCCCGGCTCGGGCCGGGGCCCGTCACCGCCGGACGTGGTCAGCGCGTAGACGCCCACCAGCGCGACGACGGCCGCACCGATGCCCCACCCGAGTTTCCGCATGGTCAGGGACATCGGCACGGCTGCGCGCCGGGTTGAGCGGGTTCACCGCATGTGGTTACGCCCCGGCGGGCGTCACACCTCGGCGGGTGCCAGGCAGTACGTGACGGCGGGCTCGGGGTAGGACATGCCGGCGCTGTCCGGGCACTTGGCCAGGTCGGTGGAGTCCTTGATGACCTTGGTCACCTTGATCGTCTCCGGGCCGGTGCAGTCGCCCTTGACGAACCCGGTGCCCTCGTCGGGCTTGTAGCAGGAGCCCTCGGTCATGTTCGGCAGCAGGCACAGCTTGTAGCCGTCACCGACGCCGCCGGTCGGGGACACCTCGGTGTACAGGCCCTCCTCGGGGCACACCGCGTCCGCCGCTTCGAGCACCTTGCCGACCTTGTAGGACGCCTTGTCGTCACCGCAGTCGAGGTTGTTCACGTCGGCGCGGTTGTCGGACTGCCCGGTGAGGCTGACGCAGTCGCCCGCCGAGGCCACCGCGCTGTTGTTGACGAAGTACCGGATGGCGAAGAAGCCGGCCACGAGGACCACCACCGCGAGGGCGGCGAGGAGCACCTTCCGGGCCTGCCCACCCCCGGCGGGGGCGGGCTCGTCGCGCTCCTCGGCGTCGGGCGCGATGAGGTACCGCTCCGGGCCGGGTGCCGTCTCGCCCGGCGCGGCCTCGACGGGTGCCCCCGGCACAGGCGCGGGCGTCGCCCCGCCGCCACCGACCGGTGCCGACCCGGCTGCGCCGGTCCCGGTCCCCGGCTCGACCTCGGACTCCGGACCGGGCTCGTCCCCGGCGGGCTGCTTCGGCTCGTTGCTCATGATCATCCTCGCTGGACGGGTGCGCGTGACGCCACAGAAGGTAGCGGCACGCGCACCCGGCTCCGCGTGAAGGCGCGCAACGGCGAGAACCCCCGTGACCGGGACGGCCGACGGGTCGCCCCGGTCACGGGGGTTGGTCAGCGCGTGCGGTGGTCCCGCGAGGTCAGGAAGCCTCGGCGGGCGCGAAGCAGTAGGTGATCTTCGGCTCGGAGAACGCGATCGGCGCGCCGTCACCGCACGCCGACTCGTCGTCGGACCCCTTGACGACATTGGTCAGCTTCGCCACGCCCGACTTGCCGCAGTCGACGACCGGGTAGCCGACGTTCGTGGAGTTGTCGAGCTCGTAGCACTTGCCCTCGGCCAGGTTCGGGACCAGGCACAGCTTCGAGTCCGGGCCGCGGCGGGCGGTCTCGGTGTACTCGTCGTAGTACTGGCCGCCGCACGACTCGGACAGCGAGCCCAGCACCTTGCCGACGGTGTAGTTGGCCTCGGCCGCGTCGCAGCCGACGGTCTTGAACTCCGGCTTGGTGCGCGTGCCGGACAGGCTGGCGCAGTCGCCGGCCTTCGTCTGGGCGGCGTCGCTGGTGAAGTAGTTGAAGCCGTAGATGACCAGACCCGCCACGACCAGACCGGCGACGTACGTCAGGATCCGGACCACGAGGCTCTTCTTCTTCGGCGCCGCCGGCTCCTGCTGCTGCGGGTGCTGCTGGGGCGGGGCCGGGGGGAAGTTCGGGTTCGGGGTGGGCGCGGGCGCGTCCGTGCTCATGATGACCTTCGTTCGAATCGGGAACCCGCTTATTCCACGCGGTGTCGCGCGAGCGGGAGGCAAGGCAAGCTATCCACTGCGCCATCCGGGTGTACACGGATTTACCGAACCGAGTCCAAGAGCTTTGGGTGTCCTGCCGGACACGCAGCGCAGTCGACTTGCACCCGGTTGGAACACTGGTGGTACGCCAAGCGACAGGAGTGCGTTCCCGTGACCGACGGCCCTTTGATCGTCCAGTCGGACAAGACCCTGCTGCTGGAGGTCGACCACCCCCTCTCGGAAGAGGCGCGCACCGCCATCGCGCCGTTCGCCGAGCTGGAGCGCGCCCCCGAGCACGTCCACACCTACCGGGTCACGCCGCTCGCGCTGTGGAACGCGCGCGCCGCCGGGCACGACGCCGAACAGGTGGTCGACGCCCTGGTGCGGTTCTCCCGCTACCCCGTGCCGCAGCCGCTGCTGGTCGACGTCGTGGACACCATGGGCCGGTTCGGCCGGCTCCAGCTCGCCAACCACCCCGCCCACGGCCTGGTCCTCGCCTCGCTGGACCGCGCCGTGCTGGAGGAGGTGATGCGGCACAAGAAGATCAAGCCGATGCTCGGCGAGCGCATCGACGACGACACGGTGATCGTGCACCCCAGCGAGCGCGGCCGGCTCAAGCAGGTCCTGCTCAAGGTCGGCTGGCCCGCCGAGGACCTGGCCGGCTACGTGGACGGCGAGGCCCACCCGATCGACCTGGTCGAGGACGGCTGGCAGCTGCGCGACTACCAGCGGCTGGCCGCCCAGGCGTTCTGGGCGGGCGGCTCGGGCGTCGTGGTGCTGCCCTGCGGGGCGGGCAAGACGCTGGTCGGCGCGGCGGCGATGGCCGAGGCGGGCGCGACCACCCTGATCCTGGTGACCAACACCGTCGCGGGCAGGCAGTGGAAGCGCGAGCTGGTCGCCCGCACGTCGCTGACCGAGGACGAGATCGGCGAGTACTCCGGCGAGCGCAAGGAGATCCGGCCGGTCACCATCGCCACCTACCAGGTGATCACCCGCAAGTCGAAGGGCGAGTACAAGCACCTGGAGCTGTTCGACTCGCGCGACTGGGGCCTGATCGTCTACGACGAGGTGCACCTGCTGCCCGCCCCGGTGTTCCGGATGACCGCGGACCTCCAGTCCCGCCGCCGGCTGGGGCTGACCGCGACCCTGGTCCGCGAGGACGGCCAGGAGGGCGACGTGTTCTCGCTGATCGGCCCCAAGCGGTACGACGTGCCGTGGCGCGACATCGAGGCGCAGGGCTGGATCGCGCCCGCCGAGTGCACCGAGGTGCGGGTCACGCTGACCGACAACGAGCGGCTGGAGTACGCCACCGCCGAGGCCGACGAGCGCTACAAGCTGTGCTCCACGGCCCGCACCAAGCTGCCCGTCGTGCGGGCCATCCTGGACCGGCACCCCGGCGAGCCGACGCTGGTCATCGGCGCGTACCTGGACCAGTTGGAGTCGCTGGGCGAGGCGCTGGACGCGCCGGTGATCCAGGGGTCTACGAAGAACAAGGAGCGCGAGCAGCTCTTCGACGCGTTCCGGCGCGGCGAGCTGCGCGTGCTGGTGGTGTCGAAGGTGGCGAACTTCTCCATCGACCTGCCGGAGGCGTCGGTGGCCGTGCAGGTCTCCGGCACGTTCGGGTCGCGCCAGGAAGAGGCGCAGCGGCTCGGCCGCCTGCTGCGGCCCAAGGGCGACGGGCGGCAGGCCCACTTCTACTCGGTGGTGTCGCGGGACACCCTGGACACCGACTACGCCGCCCACCGCCAGCGGTTCCTGGCCGAGCAGGGCTACGCGTACCGGATCGTCGACGCGGACGACCTGCTCGGGCCGAAGCTGCCCGACGTCGGCTGACCACCACCCGTCCCGGGCCAGTAGGTTGACCCACCTCCCTTCGGCCCGCAGATCGGGTGTGACATGACGGTGGTCGTGCGGCGCGGACCGGTGCCGCGCTGGTGGATGTGGCGGCCCGGCGCGGACCCGGGACCGGTGGAGCGGGCGCTCCGGGCCCGCTCCCGGCGCAACCGGGCGCTGGTGGCGCTGCCGGCGGCCACGGCGGCGGGCGCGGCGCTGCTCGTCCTCGCGCCCGGACCGTGGGCGGCGCTGCCGTTCGTGCCGGCGGTCGCGCTGGTGCTGTTACCCGGGCGGGTCGACGGCCGGGACGTGGCACTGGCCGCGCCGGAGCGGGACGTCGTGCACTGCGGCCAGTTCGCCGACGACGGGCAGCGGCGGCGGGCGCGGCGGCTGTGCGAGGACTTCCTGGCGCTCCCCGGCGACGCCGACCCGGCGCGGACCGCGCACGTCGAGGCGCTGCTGTGGCAGGCGCTGGCGGCGTTGCGGGACAGCCTGGCGGTGCGGGCGGAGCTGGCGGGCGTGGCCAACCGGCCCGGCCTGGCGGCGTCGCTCGCCGAACCGACCCGCGCCCTGGCCGAGCTGGACCGGCGGGTGGACCGGTTCGCGTCGGCCCTGCGGATCGCGGTGGAGGAGCGGGACCCGGGACCGGCGGCCACCGCCCTGCGCAGGGTCGCCGCCCTCGACCCGCCCCGGGCGGTCACCGCCCCGGCGGGCGCTCCCGGTGGCCGGGTCGTCGGCCGGGGCGGCCCGATCTAGGCTTCCGGCGTGTTCGTCTACTCGATCCCCCTGCGCAACCGGTTCCGGGGCATCACCGTCCGCGAGGGCGTGCTGCTGGAAGGACCCGGGGGGTGGGGCGAGTTCTGCGCCTTCCTCGACTACTCCGACGTCGAGTGCGCGCCGTGGCTGGCGTGCGCCATGGAGTCGGCCGTGCACGGGTGGCCCGCGCCGGTCCGGTCGTGGGTCCCGGTCAACTGCACGGTGCCCGTCGTGCCGCCGGAGCGGGCGCACGAGATCGTCGCGGCCTCCGGGTGCCGCACGGCGAAGGTGAAGGTGGCCGACCCGGGCGCGTCGCTGTCCGACGACCTGGCCCGGGTGGAGGCGGTGCGGGACGCGCTGGGGCCGTCCGGCGCGGTCCGGGTGGACGCGAACACCGCGTGGGACGTCGACACGGCCGTGCGGGCGATCCGGGAGCTGGACCGGGCGGCGGGCGGGCTGGAGTACGTGGAGCAGCCGTGCCCGACCGTCGAGGACCTGGCGGCGGTGCGGCGGCGGGTCGACGTGCGGATCGCCGCCGACGAGTCGATCCGGCGGGCCGAGGACCCGCTGCGCGTCGCCGTGGCCGGTGCCGCCGACCTCGCGGTGATCAAGGTCGCCCCGCTGGGCGGGGTGCGGCGGGCGCTGGAGGTCGCCGAGGCGTGCGGGCTGCCGTGCGTGGTGTCGTCCGCCGTGGAGACGTCCGTGGGGATGGCCGCCGGGCTGGCGCTGGCCGGTGCCCTGCCGGAGCTGGACTTCGCGTGCGGGCTGGGCACGCTGTCGCTGCTCGACGGCGACGTGGCGAGCGACTCGCTGCGCCCCGTGGACGGCCGGCTGTCGGTGCCGGAGAAGACCGTCGACCCCGACCTGCGCGACGGGTTCGCCGCCGACCCGGAGACCGCCCGGCGCTGGCGGGAGCGGGTGGCCCGGGTCGCCGACGCGGCCGGGCTGGCGCTGCCCTGAGCCGGCACCGCCGCGCTCAGCGCCGGGTGATCGCGCTGCCCAGGCTCCGCACCACGGAGTCCGTCCGGGCCAGCGCCTCCGCGCGGCGCGGGGTGGCGGGTGCGCGGGTCAGGTCGACCACCCGGATCGGCGGGCCGAACTCGACCATGGTCGGCACGTACTCCGCGTGCTCCACCGCCCAGCCGCCCGGACCCTTGACGAACGTGAAGCGGGTGACGATGCCCTCCTCGGTGATCCCGCGCGGCTCGGAGTGGCGAGCGACCTCGTTGCCCATGCCGTAGACCACCCACTTGCCGTTGACCTGCTCGATCGGCTGGACCGCGTGCACGTGCGTGCCGATGATCAGGTCCACCGCCGGGTCGGCCAGGATCGCCGCCGCCATCTCGCGCTGCTCGGTCGTCGCCTCGTGCTGGTACTCGGCGCCCCAGTGCAGGCTGGCGACCACGACGTCGGCACCGGCCGCCTTCGCCGCGCGGGCGGCGGTGAGCACGCCCTCGGTCGAGAGCTGGTTCGCCATCCACGGCTGCGGCAGCGGGATGCCGTTGAAGCCGTAGGTGAAGGAGAGCTGCGCGACCTTCGCGCCGGGCACGTCGAGCAGCAGCGGGGTGGCGGACTCCTCGGGCGTGCGGAACGAGCCGGTGTGCGCGATCCCGGCCGCGTCCAGCACGTCGAGGGTGGTCCTGATCGCGCCCGGACCCCGGTCGAGGGTGTGGTTCGACGCGGTGGAGCAGCTGTCGTAGCCGAGGGTCTTGAGCGCGGTCGCCACCTCGGGCGGTGCGCTGAACGCCGGGTATCCGTAGGTCGGGTCACCGGGCGCGGACAGCGGCGTCTCCAGGTGGCAGATCGACAGGTCGGCGTCGACCGCCTGGCGCAGGCCGTCGAGGATCGGCAGGAAGTCGCGGCCACCGTCGCGGTCGGCCTGCTCGGTGAGCAGCGGGTGGACCAGGATGTCACCGCCGGCGGCCAGGGTGAACGACGGTGGCGGGGGCGGCGTGGTGGTGGTCGGCGGCGGCGCGGACGACGTGATCACGACCGGTGACCCCGTGCACGCGGCGAGGCAGGCGACCAGCGACAGCACCGCCAGCCGCCCGCCCCCGCGCTTCAGCGCTGCCGCCGGCGGCGCAGCAGGAACACCAGCACGACCAGCGCGGCGACGACCGGCAGCACCCGCTTGAGCACCGGTGCCGGAGCGGCCTTCACCAGGTCGATCGGCTCGGCCACCTCGTCGGGCACGGCCCGCAGGTGCGTCCGAGCGGGTCCGGGCACGTCCCGCGCCCCGACCGGCGACTCACCGACCGGCTCGGTCTGGGCCCTCGCGGCCGGCTCGGCTTGCGACCTCGCGGCTGGTGCTGCGGGCGGCTCGGCTTGAGGCTTCACGGCCGGCCCGGAGTCGGGTTCGGCGCCCTTCTCGGCTTCGGGCTTGCCGGCACCAACACCGGGTTCGGCGGCCGACGCGCCGGACTCGGCGGCAGGAGCGGCCGGTTTCGCCGCCGGCTCGTCCGGCTCCGCCGCAGGAGCACCGGCCTTCGCCACCGAGTCAGCCGGCTTCGCCGCCGGAACGCCGCGCTTCACCGGCGAGGGATCCGGCTTCGCCGTCGGAGCGCCGGCCTCCGCCCCTCCGGGGTTCGGCTTCGCGGCTGGAGCACCGGCCTTCGCCGCCGGAGTGCCCGGCCCGGCAGCCGGAGCTTTGGGTTCAGCCGGAGCCTTCGGTTCAGCTGGAGCCTTCGCTTCAGCCGGGGCCTTCCGCTCGGCCGGGGCCTTCGGCTTGGCAGCCGGGGACTTGGGCTTGGCGGGGGTGGCCTTGGGCTTGGCGGCCGGGGCCTTCGACTTGGCGGGCGGGGCCTGGGGCTTGGCGGGCGGGGTGCCCGGCTTCCCGGCCGGGGGTTTGGGCTTGGCGGGCGGGGTGCTGGGCTGGGGGGCGGCCTCGGCACCGGGTTCGGCGGTGGGGTCGGGGGTGGCCGCCGGGTCGGGTTCGGGGGGAGTCACCTCCTCAGCCTCCCCCTCCGCGAGCCGGCTCGCCAGGCAATCCGGGAACTGGTCCGCGATCCCGCCCCGGGTCGCGGTGGATCGACCCGTCGGTCCGGGTCAGCCGGCCGCCCCCGCCGCCCCAGCGCAGGGCGATGATCTCGGCGGCGATCGACACGGCGGTCTCCTCGGGCGTGCGCGCGCCCAGGTCCAGGCCGATCGGCGACGCCAGTCCGGCCAGCTCGTCGTCGGCCACGCCCGCCGCGCGCAGCCGGCGCAGCCGGTCCTCGTGGGTGCGCCGGGAGCCCATCGCGCCCACGTAGCCGAGCTCGAGCCGCAGCGCGACCTCCAGCAGCGGCACGTCGAACTTCGGGTCGTGGGTCAGCACCGCGACCACCGTGCGGCCGTCCACCAACCCCTGGTCGGCCTGCCGCGCGAGGTAGCGGTGCGGCCAGTCCACGACCACCTCGTCCGCCTCGGGAAACCGGCCGCTGGTGGCGAACACCGGGCGCGCGTCGCACACCGTGACCCGGTAGCCGAGGAACGCGCCGAGCCGTGCCATCGCCGAGGCGAAGTCGATCGCGCCGAACACCAGCAGCCTCGGTGGCGGTTCGAACGAGTTCACGAACACCGCCAGCCCCTCGCCCCGGCGCTGGCCGTCCGGCCCGTAGCGCAGGGTTGCGCTGCGGCCGGCGGCGAGCAGGCCGCGCGCGTCGTCGGTGATCGCGTCGCGGGCCCGCGCGGACGGCACGTCACCCACCACCCGGTCCGGCCGCACGACCAGCCGGCGGCCCACCCACTCCGGGTGCTCGACCACCGTGGCGACGGCGACCGGCTCCCGCGCGCGGACGGCGGCCAGCACGTCGGGCAACTGCGGGAACGACCCGGCCGACACCGCCTCCACGTACACGTCGATCACCCCGCCGCAGGTCAACCCCGCCGCGAGCGCGTCGTCACCGGTCACGCCGTAGCGCCGGAGCACCGGCGACCCGGTCGCCACCACCTCGCGCGCCGCCTCGTACACCGCGCCCTCGACGCACCCGCCGGACACCGAGCCGACGACCTCGCCGTCCGCACCCACCAGCATCGCCGCGCCGGGCGGCCGGGGCGCGGAGCTGAACGTGGCGACCACCGTGCCGACGCCGACCACCTCGCCGGCCGCGACCCGGCGGGCGAGTTCCGCGAGGACGTCACGCACGGCCGCCCCCGACAGCGCGCACGCGGTGTCCCGGCCGCGTGCGGCGGACCCGGTCAACGCCCCGACGTCGATCATGTCCCGATTGTGCTGCCACGAGGTGCGCCGGGCACCTCGACCGCGCCGGTTCGGGGGCGGGTCCTGGTTCGTCCCTGAGGACGTTTCAGGGTCCGCCCCCGATGTGCCGCCGCGCGTTGACCAGCACTATTGAGCCATGACGACGAACGACGTGATCAACGAAGCCACCACCAAGGTCAAGAAGCTCCGCCGGAGCCGGGACGACCGGATGGTCGCCGGCGTGTGCGGCGGCGTCGCCGAGATGATCGGTGTCGACGCCGCCATCCTCCGCATGGTGCTCGTCGCCGCCACCCTGTTCGGGTTCGGTGCCGGCGCGCTGCTCTACCTGGCCGCGTGGATCCTGGTGCCCGAGGCGGACTGACCGGTCACCGGGGGAAACCGGGCACGCCGGGCAGCGCCTGCCACGGCTTCGGCCCGGACAGCGGCCGGTACTCGACGCCCAGCGCGTCCAGGCGCGGCAGGTGGTGCTCGACCAGCCGGGCCCGGAACTCCTCGACGTCCCGGGTCGCCGGGCTCCACACCACCTCGGCGAACGCGCACAGCCGGGGGAACACGGCGTAGTCGATGCGCCGGGGCGAGTCGAGGTGCTCGGTCCACACGTTCACCTGCGCGCCCAGCACCCGGTCGGCCGCCGCCGGCTCGTAGGCGTAGACGTCCTCCCAGGTGAGCACGGTGCCGACCGGGATCGGCTCGTCGCCGCCGGGGCCCTGGCGGTAGTCGAGGTAGACGTGCGCCTCGGGGCACATCACCACGTCGTGGCCCCGTTCCAGCGCCTTGAGCCCGGCCTCCTCACCCCGCCACGACGCGACGACCGTCGTGGCGGGCAGCGGGCCGACGTCCAGCACCTCGTCCCAGCCGTGCGGCCGGCGGCCGCGCTGCACGAGGTGCTGCGCGATGCGCCGGACGAACCGCCCGTCGCCGCCCTCCGCCTCGTCCCCGCCCAGGCCGATGACCTCGCTCGGGAACACGTCGAGCAGCTCGTCGAACACCTGGCGGTAGAAGTCCACGGTGGGCTCGTCGGACTTGAGCACGTTGGGGTTGACGCCCCAGTCGGTCCACACGCCGCCGGGTGCGACGCCGAGCTCCGGGTACGCCGCGATCGCCGCCTGGCTGTGGCCGGGCACGTCGATCTCGGGCACCACGGTGATGTGCCGCTCGGCCGCGTACGCCACGACCTCGCGCAGGTCGTCCTGGGTGTAGTAGCCGCCGTGCGGCCGGCCGGTCTGCCCGCCGCGCCGCCGGTCCCCGTACCGCGACGACGGCCGCCAGCCGCCGACCTCGTGCAGCAGCGGGAACTTCCGGGACTCGAAGCGCCAGCCCTGGTCGTCGGTGAGGTGCAGGTGCAGCACGTTGAGCTTGTGCGCGGCCAGCAGGTCCACGTACCGCAGCAGGTCGTGCTTGGGCAGGAAGTGCCGCGCCACGTCGAGCATCACGCCGCGCCAGGCGAACCGGGGCGCGTCCTCCACCACGCACACCGGCAGCCGGACCGGCTCGCCGGAGATGGGCGCGGCCCGGAACGCGTCCGGCCCCGCGAGCTGCCGCAGCGTCTGGCGGGCGTAGAACGCGCCCGCCTCGTCCGCCGCTTCCACTGTCACGCCCGGCCCGATCACCAGCCGGTACGCGCCCGACGGGCCGTCCAGGCCGAGCCGGACGTCCACCGAGCCGTCCCAGACCACCTCGCCGTCACCGGGGGTGGATGACACCGGTCGAGGAAGAATCACGACTTCACCGCTCCCGCCAGTCCCGCGACCAGTCGTCGCTGCACCACAATGAAGAAGATCAGCACCGGGATCGTCATCAACGTCGACCCGGCCATGATCGCGCCCCAGTCGTTCTGGTCCGGTTTCACGAACACCTGCAACGCCAGGGGCAGCGTCTGGTTCTCCGCCGCCGAGATGATGAACGTCTTGGCGAACAGGAAGTCGTTCCACGCGTGGATGAACGACAGCACGCTGGTCGCCACCAGGCCCGGCGCGACCAGCGGGAACAGCACCTGCCACAGGAACCGGAACCGGGACGCGCCGTCGAGCGTCGCGGCCTCCTCCAATTCCACCGGCACGGCCGCCACGAACCCGCGCAGCATCCAGATGGCGAACGGCAGGCTGAACGCCAGGTGCACCAGCACCAGCGAACCCAGGTGGTTCAACCCGAACGCCGGCGCGACGTCGCGCACCGACTTCATCATGAAGAACAGCGGGATGGTCAGCGCCTCGACCGGCACCATCTGCACGACCAGCAGCATCACCAGCAGCGTGGTCCGGCTGCGGAACCGGAACCGGGTCAGCGCGGTGGCCGCCAGGAACGAGATGAGCAGGCTGAACAGCACCACGGCGAACGCCACCACGAGGCTGTTGAGCAGGTAGCGCCCGAAGCTCTGCACGGTCAGCGCGCGCACGAAGCTGTCCAGCGTCGGCGCGAGCGTCCACGGCCGGGGGTCCGAGGAGATGACCTCGGACTCGGGCTTGATCGCCGTCAGGACCATCCAGTACAGCGGGAACGCCACCACGCCGGCGATCAGCACGGTGACGACCTCGGCCAAGCGCCGCTTCACAGCACCTCACCCGACTTCTTCAGCGCCCGCAGGTACCCGAGCGTGACCAGCAGCAGCAACACGGTGGTGACCACGCCGATGCTCGCGCCCAGGCCGTACTCGGAGGCGGCGAACGCCTGCTGGTAGGCGTAGACGTTGAGCACCAGGTTGCGGCCGGCGATGCCGCCGCCGTTGGTCATGATGTAGATCTGGGTGAAGATCTTGAAGTCCCAGATGATCGACTGGATCGTCACGACGATCAGCAGCGGTCGCAGCAGCGGCAGGATCACCGAGCGGGCCGTGCGGAACGCGGACGCCCCGTCCAGCGCGGCGGCCTCCAGCACCTCGCCCGGGATCGACTTGATGCCCGCGTACAGGGTCACCATGACGAACGGGAACGAGCACCAGATCACCTGGGCGGCGACCAGGCCGAACGCCAGCCACCGGTCGTAGGTCCAGGAGAAGCCGGTGGTGCCGAGCAGTTCGTTGACGAAGCCGAAGTTCGCGTCGAACAGGAACAGCCAGATGGTCGACCCGGCCACCGCCGGGGTCGCCCACGCGCCCAGCGCGGCCAGGAACAGCGTCATCCGGGCCCAGGTGCGGACCCTGGTGGCCAGCACGGCGAGCGCCGCGCCGACCAGCAGGGTCCCGAGCACGCACACCGCCGCGAACCCGACCGTCTGCCCGAGCACCGACCAGAACTTGGCGTCGGACAGCAGGTTCGCGTAGTTCTCCAGGCCCAGGAAGGTCAGCGGCGCACCGCCGCTGACCTGCTCCTGGCCGTAGTCGAACAGCGAGATCAGCACGAGCTGGTAGATCGGGTAGCCCATCAGACCGACCAGCACCAGCAGCGCCGGGGCGAGGTAGGCGAACGCGATCCGCCCGTCGCCCCGGTGGGCGCGCATCATGAACCGAACGCCGCATTCATGGCGTCGGCGGCCTTCTTCGCGGCGGTGTCCAGGTCGCTGCCGCCGGTGGCGACCTCCTGCAGGAGGGTCGGCAGCACGCCCTGGGCGTCGATCGTGGCCCACTTCGCCGTCACCGGGACGAACCGGGTGCCGGCGTTCAGGGTCTTGATGAACGGCTCCACGGCGGGGTTGGCCTTGGCCACGTCGCCCTGCACGTCACCGAAGGTCGGCATGTTGCCCATCGCGTCGAACATCTTGCGCTGGTACTGCTTGCCGCCGAGCAGCTGGAGGAACTGGGTGGCCAGCGTCTTGCGCTCGGAGCCCTTCATCACGCCCAGCAGGTTGCCGCCCGCGAACGCCGGCGCGACCGAACCGGCGGTCTTGCCGGGCAGCGGCACGACGGCGTACTTGCCGGCGGCCGTGGACGAGTCGACGGACTTGCGGTTGAAGTCGCCGCCCACCACCATCGCCGCCTTGCCGGCGCGGAACGTCTCGACGCTCGCGTCACCGCCGTTGCCGGCGCACTGGGACGGCGGGCAGATGTCCTCGGCGATCAGCTCGGTGTACTGGCGCAGACCGGTCTTGGCGTCCGCGCTGTCGATCGCGGCGACGAACTTGTCGCCGTCCTTGCGGGCGATCTCGCCGCCGTTGGCCCACACGAACGGCATCGCGCCGTAGGTGTACTTGCCGCCGGCCGAGATGCCCAGCAGGTCGGGCTTGGCGGCGCGGATCTGCCGGGCCAGCGGCGCGATCTCGTCGATCTTCGTCGGCGGCTTGAGGCCCAGCTCGGCGAAGACGTCCGTGCGGTAGTACAGGGCGCGGACGCCGACGTACCACGGGATGCCGTAGACCTTGCCGTCCACCTTTCCGGTGTCCAGCACGGCGGGCAGCAGGTCCTTCGAGTCGGCCCACGACCCGAGGTCGATCTCGGAGAACCCGCCGCCGGACACGTAGCCCGCGAGGTCGGTGTTGCCGAACTCCGCGACGTCCGGCGCGCTCTTCGGGTCGCTGAACGCGGCCTTGAAGCGCTCGGCGCGCGACTGGACCTGGATGTACTGCACGTCGACGGTGACGCCCTGGTGGGCGTTCTGGAACTCGGTCACCGCCTCCTTGACGACGGCCTCCTTCGGGCCCCGGTTGACCTCGTCGAACAGCCAGACCCGGAGCTGGCCGGTCTGCTGGTCCGAACTCGACGTGGTCGAACCGGACTGCACCGGGGCGCACCCGGCCAACACCGTGACGGCGAGGCCGGCCGCCACCGCGGCCCACCTCTTCGTTACCCGCATCATCCGAACCTCCTCCAGTACATGTTGCGTGATCTGCAACGACCATTTCATGGGAAGCAACGGAGATGCTAATGTCCGAATCAGCAAGCGGTCTAGACCAAATTTGCCCAGGTCCGGACCTCGTCGGCGGACAGCGGAGCGTCCCACCCGCCGGGTCGAACCGCGCTCCCGACGTGGAAGCCGGACGCCCCGACTGCCTTGAGCGGACCCACGTGCTCCTGCTTCAAGCCGCCGCCGACGAGCAGCGCCACCTCGTCCTGCCGGGCGGCGAGCCGCTCCAGCACCGCGAACCCGTCCGCGACACCGCGCGGCGAACCGGACGCGAGCACCGTGTCACACCCCAGCCCCGCCACCACGGCCCAGGCCGCCTCGGGGTCGGCGGAGTTGTCCAGGGCGCGGTGGAACGTCCAGCGGCAGCCGTCGAGCTCGGCGAGCACGGCGCGGCAGGCGTCCTGGTCGACCCAGCCGTTGCCGTCGAGGAAGCCGAGCACGAACTCCGTCGCCCCGGCCTCGCGCAGGGTCGCGGCGTCGCGGCGCAGGCCGTCCAGCGAGCCCGGGGCGAACCCGGGCGCGTCGCGGAGCATCACGCGGACCGGCAGGTCGGTGGCCGCGAGCACGCTGCGCACGAGGTCCGGTGACGGCGAGAGGCCGTCGGCGGCCATGTCGGTGACGAGTTCGAGCCGGTGCGCCCCACCGGCCTGCGCGGCGACGGCATCGGCCGCGTCGAGAGCGATTACCTCAAGCATGGTCTGGACCATAACCGCCCTCGGCCACCCCCCACTCGACCGCCCGGCCCCGGCCGCACCCACCACCCGGCCCCTCCCACCCTGCCCCGATCGCCACCCCGGTGCCCCCGGCACCCGGCGACCGGCGACCGGCGACCGGCGACCGGCGACCGGCGACCGGCGACCGGCGACCGGCGCGGATCGTTCAACAATCCTTCCGCGCCTGCGACCCGCCCCGTCCGAGCGACACCGGGACAAGATCGGAACAACGCCTCTGACCTGCGACGACTCGCGCACAGCTCGCTAATGGTGAACTGTTAACGACGCACCGTGTATCCACCGTAGAACTACTCACTCCTTATCTGATGTCCGACCTTCGACCCACCTGGAGGCGTCTCGTGGACCAACCGCACGACGGCAGCCGCACACGGCCGTCCCGCTGACCACTCGGGGGAGAAAGGCGGCGCTCGGTCGGCTTCGAGGGGTGTCGACCGGTCGCCGCCGGCGGGGGGAATGAGGAGTGGCGGTCCGCGGTGCGAGGGGGGCATCGCGGACCGCCGCCGCAGGCCGGGACCGGGTGTGTGACGATCAGCTACGGCTGGGGGATGTCGAGGAGGAGGTGACGACGTGGGAGATCTGCGCACGGCCGGTGAGCGCCCACCGTGGGAAGGTCTGGACGGCACGGATCGGCACGCCGCCTGCGTCATCGCCGCGCGCGACGGCGACCGCAGGGCGCTGGACGTGCTGGTGGCCGACCTGACCCCGCTCGTCTGGCACGTCGCCCGGGGTCACGGCCTGGACCGCAGCACGGCCGAGGACGTCGTCCAGACGGTGTGGCTGGCGCTGCTGCGCCACCTGGACCGGTTGATCGAACCCCGCGCGCTGGCGGGGTGGCTCGTCGTGGCGACGCGCCGGGAGGCCCAGCGCACGTGGACCCCCGCACGTCGGGAATCGGCACTGTCCGACGAGTTGGCGGAGCAGTTGGAGAGCGAATACGGGTTGCCGGAAGACGCCGCACTGGTAGACGACCGGGACCTCCGGTTGTGGCGGGCTTTCGGGCGTTTGTCGCAGAAGTGCCAGGAACTCCTGCGGCTCACCGTGCTGGCCGGGCGGGCGGAGTACCGCGCGGTCGCGGAAGCACTGTCCATGCCACGTGGCAGCATCGGTCCGACCAGGGGCCGCTGCCTGACCACGCTGCGCACACATCTTGACGCGGAAGGAGGATCGCGGTGAACGACATCGACCCGCGCGATGACCGCAGAGGCCAAGAGGACACCGCTGTCCTCACGGAGCTGAACCGGTTGGTGTACGAGCTGGACGCGCCCCCGGTGGGGCTGGTCGAGCGCATACAGTTCGCGGTGGCCCTGGAGAACCTGGACGTGGAGGTCGCCCGCTGGGAGCGGGCGGGTTCGTTCGCCGGGGTGCGCGGCGGCAACCCGGGCACCATCACGTTCACGGTCGACAACCTGACCCTGATGGTCAACTTCACCCCGAGCGGTGCCCGGCACCGGATCGACGGCTGGCTGGTGCCGGCCGGTGAGCACACCGTCGAGGTCCGGGTGGCCGAGCACGAGTCCAGCACGACCAAGGCCGACGACGGCGGCCGTTTCGTGCTGTCCGACGTACCGACCGGGACGACCCAGATCGTGGTGCACCTGGTGAACTCCAGGGGCGAGCCGGGCCGCACCGTGGTCACCCCGACGATCATGCTCTGACGCCGACGCCCCACCCCGGCGCCCGACCGCGCCGACCGGATCTCCGCCGGCCTCGTGCTCCCCTCCGCCCGGGGGCACGGGGCCTTCTCCGTCCCCGGACCCGCCCACGCCGCGCCGGACACCGGCCCACCGCCTCCGCACACCGGCCCGGGAACGCCGGAAGGCCCGGTCCGCGAGCGGACCGGGCCTTCCGGGACAGCGGTACTCCTGGCGATCAGAAGTCCATGCCACCGGCGTCCGGGACGGCCGGGGCAGCGCCCGCCTTCTCCGGCTTGTCGGCCACGACGGCCTCGGTGGTCAGGAACAGCGCCGCGATGGAGGCGGCGTTCTGCAGCGCGGAGCGGGTGACCTTGGTCGGGTCCGGCACGCCGGCCGCGAGCAGGTCCTCGTACACGCCGGTCGCGGCGTTGAGGCCGTGGCCCACGGGCAGGCCCTTGACCTTCTCCACCACGACGCCGCCCTCGAGGCCGGCGTTCACCGCGATCTGCTTGAGCGGGGCCTCGACGGCGACCTTGACGATGTTCGCCCCGGTGGCCTCGTCGCCCTCCAGCTTCAGGCCCGCGAAGGCGGCCTCGGCGGCCTGGAGCAGCGCGACGCCACCACCGGCGACGATGCCCTCCTCGACGGCGGCCTTGGCGTTGCGCACCGCGTCCTCGATGCGGTGCTTGCGCTCCTTGAGCTCGACCTCGGTGGCCGCGCCGGCCTTGATGACCGCGACGCCGCCGGCGAGCTTGGCCAGGCGCTCCTGGAGCTTCTCGCGGTCGTAGTCGGAGTCCGACTTCTCGATCTCCGCGCGGATCTGGTTGACGCGGCCCTGGATCTGCTCCGCGTCGCCCGCACCCTCGACGACCGTGGTCTCGTCCTTGGTCACGACGACCTTGCGGGCCTTGCCCAGCAGCGACAGGTCGGCGTTCTCCAGCTTGAGGCCGACGTCCTCGGTGATGACCTGGCCACCGGTGAGGATGGCGATGTCCTGGAGGATCGCCTTGCGGCGGTCACCGAAGCCGGGGGCCTTGACGGCGACCGACTTGAAGGTGCCGCGGATCTTGTTGACCACCAGGGTCGCCAGGGCCTCGCCCTCGACGTCCTCGGAGATGATCAGCAGCGGCTTGCCGCCCTGCATGACCTTCTCCAGCAGCGGCAGCAGGTCCTTCACGGACGCGATCTTCGAGCCGTAGAGCAGGATGTAGGGGTCCTCCAGGACCGCTTCCTGACGCTCCGGGTCGGTCACGAAGTAGCCCGAGATGTAGCCCTTGTCGAAGCGCATACCCTCGGTGAGCTCGAGTTCGAGGCCGAGCGCGTTGCTCTCCTCGACGGTGATGACGCCTTCCTTGCCGACCTTGTCCATGGCCTCGGCGATCAGCTCGCCGATGGTCGAGTCGCCCGCGGAGATGGACGCCGTGGCGGCGATCTGCTCCTTGGTCTCGACCTCCTTGGCGGTCTTCAGCAGCTGCTCGGTCACGGCCTCGACGGCCTTCTCGATGCCGCGCTTCAGGCCGAGCGGGTTGGCGCCCGCCGCCACGTTGCGCAGGCCCTCGCGGACCAGGGCCTGGGCGAGGACGGTGGCCGTGGTCGTGCCGTCACCGGCGACGTCGTCGGTCTTCTTCGCCACTTCCTTGACGAGCTCGGCCCCGATCTTCTCCCACGGGTCCTCGAGGTCGATCTCCTTGGCGATGGAGACGCCGTCGTTGGTGATCGTCGGCGCACCCCACTTCTTCTCCAGCACGACGTTGCGGCCCTTGGGACCCAGCGTCACCTTGACGGCATCCGCGAGGGTGTTCATGCCGCGCTCAAGACCACGGCGGGCGTCCTCGTCGAACGCGATCATCTTCGCCATTGCGGTGTGTTCCTCCGCCTGTGTAACGACTTATGGGGCCACTGCGGACACGCACGTCCACAGCGGAACACGGCGCTCGGCCAGGCTCGGTGCCCGCGACGGACGACCTGCTCCCCGGGGGGAGCCTGCCTCACCGTCCCAGCCTGCGTGCTGGCACTCAGGTGGTCCGAGTGCCAGGTCCGTGTTTAGCACTCAACGGGGTCGAGTGCAAGAACCGCAGGTCAGTGGCGCGAGTTTCGCCGGCCGCGCGGGAGCCCCGGAGCGCGGTCGTCGGAAGCGGCCCACCGGGCGTGGGCGGCGGAACGCGCCGACCTCGTCCCTGGGCGTGGGGCGGACGGTCAGCGCGAGGTCTTGACCGGGACGCTGGTCGGCAGCGGCTTCTTGCTGCCGCTGTCGCCGCCGACGTCGATCGACTGGCCCGTCGAGGTCGGCGCGGGCGGGCGGGGGTCCTCGGACTTCGGCGTGAGGATCAGCACCAGGACGACGATCGCCGCGATCGCCACCGCGCCCACGACGACCGGCGCGACCCACGCGGGCCGCGACTTGGAGGTCGTGAACGCCGACGCGCCGACCTGCGCCGGCGGGCGCAGCCGGACCGGGTCGGCCAGGAACCCCGGCTGCTGCTGGTGCGGGGGGAACCCGCCCGACTGGGGCTGCTGGTAGCGCGGCGGCTGCTGGGCCGGGACGCCGCCGGTCTGCGGGGTGCCGGTCGGCACGCCGCCGGTCTGCGGGCCGTGCTGGGCCGGCAGCGGGCCGGACACCGGGGCGTCGACCCGGCGCGGCGGGGTGGTCACGGTCGCCGCGCCGCCCAGCGCGGTGCGCGCGGCCGACAGCAGCTCCTGGCACGACCCGAACCGCTGGTTGGGGTCCTTCGCAGTGCCCTTGCGCAGCACCTCGTCGATGCCCGGCGGCAGCGCCACCAGGGACGTGACGGCCGGGATCTCGGCGGCCAGGTGGCCCTGGATGACGTCCTGCACGCCGCCCTGGAACGGCGGCCGGCCGGACAGGCACGCGAACACCATGCACGCCAGCGCGTACTGGTCGGTGCGGCCGTCCAGCGGCTCGCCGCGCAGGTGCTCGGGCGCGGCGTAGGTGGGCGAGCCGAGGAAGTCGCCGGTGCGGGTGCGGTGGCCGGTCGCGCCGCGCCGGGTCAGGCCGAAGTCGGCCAGGTAGACGTGCTCGCGGGAGGCTTCCTTGGTGGTCACCAGCACGTTGGCCGGCTTCACGTCCAGGTGCACCAGGCCCTTGCCGTGCAGCATGTCCAGCGCCTCGGCCACCTGGCCGAGCAGCGTCAGGGTGCGCGCGGGCGAGATCGGGCCGTCCTTGATGTGGCCCGCCAGGTCCTGGCCGTCGACCAGCCGCATGGCGATGTAGAGCAGCCCGTCGACCTCGTCGAAGTCGTAGAGCGGCACGATGTTCGCGTGGTCGATCGCCGAGGTGTTGCGCGCCTCGTCGACGAACCGCTCGCGGAACTCGGCGTCGGCGGTCAGGTGCTCGCCGATGACCTTCAGCGCCACCTTGCGACCGAGCCTGACGTCCGTGGCCTTGTAGGTCACGCTCATGCCACCTCGGCCGAGCACCCCGTCGATCCGGTAGTGGCCCAGCCGTCGCCCGCTCAGGTCCTCCGACACGCGAGGCAGCCTAACGTCCGCTCGTCCCGGCGTGCGCCGGGTTCCGGGTAAGACCACCGGTCAACGCACCGGAGCGGGCCGCCGGGTGGAACGGCCCGACCCGCCGCAGGGCGGGCCGGGCGGGGTTCACGATGCCTTCCGGACGTCCGACGCCTGGCTGCGGCCGTCGCGGCCGGCCTGGATCTCGAACTCCACGCGGTCTCCCTCGGCCAACGTGCGGAAGCCTTCCATCTGGATCGCCGAGTAGTGCACGAAGACATCGGGCCCGCCGTCGGCGGCGATGAAGCCGTACCCCTTCTCCGAGTTGAACCACTTGACCGTACCGACAGCCAAGACGTCCTCCTTTGAAGAAATACCCTTGAGCAAACCGCCACGCTAGAGGCACGAGGGGGTCTGCCGATACCTCCTTATGGAGTCATGCGCGGGCGCTGAATCCGTTGTCGCGCAACCAACTGACGAGCGCTCGCGGACTGCGCGTACGGGTCAGCACGAGCCCCGGACCGGCGAAGTCGAGGACGAGGCCCTCCCCGCTGCGCACCGATTGGGGCGCATCCGGCGAGAGCGCGCGCAGCCGGCACTGGAGGGTGTCGGCGAACCCCACCACGTGCCCGCTGTCGAGGGTGACCAGCTCGCCCGCCTCCAGGGTGACCACGTCGAGCGTGCCGTAGCAGGCGAGCACGACCGACCCGGTGCCGTAGACGTAGGTGAGGAATCCGTTGTCGCCGCCGTGCAGCGCGCGCAGCGGCGGCGCGGACGGGTCCATGGCGACCGAGCCGGACGACGCGAGCCAGCTGTTCCGGGCGACGCACCAGCCCGGCGAGCCGTCCAGTTCCAGCACGTGCAGGTCGCCGGGCAGCGGCGGGGCGACGTCCACCCACCCACCCTCCGCGCCGGCCGTGCACAGCGCCGCCTTGACGCCCGGGGCCTTGCCCTTGGTGTCGCGGTTGACGCCGTAGCTGGTCGCGAACAGCGACGAGCGTTCGACGAGCGCCGGCTCGGCGGGTGCGAGCACCAGCCTGGCCACCCCGAAGGTCGGCGTGTGTCGCGTGCGGACCTGCACCGGAACGTTCCTCCTCCTGCTGTCGCGCGTGGCGGCCGGTCGGGGCAGTTTCGCACGGGCGCGGCAGGATGGTGGCGTGTCGAACTCGTTGACGTCCGTCGCCGCCCACCGCTCGCGGATCGCCCGGCTCGTCGGCCCGACCGACCCGGTCGACCTCCCGGTCGGCGACTGCCTCGGCCTGGTGCTGGCGGAAGACCTGGTCGCGCCGGTCTCGCTGCCGCCGTTCGACAACTCCGCGATGGACGGCTACGCGGTGCGCGCGGCGGACGTGGCGGACGTCCCGGTGACGCTGCCCGTGACCGACGACATCCCCGCCGGGCGGGCGGCGTCGACCCCGCTGGAGCCCGGCACCGCGCAGCGGATCATGACCGGCGCCCCGGTGCCGGCGGGCGCGGACGCCGTGGTGCAGGTGGAGTGGACGGACGGCGGGACGTCGTCGGTGCGGGTGGACAGGGGCGTGGCGGCCGGCGCGAACGTGCGGCGCGCGGCGGACGACGTGGCGGCGGGCACGACCGTGCTGGAGGCCGGCGTGGTGCTGGGGCCCGCGCAGCTCGGGCTGGCGGCGGCGCTGGGCTTCGGGGCGCTGCCGGTGCGCCGGCGGGTGCGGGTGCTGGTGCTGTCGACCGGGTCGGAGCTGGTGGGGCCGGGCGAGGCGCTGGAGCCGGGGCAGATCTACGAGTCCAACGGCGTGATGCTCGCCGCGGCCGTGCGGGAGGCGGGCGGCGAGGCGGAGCTGCTGCGGTTCGTGCCGGACGACGTGGCCGCGTTCCGGGCGGCGGTGGACCCGGCGCTGGCCGGCTGCGACCTGCTGCTGACCTCGGGCGGGGTGAGCGCCGGGGCGTACGAGGTGGTGAAGGACGCGCTCGCCGGCCGGGGCGTGGAGTTCACCCGGGTGGCGGTGCAGCCCGGCGGGCCGCAGGGCGCGGGCCGGTACCGGGGCGTGGCGGTGGCGACGCTGCCGGGCAACCCGGTGAGCGCGCAGGTGTCGTTCGAGGTGTTCATCCGCCCCGCGCTGCGGGCCGCGATGGGGTTCCCGGTGGTGGAGCGGCCGACGGCGGTGGCCGCGCTGAACTCGCCGCTCACCTCCCCCGCCGGCCGCACCCAGTTCCGCCGGGGCAAGTACGACCCGGTGTCGGGCCGGGTGGTGACCCCGGTCGGCGGGCCGGGCTCGCACCTGCTGTCGGCGCTGGCGCTGGCCGACTGCCTGATCGAGGTGCCGGCGGACGTGACGGAGCTGGCCGCCGGGGCCGAGGTCACGGTCCGCTTCCTCCAGTAGGAGTGGTGGACGACCCCCTTGCAGGGCGACTGCGAGGCGACTGCGAAGAACCACCGCAGACCTCCGATTCACGCCTGCCTGCTGTAGCGGGATTGTTGAACGATCCGGCCCGGTGCGCACTCCCACCACGTCTCCACCAAAGATCGCGTACAGTGAGTCACAGCGAGCTAACGCACAGCCATTGATTACGCCATGTGACCTGGATTACACTGGTCGGCACACCTGTCCGGTATGTCCGTGCGTTCGTCGGGGGACGCACGGACATACCGGACGGGCTCACGGGTCGCCGGCGTACCGTGTGGCCGGCCAGCATTCCCTGACCCGGAAGAGCCATGACCGTCGATCGCGACAAGAACCGTGGTGCCGTCTCCCACTTCATCGACCTCGCTCGGGGGATCATCCCCCCGATGCACCCCGCAGGCCGCCCGTTCGTGGCGGGCGCGGCCGTCGCCACCCTCCTGCTCCGCCGGTTCTCCCGGCGCGCGGGCGTGGTCGGCGGGCTGTTGACCGCGTGGGTGGCGTGGTTCTTCCGCGAACCCAAGCGGGCCACCCCCACCCGACCGAACCTGGCCGTGGCGCCCGCCGACGGCACCGTGTCGCACGTGGTCGACGCGGTCCCGCCGGTCGAACTCGGCCTCGGCGACGTGCCGATGACGCGGATCAGCGTCTTCCTGTCCGTGTTCGACGTGCACGTCCAGCGCGTGCCCGTGTCCGGCGCGGTCCGCCAGGTGTCCTACCGGCCGGGCAAGTTCCTGTCCGCCGACCTGGACAAGGCCAGCGAGGACAACGAGCGCAACACCGTGTGGCTCACCTCCACCGAGGGCCACGACGTCGTCGTGGTGCAGATCGCCGGCCTCGTCGCGCGGCGGATCGTGTGCCACGTCGCCGACGGCGACAAGGTCGAGGTCGGCCGGACCTACGGCCTGATCCGCTTCGGGTCGCGCGTCGACCTCTACGTGCCGCAGGGCAGCCGCGTGCTGGTGGAGGCCGGCCAGCGCACGATCGGCGGGGAGACCGTGCTCGCCGAACTGCCGGAGCTCTGACCCGGTGGCTCCCAGCGGGCCGGGCGTTCGGCTGCTGCCCAACGCGATCACCGTGCTGGCGATGTCGGCGGGCCTGTCGTCCGTGCACTTCGCCATCAAGCACTCCTGGGGCGCGGCCATCGCGGCGATCGCCATGGCCGCCGTGCTCGACGGCCTGGACGGCCGGCTCGCCCGGCTGCTCGACGCGACCAGCAAGATGGGCGCGGAGCTGGACTCGTTGGCCGACGCGGTGTCCTTCGGCGTCGCGCCGGCCCTCGTGGTCTACGTCTGGAAGTTCCAGCCGAGCCGCGAGGGCTGGGTGGTGGCGCTGATCTTCGCGGTCTGCATGGTGCTGCGCCTGGCCCGGTTCAACACCCTGCTGGACGTCGAGCAGCCGCCGTTCGCCAAGGAGTTCTTCGTCGGCGTGCCGGCACCGGCGGGCGGCCTGCTGCTGCTGCTCCCGCTGATCGTGGACGAGCAGGTCGGCTCGCCCGGCTGGTGGTCGGAGCCGTGGGTGGTCGCCGTGTGGACGGTCGGCATCGCGCTCCTGCTGGTCAGCCGCGTCCCGACGCTGTCCGTCAAGACGATCAAGGTCCCGCCCCGGGCGGTCGCGCCGCTGCTGGTCCTGGTCGCCCTGCTGGCCGCCGCCGTGTTCACGTTCCCGCTGGTCGCGCTGATCGCGGCGATGCTGCTCTACCTGGGGCACGTGCCGTACTCGGTGCGCCGCTACCGGTGGCTGGCCAAGCACCCGGAGGCGTGGGCGGTCCCGGCCGCCGACCGGCGGGCGATCAAGCGCGCCCACGGCGTGGCCGCGCGCCGGCTCGGCCTGCGGCAGCCGCTGGGCGGCCGGGTCGCGGGCGCGGCGATGCGTGCGGTGCGCCGCCCGCGCCGCGCGGGCGGCCCGCCGCACGTCCCGACCGAGCCCAACGGCCAGGGCGGCCCGCACAAGCGGCGCGGGTGGCGGCAGATCGGGCTTCGCCGGCACCACCGGCCCTGAGGCCACCGGTTGGCCTAGGCTCGCCGTGTGATCACGCTGACCGCCCGCCTGTCGCCGTCCGCCCTCGACACCAGGCGCGGGGTCGTCCGGCTGCACCCCGAGGTGCTCGACGCGCTCGGGCTGCGCGCCTGGGACGCGGTGCGGCTGACCGGCGCGCGGGTCAGCTCCGCGCTGGCCGCCGCCGGCGACTCCGCGCCCGGCGTGGTGCTGGTGGACGACGTGACGCTGTCCAACCTCGGCGTCGCCGAGGGGGCGGAGGTCGTGGTCGCGCCGGTCGAGGTGACCGGCGCGCGCTCGGTGACCGTCGCCGGGTCGCGGCTGGCCACCACGTCGCTGACGCCGGAGACGCTGCGGATGGCGTTGACCGGCAAGGTGCTCACGGTCGGCGACGCGGTGTCCCTGCTCCCGCAGGACCTCGCGCCGCCGCCCGGCGCGGACGTGAGCGCGACGCGCCGCAAGCTGTCCAACGCCATCGGCATGACGTGGACCAACGAGCTGCTGACGATCACGTCGGTCGAGCCGGCCGGCGGGCCGGTCGCGGTGCAGCCGTCCACCGTCGTCGGCTGGCGGGACGGCGCGCGCACGGGCGACGCGCCGGCCAGGTCCACCGCCGTCGCCCTGGCCGGTGCGGCGGGGTCGGCGGTCGCCGTGCCCGCCCCGGCGGCCGTGGACGCGCCGGTCGTTCCGGCGGTGGTCGAGGAGCCCGTCCCGGTGGCCGACCTGGTCGGGCACAAGGACGCCGCCCGGCGGCTCGCCGAGTGGCTCGACCTGACCTTCAGCCACCCCGAGCTGCTCACCAGGCTCGGAGCCGCACCGAGGCTCGCCGCGCTGGTCAGCGGGCCGGAGGGGGTCGGCAAGGCGACCCTCGTGCGGGCCGTGGCGCACAGCGTCGGCGCGCACGTGATGGAGGTCGCCGCGCCGAGCATCGCGGTGCTGGAAGCCGCCGCCACCGCCCGGCGGATCGGCGACGCCATCGCCGCCGCCGAGTCCCCGGCGGTGCTGCTGCTGACCGACGTCGAGGCGCTGCTGCCCGCGAACTCGCCGCCGCCGGTCGCCACGGTCGTGCTGGACGCGCTGCGCGCGGCGGTCGTCGAGGCCGGCATCGCGCTGGTGGTGACCAGCGCGCACGCCGAGGCCGTCGACCCGAGGCTGCGCACGCCGGAGCTGGTCGACCGCGAACTGGTGCTGCCGCTGCCGGACGGCGCGGGCCGCACCGAACTGCTCCGCGTGCTGCTGCGGGACGTGCCGCTGGAGTCCGATGTGGACCTGGGCGTGATCGCCGACCGCACACCGGGTTTCGTCGCCGCCGACCTGGTCGCGCTGCGCCGCGAGGCCGCCGTCCGGTCCGCGCTGCGCCAGCGCGAAGCGCAGGAACCCCACGTGGCGCAACAGGACCTGGTCGGCGCGCTGGACACCGTGCGCCCCATCTCCATGTCCACTTCGGACACCCTGCGGACCGGCGGCCTGACGCTGGACGACGTCGGCGACATGACCGAGGTGAAGCAGGCGCTGACCGAGGCCGCGCTGTGGCCGTTGCAGTACCCCGACTCGTTCGCCCGCCTCGGCGTCGCACCGCCGCGCGGCCTGCTCCTGTACGGGCCGCCGGGGTGCGGCAAGACGTTCCTGGTGCGCGCGCTCGCGGGCAGCGGGCGGCTGAACGTGCTGTCGGTCAAGGGCGCCGAGCTGATGGACAAGTTCGTCGGCGAGTCCGAGCGCGCGGTGCGCGAGCTGTTCCGGCGGGCCGCCGAAGCCGCGCCCGCGCTGGTGTTCCTGGACGAGGTCGACGCGCTCGCCCCGCGTCGCGGCCAGTCCTCCGACTCCGGGGTGGGCGACCGGGTGGTCGCCGCGCTGCTCACCGAGCTGGACGGCGTCGAACCGCTGCGCGACGTCGTCGTGCTGGGCGCCACGAACCGGCCCGAGCTGATCGACCCCGCGCTGCTGCGTCCCGGCAGGCTGGAACGCCTGGTCTACGTGCCGCCGCCGGACGCCGACGCGCGCACCGAGATCCTGCGGGCGTCCTCCCGCAACACGCCGCTGGCCGACGACGTCGACCTGGCGGCGCTGGCGGGCGAGCTGGAGGGCTACTCGGCGGCGGACTGCGCGGCGCTGATCAGGGAGGCGGCGCTGACCGCGATGCGCGAGTCGCTGTCCGCGTCCGAGGTGACCGGCGACCACCTGGCGAAGGCCCGCGCGGCGGTGCGCCCGTCCCTGGACCCGGCCCAGCTCGCCGCCCTGGCCGCCTACGCCGACTCCCGCACCACCTGACCGACCCGCCCGGCCCGCCGGACCGGTCCACCGGTCCGGCCGGGCCGACCCGCTCGGCCGCCACCCGGCTGACCGCTACCCGGCCACCGCTGCCACCCCGGCCGCTCCGACCACCGGTCAGATCTTGCCGGACGGACCCGCGTAGTTGTTCGTGACGATCACGATGATCCCGGCGTGCGCCTGCTCGATGCCCTCGAACCGGGGCTTCACCTCGGCCTTGAGCACCTGGCCGAGCTGCTGCGCCGACTGCTCCTCGTCCGTGCCCGGCCGGTAGTAGACCGTGGTCGTCGGGATCTGGCCCTGCGAGTAGTTGCCGGTCTCCGCGACCTCCCAGCCGGCGCGGCGGATGTCGTCCGACGCCTCCGCGGCCAGCCCCACGACGGTGCTGTTGTTGTAGACCCGCACCGGGGGTTTCGCCGTCGTGGTCACCGGGGGCGGCGCTACCCCCGTGGTCTGCGGTGCGCCCGCCACCGTCGTCGAGGGCTGCCCCGGCGGGGTGGCCGGGGTCGTGGTCTGCGGCGCGGAGCCGGTGCTCGTGCCCCCGGGCTGCCCGTCCGTCGTCTGACCGGGAGAGGTCTGACCGGTGGAGGTCTGGCCGTCGGAGGTCGGGCCCGCCGTCGCGGACGTCGTGGGCTGGGCGCCCGCCTGCTCGTCATCGCCGCCGGTGAACAGCGTGGCCACGCCGATCACGGCGGCCACCGCCGCCACACCGATCAGGGCGTAGCCCGCAGCGCGCGAGGGGTGGGCGGAACCCGCCGAGTCAGGGTTGGTCATCGGGGCTCGACACCCAGCCGCCGTGCCGCCCTGGCCCTCGCCCGGCCGGACCGGGACCGCTGCAACCGCTTCACCAGCATCGGGTCCGCCGCCAACGCCTCTTCCTTCTCCAGCAACGCGTTGAGCAGTTGGTAGTACCTCGTCGGCGACAGGTCGAACAGCTCCTTGATCGCCTGCTCCTTGGCACCGGCGTACTTCCACCACTGGCGTTCGAAAGCCAGGATCTCGCGTTCCCGGTCGTCCAGACCGTCGTCCGGCCGATCCGCCGGCGCCAGTGCCTCTGCGGCGTCCACTCTGGGCTCCTCAGCCGTGCCTGCGCGTGGGTGCCATTACACCACGTGATCTTCACCGGGGTCGGCTCATCGGTCGGCGCGTCCCCGGTCCGTGCCGGAAGTCCGCAGGCCACGGATAAACTGCGGACCATGGCAGTTCACCCGATCGTCATCGCCGGCGAGCCCGTGCTCCACCACCCGACCAAGCCGGTCGAGGTCTTCGACGACGCGCTGCGGACGTTGGTCGAGGACATGTTCGAGACCATGGCGGCGGCGCGCGGGGTCGGCCTGGCCGCCAACCAGATCGGGCTCGACCAGCGGCTGTTCGTCTACGACTGCCCGGACGACCAGGGCAACCGGTTCCGGGGCGTGGTGGTCAACCCGGTGCTGGAGACCTCGGAGATCCCGCTCGGGATGCCCGACCCGGACGACGACTACGAGGGCTGCCTGTCCGCACCCGGCGAGAGCTACCCGACGGGCCGCGCGCCGTGGGCGAAGGTGACCGGCTTCGACGGCGACGGCAAGCCGGTCGAGGTGGAGGGCACCGGCTTCTTCGCCCGCTGCCTCCAGCACGAGACCGACCACCTGGACGGCTACCTCTACCTGGACCGCCTGGTGGGCCGGCACAAGCGCGCGGCGAAGAAGATGCTCAAGGCCAACGGCTGGGGCGTGCCCGGCCTGTCCTGGGACCCGGCCACCTCCGAGGACCCGTTCGCCGACGAGGACGACTGACCGCTGCGACAAAGCGGTGGACGGCGGGTCGACGATGGCACCATGTGGAGCAACCTGGCCGCCTTCGTCGCGGCGTCCTTCCTGATCGCGCTGTCGCCCGGCCCCGGTACGGCGCTGGTGCTGCGACAGTCGGTCCGGGGGCGCGCGCACGCGCTGGCCACGGTGTTCGGCATGGAGCTCGCGGTCGCGGTGTGGGCGGTGGCGGCGGCGCTCGGCCTGTCCGTGCTGCTCACCGCGTCCGAGGTGGCCTACCACGCGCTGCGGATCACCGGGGCGGTGTTCCTGGTCTACCTGGGCGTGAAGGCCATCCGCTCGGCGGGCCGGCCGCTGCCGGAGGCACCGCCGGCCGGCCACGCGTTCCGCGCGGGGCTGGTGGTGAACCTGGCCAACCCGAAGCTGGGCGTGTTCGCGATCTCGTTCCTGCCGCAGTTCCTGCCGGCGGACGCGGGTCGCGGCGCGCTGCTGCTGTTCGCGCTGGTGTGGGTGGCCGTGGACACCGCGTGGTACCTGGTCGTGGTCGGCGTCCTAGACCGGGTCCGCGGCTGGCTCGTTCGCGCGCGGGTGCGGCGGGTGCTGGAGCGCGTCTCCGGAGGCGTCCTGGTCGCGCTGGGCCTTCGCCTGGTCCTCGACCCGCGCTGACCGCCGCCAGGGCAGTTCCGGCAGGCCCGCCAGTTCGACGTGCGAGGTGCACAGGGCCAGGTCGGCGTACCCGCCCGCGATCACGTGGGCGCGGATGCGCTGCACCTGGCCCACCGTCGGCAGCTCGCCGACGAGCAGGAAGGGCAGCAGGAGCCGCCAGGCGTCGACCACGGTCGGCCGGCGTCGGTGCGGTGCGCGGAGCACGGCGCGGGCGACCCGCAAGGCGTGCTCCTCGGCCGTGATGGCGTCCGGGAAGCCGACGTGGTCCCAGGACCAGCGGAGCGCGTCCGCCGTCGCGCAGCGGACGCAGTCCACCGGACCGGTGCCCAGCTCCCGGCCGCAGTGCGGGCAGGACACGAGCGTCATGGCCCAGTCCGTGCAGGTCCACGGGTGCCGCCCGATCTCGTCGGCGAGGACCAGCTCGGCCAGTTCCCGCTCCCCCGCCCCGCCCTCGGTCAACTTCTCGGCGGCGAGCAGCTCCTGCCAGTCGAGCAGCCAGTACTGGTCCACCAGCTCGACGCAGAACCGGCACCCGGGATACCCCCGCCCGGCCAGGTCCCCGCACGAAGGGCAGGCCGAAACGACAGCGGGGCGTGCCACGCGCCGCGCGCCGGGCGGGAACGGCTGGTGATCAGCCACGCGGAGAAAGGTACGCGCAAACCCACCCGCTTGGCATCCGCACGACACCCCAATCCCCGCACCCACCGCCCCGCTCCCCGAACACCCCCGCCGTTCGGCGCACACCCCACTCAACCGAGTGAAGAAAACATGAAAGTGTACGGAAACACTGTTCTCAGAACTCGGTTTGAAACGAGGATCCCGCGAACCCCCGAACCATCCGACCCCGCCCCGACCACCACCCCAGCCACCCTCCACCCGGCCCCTCCACCCGGCCCCTCCACCCGGCCCCTCCACCCAGCCCGATCCCCAGCCAGTCCCAGCCCCCAGCCCAGTCCCCTGCCGGCCCCACTCGTGGCCTCTGGCGGCACTCGCACGCACCCGCCGACCGCCTGTGCGCGCACACCCGCGCCGGTCGCACCCACCCGCGCGTGCCGAGCCGCCCGCGCGTGTCGAGCCGCCCGCGCACCCGCGTGTGTCGCGCACACCCACGCGTGTCGAACCGCGCGCGTTGAGCCGCCCGCGCGTTGAGCCGCCCGCGTGTTGAGCCGCGCGTCGAACCGCGCCCGCCCACCCCCGCAGGTGGCCAGTCGCACCCCCGATGGGCGAGCGCGTCCGCACAGAGCCTTGGCATCGGGACGACTGCGTGGCTATGGTCGGCAGGACAACTCAACATCGCGGGAGCTCGCGCTTGAGCGGGCTGAGAGGGCGGCTGGAGAGATCCGGTGCCGCCGACCGCCTGAACCTGACCGGGTAATGCCGGCGTAGGGAGGAATGTCGTGACGGCACTTGACGACCGTTCGGTGAAACCCAGCGTCACCACGGGGCCGATCTCCGGCTCGCGCAAGGTCTACCGCGAGGTGGCCGATGGCGTGCGCGTCCCGTTCCGCAGGGTGGAGTTGACGAACGGCGAACATGTCGATCTCTATGACACTTCCGGTCCGTATACCGACAGCGACGCCACCATCGACGTCCACAGTGGACTTCCCGCGCTGCGCGCGGACTGGATCGCCGCGCGCGAGCCGGTCAACGGGGCGGTGACCCAGCTCGCGTACGCCAAGGCCGGGATCATCACGCCCGAGATGGCCTACATCGCGGCGCGCGAGAGCATGAGCGCCGAGTTCGTCCGGGACGAGGTCGCCATCGGCCGCGCGGTGATCCCGCTGAACCGGCGGCACCCCGAGGCCGAGCCGATGATCATCGGCAAGAAGTTCCTGGTCAAGATCAACGCGAACATCGGCAACTCGGCCGTGTCCTCCTCGATCGAGGAGGAGGTCGAGAAGATGGTGTGGGCGTCCCGGTGGGGCGCGGACACGATCATGGACCTGTCCACGGGCAAGCGGATCCACGAGACGCGCGAGTGGATCATGCGCAACTCACCGGTCCCGATCGGCACGGTGCCGATCTACCAGGCGCTGGAGAAGGTCAACGGCGACCCGGCGAAGCTGTCCTGGGAGGTCTACCGGGACACGGTCGTCGAGCAGGCCGAGCAGGGCGTCGACTACATGACCGTCCACGCGGGCGTGCTGCTGCGGTACGTGCCGATGACCGCGCGGCGGGTCACCGGGATCGTCTCGCGCGGCGGGTCGATCATGGCCGCCTGGTGCCTCGCGCACCACCGCGAGAGCTTCCTGTACACGCACTTCGAGGAGCTGTGCGAGATCCTGCGCGCGTACGACGTGACGTTCTCGCTGGGTGACGGCCTGCGGCCGGGGTCGATCGCCGACGCGAACGACGAGGCGCAGTTCGCCGAGCTGCGCACGCTGGGCGAGCTGACGCACATCGCCAGGTCGCACGACGTGCAGGTGATGATCGAGGGACCGGGTCACGTCCCGATGCACAAGATCGCGGAGAACGTCCGGCTGGAAGAGGAGTGGTGCGGCGAAGCGCCGTTCTACACCCTCGGCCCGCTGGCGACCGACATCGCGCCCGCGTACGACCACATCACGTCGGCGATCGGCGCGGCGCAGATCGGGTGGCTGGGCACGGCGATGCTCTGCTACGTCACGCCGAAGGAGCACCTGGGCCTGCCGAACCGCGACGACGTGAAGACCGGCGTCATCACCTACAAGATCGCGGCGCACTCGGCCGACCTGGCCAAGGGGCACCCCGGCGTGCAGGACTGGGACGACGCGCTCTCGAAGGCCCGCTTCGAGTTCCGCTGGGAGGACCAGTTCAACCTGGCCCTGGACCCGGACACGGCGCGCTCGTTCCACGACGAGACGCTGCCCGCCGAACCGGCCAAGACGGCTCACTTCTGCTCGATGTGCGGGCCGAAGTTCTGCTCCATGAAGATCACCCAGGACGTCCGCCGGTACGCCGAGGAGCACGGTCTGTCCACTGTGGAGGCGATCGAAGCGGGCATGGAGGAGAAGTCCACCGAGTTCTCCCACCAGGGCAACAAGGTCTACCTCCCGGTGGTCGACTGATGGCGGTGACACCGCCGCGCGTCCTCACCATCGCCGGGTCCGATTCCGGCGGTGGTGCGGGCATCCAGGCGGATCTGCGCACGCTGTTCGCGTGCGGTGTGCACGGCATGACGGCGGTGACCGCGGTGACCGTGCAGAACTCGTTGGGCGTCACCGGCTACACCGAGATCCCGCCGGAGGTGGTGGCCGCGCAGATCGAGGTGGTCGCCACGGACATCGGCGTGAACGCGGCGAAGACCGGGATGCTGGCGTCGGCCGCCATCATCGAGGCCGTCGCCGAAGCGTGCGACAAGGTCCACATCGGACAGTCGATCCCCTTCGTGGTCGACCCGGTCGCGGCGTCGATGCACGGCGACCAACTGCTGGCCGACGCGGCGCTGGAAGCGTTGCGCACCAGCCTCTTCCCGCGTGCGACGGTGGTGACGCCGAACCTCGACGAGGTCCGGCTGCTCACCGGGATCGAGGTCCGCGACCACGCCGACCAGCGCAAAGCGGCGGAGGCGCTGTTCGAGCTCGGCCCGCAGTGGGTGCTGGTCAAGGGTGGCCACCTGTGGGACGACCCGGGATGCCTCGACATCTTGTACGACGGCAAGTCGTTCATCGAGCTGCCGGGCCCGCGCTACGACGTGAAGCACACGCACGGCAGCGGCGACACCCTGGCGTCGGCGATCACGTCCCGCCTGGCGCGCGGTGAGGACGTGCCGACCGCCGTGCGCTTCGGCAAGGAGTTCATCATCCGTTCGGTCGCCGCCGCGTACCCGCTCGGCGGCGGGGTGGGGCCGGTGTCCCCGTTGTGGCGTTTGGGCACCGTTTAGCCGGGCGCTCGCCGGGGCTGCCGGTCAGGGCTACTTTGGCGGTGTGGACCGCGAAAGAGTGGACCTGACCGGTGCCCCGGAAACGATGCTGGCCACGCTGTACGGCCGCGCGCTGGACAGCCGCGCGGCGAAGTCGTTCCTGCACGACACGACGGCGGCCGAGGTGGTCGCGCGGATCGACTACGACTTCCGTCGAACCGGCGTCAACGCCGGCACGGCGGCGGGGGTGGCGATGCGCGCGCGGTACCTCGACAACTGGACCTCGGGTTTCCTGCGCGCGAACCCGTCGGCGACGGTGTTGCACTTGGCGTGCGGCCTCGACACCCGCGCGCACCGCCTCGCGCCCGGGGACGGCGTGCGCTGGGTCGAGGTCGACTACCCCGAGGTCGTGGCGCTGCGGCACCGGTTGCTGCCCGAACCGCGCGGCGACTACCGGCTGGTGGCTGCGTCGGTCACGGATGAGGGGTGGCTGGAGGAGGTGCCCGCCGACCGGCCGACCGTGGCCGTGTTCGAGGGGCTGACGATGTACCTGCGGGAGCACGAGATCCGCAGCCTAGTGCGACGGATCGTCGGGCGCTTCCCGCGTGGGGAACTGCTGTTCGACGTCTACGGGTCGACCGGCATCCGGATGCAGAAACTGGTGCCGGCGCTGCGGAACGCGGGAGCCACACTGCACTGGGGGTTGGACGATCCCCGGGCCGTCGAGCCGTGGGGGGTGCGCTTGGTGGAAGCGGTGCGCAGCATGGAGTTGCCGGAGATCGCCGAGTTGCCCCTGGCGAGCCGGGTTCCGCTGCGGATCATGGCGAAGCTGCCCGGGTTGCGCGACGTCGGGCGCATCCTGCGGTACGAGTTCCCGGCGTTGAGCCAACCGGAGTAGGGGCCGGCGCGTCCACCAGGACATGAGCGCACGACAGGACGCGTACATCGCGGAGTTGGTGTTGAGCCGACCGGAGGTCATCGCGGCGATGTTCTTCGGGTGCCTCGTGCTCGGCGCGGTGGCACTGGGGTTGGCGCGGTGGCGCGGGTGGCAGCCGGTGATGTCGGTGCTGGCCGGGTGCGGGCTGGCGCTCGCGCTCGCCGTGACGCTGGGCCGGCCGGGCGTGCTGGACGCGGGCGTGTGGACGACCGACCCGGTCGGCGTGTGCGCGCTCAACGACTTCTCGCTGACCGGCTCGCTGGAACGGCTCAACCTCGTGATGCTGGTGCCGTTCGCGTTCTTCGCCACCGTGGCGACCAGGCGTCCGCTGACCGTTCTGGTGCTGTCGGCGGGGTTGAGCATGTCGGTCGAGGTGGTTCAGCTGATGACCGGGCTCGGCGTGTGCGAGGCGCAGGACTTCTACAACAACACGGTCGGCGCGGTGGGCGCGGTGGTGGTCGGTGCGCTGGTCACAGCCGTGACAGGTAGCTCTCGTACAGCGCGCGGAGATCGACTGTCGCGGGATCCAGCAGCCACAAGGTGAGCGCGCCTTCGAGGAAGGCCACCAGCTCCGCCGCGCCCACTTCGCCGACGACCTCCGCGAACGCGCGCCGCAACGCGCGGTTGCGTGCGAGGAACCGTTCGCGCACTTCGGAACCCGTTGCGCTGAGGTGCTCGGCCTGGAGCACGACGTGCAACGTGGCCAGGCCCGCGTGGGCCATCGTGTAGTCGGCGTCCGCCAACAACGCCGCCACCAGCCCGGCTTTGCCCCCGGCGAATCGCCCGCCGCCGTCCGGCCTGTCGGGCGTTGCCACGCCGCCGCCCGGCTTGGCGGGCGTTGACCTGGCGCCACCATCCGACTGGGCGGGCGTTGCCACGCTGGTGCTCTCCGGCTCGGCGGGCACCGCCCCATCACCGACGTGTGAACTGTTGGGCGTTGCTGCGCCGTCGATGCCGGTTCCGGCCTCGCACGCCGGGCCGACGCCGACGAGGTGTTCGGCGACCCGGGCGGCGGCGCGAACGTCGAACTCGTCCAGGACCGCGCGGAGCAGGTTCTCCTTCGAACCGAAGTGGTGGATGACGGCGGACGGGGTCACGCCGGCTCTGGTTGCGATCGCGGCCACGCCGGTCGCGGCGTAGCCCTGCTGCCCGAACAGCTCGATGGCGGCGTCGACCAGCACGCGCCGCCGTTCGACGCCGCGCCGTTGCACCTGCCCCTTGACCCCTGCGATGCGAGCAGCTTAACCGGGTGCGGACCGGCGACCGAACCATTAACCTGCACAGCCATGCAGGAAAATGAACTGCGGACCGAGATCACCATCGACGCCCCGCCCGAGGTGGTGTGGGCGGTGCTGACCGACTTCGCGCGGTACCCCGAGTGGACCGAGCTGATCGAGTACGTGTCCGGCGAGGCGCGGGAGGGCGCGGCGGTGCGCACCAGGGCCGCGTGGGGCTCGCCGGCGGAACGCGAGTTCGAGGGGCGGATCACGGCCGTCGAGGCACCCGGGTTGCTCGCGTCGGAGGGCGGGGACCCGGACCTGTTCTTCGGCCAGCACCGCTGGGAGCTGTCCGCGCGGGACGGTGGAACCCTGCTGGTGAACCGGGAGCAGTGGACCGGGCCGCTGGCGGATTCGGTCTACGCGCAGAGCAGGGAGCTGCTGGTGGGTGAGTTCGAGGCGTTCAACGTGGCGCTGAAAGCGGAGGCCGAGCGGCGGATCTGACCTGCGGAGGCTCGGACAGCACGGACGGACGGCTCGGACGGACGGCAGGCAGGTCGGACGGACGGCTCGGCCGCCGGGCAGGCGACTGGGAAGGGCGAGTGGGGCAGGCGGACAGGGCGGGCGAGCGGGACAGGAGGCTTGGGTGGGCGGCCGAAATGGGCGACTGAGGCAGGCGGCTGGGGCAGGCGACTGGGACGAGCGGCCGGGGTGGGCGGCTGGGGTGGGCGGCGGTGAGGGAGCGGCGGTGAGGGAGCGGCGGTGAGGGGTCGACGGGCTGTGGGTGAGCGGTCGGGGGTGGTTCGCGGGATCGATATACAAACCGAGGATCGGGAACGGCGTTTCCGTACATTTCATGTTTTGATCACCCCATCGAGTGATCACCGCCCACCCCGTCAGCCGGCCTCGCCGACCAGTTCCTCCAGCGCCGGCAGGGCGTTCACCAGGGCCGACTGGTGTTCCGGGCTCAGCTCCTCGATCCGGCGCTGCAGCTCGTGCACCCGGGCCGAGCGGACGCCGGAGACCATCGTCTCGCCTTCCGGGGTGGGGGTGGCCAGCCACGCCCGGCCGTCCTGCGGGTCCGGGTCGCGCTTCACGTAGCCCGCCTCCACCAGCGCGGCCACGATGCGGGACAGGGTGGGGGGTGCCACGCCCTCCTTCGCCGCCAGGTCGCCCAGGCGCATGGGGCCGCACCTCGCCAGGGTGGCCAGGGCGCTCACCGCGCCCGGCCCCAGGCCCGGCGAACCGGTGCGGCGCAGCAAGCGGGACAGCCTGCCGATTGCGAGGTACAGCCGGGCGGTGGCGTCCTCGACCTGGTCGGCAGCCACGGCAGCCTCCTACGTGCACGACGAACGGGTGGACCAGAAGCATCCATCATGCCCTGTGCCCCTCCCACCGCCCGACGGGTGATCAACGAATCAGACGTCCGGCGCAGGGCTCGACGCGTGCGCCCAGAACCTCTGGGGGATCCGGCCCGCCGCTCGGGCCAACCTGCCGGCCTCCACGGCGGCCCGCATCGCCGCCGCCATCCGCAGCGGGTCCTGGGCCCGGGTGACCGCCGTGGCCAGCAGGACGGCGGAACAGCCGAGTTCCATTGCCAGCGCGGCATCCGATGCCGTGCCGATGCCGGCGTCGAGGATGACCGGGACGCCGGCGCGGGCGACGATCAGCTCGATGTTGTGCGGGTTGCGGATGCCCAGGCCGGTGCCGATGGGCGAGCCGAGCGGCATGACGGCGGCGCACCCGACGTCCTCCAGCCGGCGGGCCAGGACCGGGTCGTCGTTGGTGTACGGGAGGACCGTGAAGCCGTCGTCCACGAGCTGTTCGGCGGCGTCGAGCAGTTCGACGGGCTCGGGCAGCAGGGTCTGCTCGTCGGCGACGACCTCCAGCTTGACCCAGTCGGTCTCCAGCGCCTCGCGGGCCAGGCGGGCGGTCAGCACCGCCTCGGCGGCGCCCCGGCAGCCGGCCGTGTTGGGCAGGACGTCGATCCCCAGGCGGCGCAACAGGTCCAGCACGCCGCCGCCGGTGGCGTCCACCCGGCGCATGGCGACGGTGGTCAGCTCGGTGCCGGACGCGACCAGGGCGCGTTCCAGCACGGACAGGTTCGCCGCTCCCCCGGTGCCCATGATCAGCCGGGAGCCGAACTCGCGGTCCGCGATGACCAGCGGGTCGTCCACGTCAGCCTCCCTGCACGGCGGTGAGCACCTCGACGGCGGACCCGTCCGGCACCGGGGTGGACGCCCACGCCGCGCGGGGCACGACCTCGCCGTCCAGCGCCACGGCCACGCCGGAGGGCGGTGCGCCCAGCAGGTCGAGGACCGTGGCCACGGTGGAGCCGTCGGCCAGTTCCCGTTGTTCGCCGTTCACCCGTGCCTTCAACTGTTTCCTCCTTCGCGGAGCAGGTCGAGCACCCGCCGCGCGGTGACGGGTGCGAGCAGCAGGCCGTTGCGGTGGTGGCCGGTGGCGGCCAGCACGCCGGGTTCGAGCCAGTCGACGACGGGCAGGTTGTCGGGGCTGCCGGCGCGGAACCCGGCCGCGGTCTCGGTGAGCGCGTACTCGGCGACGGCGGGCCACACGACTTCCGCGTCGTGCAGGAGGTCGCGGACGCTGCCGACGGTGACGTCGGGGTCGAAGCCGTTCTCGTGCTGGGTGGCGCCGAGGACGAGGCCGCCGGTCCGGGGCACCAGGTAGACGGGTCGGCCGGAGACCTGGGCGCGCAGGGTGTGGCGGGGTGGGGGCAGCGCGCCGGGTCGTGCGGTGAGGCGGAGGATCTCGCCCTTGACGGGGCGGATGACGTCGCGCAGGGCGGGGTGCAGGTCGCGGCTCCACGCGCCGGCGGCGATCACGGTGATCGGGTGGTCCTGTGTGGACGAGTCGGTGAGGTGGACGCCGTGCTCGCGGCAGGCCGAGCGGAGGGCGGCGAGCAGGACGCGGTTGTCCACGGACAGGTCGCCCGGCATGGAGAGTCCACTTCGGACGGATGGGCCGAAGCCCGCCTCCAGGGCGCGCAGCTCGCGCCGGGTGAGCTTGGTCGCCGAGCGGCCTTGGCTGTGCAGGAAGCCGCGCAACTGGTCGAGGACCTCGACGTCGGCGGCGTCGGTGGCGACCGCGAGCGTGCCGACGGGGCTGAGCGGCACGCCCAGTTGGGCGGCGAACTCCGGCCACAGCGCCAGCGACTCCGCGCCCAGCGCGAGCACGGCCTCGTCGCCGGGCCACGCCTCGGTGATCGGCGCGAGCATCCCGCCCGCGACCCACGAGCCGCCGTGCGGCGACCCCTGGTCGACCACCTCGACCGGGTGCCCGGCGCGGGCGGCGCACCACGCGACGGACAGGCCGATGACACCGCCGCCGAGGACGGTGATCCCGCTCGCACTCACCAAGGCACTCACGCTCCCTGCGCCGGCATGACCCGGATCAGGTTCGACGGTCGGAGCGGACCACGCTCCCTCTCAGCCCGGTGTTCTCCAGGCTCCCGTGCGGACCACGTCCACCGTAGCGCACGTTTCCGGCCGGCGGTTACGGTGCGGCCGTGCCAGAACTCGACGGAACCCGGATCAGGCGGCGGCTCGCCGACGCGCGGCTCTACCTGTGCACGCCGGCGCGCCCCGACCTCGCGGAGTTCGCGGACGCGGCGCTCGCGGGCGGGGTGGACGTGGTGCAGTTGCGGGACAAGGGCCTGGAGGCCAGGCAGGAGATCGCGGCGCTGGAGGTGCTGGCCGAGGCGTGCGCCCGGCACGGCGCGCTGCTGGCGGTGAACGACCGGGCGGACGTGGCGCTGGCGGTGGGCGCGGACGTGCTGCACCTGGGCCAGGACGACCTGCCGGTGCCGGTGGCCCGGCGGGTGGTCGGCGACGACGTGGTGATCGGGCGGTCGACGCACGACGTCGGGCAGGCGCGGGCGGCGGCGGCGGAGCCGGGGGTGGACTACTTCTGCACCGGGCCGTGCTGGCCGACGCCGACGAAGCCGGGTCGGCCCGCGCCGGGGCTGGACCTGGTGCGGGCGACGGCGGGCACGACGGACCGGCCGTGGTTCGCCATCGGCGGGATCGACCGGGAGCGGTTGCCGGAGGTGCTGGCGGCGGGCGCGGACCGGGTCGTGGTGGTGCGGGCGATCACCGAGGCGGAGGACCCGGCTGCCGCCGCATCCTGGTTGAAAATTCAACTAAAGGGCGTACAGTCGTCGGCGTGATGCCTGTGCTGTACCTGGGCCACGGGGCTCCCCCGCTGGCCGACGACGACCGGTGGACCGGCGAGCTGCGGGCGTGGGCCGACGCGCTCCCGCACCCCGAGTCGGTCCTCATCGTGTCCGCGCACTGGGAGGAGCAGCCGCTCACCCTGGGCGCGACCACGACCGTGCCGCTCACCTACGACTTCTGGGGTTTCCCGCAGCGGTACTACGAAGTCACCTACGAGGCACCGGGTGCACCCGACCTCGCCGCGAGCGTGGCGAAGCTAGTCGGCGAGCCGGTGGCGCAGGACGCCGCGCGCGGCCTGGACCACGGCGCGTACGTGCCGCTCAAGGAGATGTACCCGGAGGCGGACGTCCCGGTCCTCCAGATGTCCATGCCCACCCTGGACCCGCGCCGCCTGTTCGACGTCGGGCGCGCGCTGGCACCGCTGCGCGACCAGGGCGTGCTGATCATCGGCAGCGGGTTCATGACGCACAACCTGAGCTGCGTGGACATGCGGACCGGCCCGGACTACCAGCCGCCCGCGTGGTCGGCGGAGTTCGACGACTGGGCCGGGCGCGCGCTGGCCGCCAAGGACGTGGACGGCCTGCTGGACTTCCGGCACAAGGCGCCGGCGGCCGGGATCGCGCACCCGCGCACCGAGCACTTCGCGCCGCTGTTCGTGTCGCTGGGGGCGAGCGCCGACCAGGACGCGACCACCACCGTGGACGGCTTCTGGTACGGGCTGTCCAAGCGGTCCGTCCAGTTCGACTGAGGCAGGACGTGGAACACCCCCCGGGCGGAGGGGTGCCCGGGGGGTGTTCGACCCGTGGTGCGCGGTCCGCAGGGATGTCGACCGCGCGCCACGTCAGCCCGTGGTCAGGCGCAGGCCGTAGACGCTGAGGATCTCGCCGAGGGGCTGGAAGTAGGTCGTGCCGCCGGACGAGCAGTTGCCCGACCCACCGGAGGTCACGCCCTGGGCCTGGCCGAAGCCGCTGCCCGCCACCCACGAGCCGCCCGAGTCGCCGGGCTCCGCGCACGCGTTCGTGCGGGTGAGGCCGGACACCGAGCCCTGCGGGTAGTTGACCGTGGAGTTCTTCGCCTGGACGGTGCCGCACCGCCAGCCGGTGGTGGAGCCGGAGCGGCAGATCTGCGCGCCGACGGCGGCCTCGCTGCTGCCCTTCACGATCACGTTGGAGCCGCTGCGGTTGACCCACGGGCGGGAGGTCCAGTTGGAGTTCGTCGCCACCCACGCGTAGTCGTTGCCGGGGAACGACGAGCCCCGGAACGTGCCCTGGGAGACCCGGTTGAACCCCGTGGTGGTGGCCCCGGTGCGACCGCAGTGCCCGGCCGTCACGAAGCCGCCCGTGACCGCGAAGCCGACCGAGCAGCGACCGCCGCCGCCGATGTAGTAGGCGTCGCCGCCCCGGGTGTCGTAGAGCGGGGTGGGCGCGGTGTCCACCTCGACCACGCGCACCGCCGGGCTGATCGACCGGGCGGTGGCGACGAACCGGTCGGCCGCCGCGTCGCGGGTGTGGCGGTTGACCTCGACCACGACGGTGTTGCTCGCGTCGTCGACCCGCCAACCGGTCACCGAGACCGGTGCGGTGACCGAGTCCAGCGCGGTCTTCGCGCCGGTGAGCGCGCGCTGCGAGAAGGGCACGACCTTGGCGTCGGCGCCCAGGGCACGGACGGCGTCGACCCGACCACGATCCGTGACGCCGACGGTCAGGGCCCCCGTCGCGCCGTCGATCCACGCACCCGCGAATGTGTCTCCGAGCACACTTCGCGCCTGTGCCTCACGTTCACCCGACCTGGCGTCGTTGGCCAGTCGGACGCGTGCTTCCTCGGCGTTTAGGCCCAAGTCGCGTTCCACCGCTCGGAGCAACTCGGCCGGGTAGCTCTCCGTGTTGGCGGACGTTGCCCCGTAGGGGGCGGCAGGGTCCGCGATCGCCGGTACGCTGAGGGCTGTAGCCGTGCCGGTGGCGAGCAAGGCGGCCACCGCGAGGCGGACCGCACTCGTGCGGTTCATCAAGACGTCTCCCTCATCTTCGGGTGCAGGGAACCCGAGAGCCTGGTTGCAGGGACCGCTCTCGGGGGCTCTAGGGGGACGGGTGGTGGGGCGGCGGCAGGGGTCGCCCCACCCCTTTACTTCTCACCGTCGTTCCGGTGACCGATCGCGCAGCTCCTCCGCCACCGCCGTCGCGGTGGCTCCGCCGCGCCTCCCGGCGACCTCACCGCAGGGCCGGACGACGCCGGCGCGCGGCCGGACGGGCCGCCGGCCGCCGACCCGAGACGGGCGGAAGGCGCTCGGAACCTCGGCACAGCGCCCCCTTTCTCGGTCTCTACCGACCGGTACTCACCCGTTCGAGCGACGTTATGACCCTGTTACCTATTACGGTTCGGTCCATCCGAGGTGGAAGTGTGTCACAGCTCACGACCATTTGACTGCGCTGTGTAGCGTTTGACAGTTAACTCTCACTCAAGGTAATGAGACGATCACCGATTTGGGGTGATTTGCCAGAAGTAAGGGTTTCGGTGTCCTCTGGCCCCGACGTGTGAATGCTGCTGGGCCAAGCGGGTGATACCGGAGGCTTTCCGGTTTCGCTCGGAGTAACCGGCGGTGCGGGCGGTGTCGTAGTCGGCACGACCGACGACCCCGTGGTCGGCGTCGGTTCAGCCGTGGTGCTGGGCGTGGCTCGCGTGGTGTTCTCCCCGGGTCGGCCGTTCGGTGGTTGCGGACGGGCCTGCGTCTCGACCGTGGAAGAGGGCGCAGCGGCCCCGCGTACCTGGTCGACACCGCCGAATGTGACGAGGCCCACAAGCCAGACGGTCGCTCCGACTTCACGCCGACCGCCCGGCGCACCCCCGCGACGGTCCGCGAGCCCTTGATCTGCGAGCCGTGAGCCGGGACGGGGCCGGCGCGGGCGGTCGGCCCGGGGTGAGGATCGACCCCATGGCACTCGTGACGATCTCCGACATCCGCGCCGCCGCCGGGCTGATCGCCCCGGTGGTCGTGCGCACCCCCCTGCTCCGCTTCGACGACCGGCTCTCGCTCAAGCCCGAGAGCCTCCAGCCGGTGGGCGCGTTCAAGATCCGGGGCGCCTACCACGCGCTGGCACGGCTGTCCGACGCCCGGCGGGCGCGCGGGGTCGTCGCCTACTCCAGCGGCAACCACGCCCAGGCGGTCGCGTTCGCCGCGCGGGAGTTCGGGGTGCCGGCGGTGATCGTGGTGCCGGAGAACGCGCCCGAGGTGAAGGTGGCGGCGACGCGGGCGTGGGGCGCGGAGGTGGTGCTGGTGCCGATGGCGCGGCGCGAGTCCCGCGCGCACGAGCTGGTCGAGGAGCGCGGGGCGACGCTGATCCCGCCGTTCGACCACGTCGACGTGATCGCCGGGCAGGGCACGGTCGGCTTGGAGGTGGTCGAGGACGCGCCGGCGGTGGAGGTGGTGCTGGTGCCGGTCAGCGGCGGCGGGCTGGTCTCCGGCGTGGCGGCGGCGGTGAAGGCGGTGCGGCCGGCGGCCCGGGTGGTGGGCGTGGAGCCCGCGCTCGCGGCCGACGCGGCGGCGTCGCTGCGGGCCGGGGCGCTGGTGCGGTGGCCGGCGGCCGACCGGGAGCGGACGTCGGCGGACGGGTTGCGGGCGGAGCCGTCCGAGCTGACGTTCGCCCACATCCGGGCCCTGGTGGACGAGTTCGTCACCGTCACGGAGGAGGAGATCGCAGAGGCGGTGCGGCAGCTCGCCCGGCGGTCGCGGCTGGTGGTGGAGCCGAGCGGGGCGGTCGCGGTGGCGGCCCACCTGGCGCACGCCGGGCGGTGGCCGGAGCGGACGGTGGCCGTGGTGACGGGCGGCAACGTCGACCCCGCCGCCTACCTCCGCCTGCTCGCCGGCTGACGGTCGGGGCTCAGGTCCGGGCAGGGGCTCGACCCCGGGCAGGGGCTCGACCCCGGGCGGGGGCTCAGGTCCGGGCGCGGGTCAGGTCCGGGTGCGGGAGGGTGGCGCGTCGACGCCGCAGCTGTGGCAGTCCCGGCCCGGTCCGGCGGGGCGGAGCACGTCGTTGTCGGTGCCCAGCGCGAGCAGGCCGCCGACCGCCGCCGCCGAGGCGCAGACCAGCAGCGCCGTCCGCCACCCCTGGGTGAGGGCGACCGGGTCGGAGTAGGCGGACCCGGTCAGGCCGGCCACGGCGGGCAGCACTGCGACGGCGACCAGGCTGCCGGTGCGCGCCACGGCGTTGTTCACGCCCGAAGCGACCCCCGCGTACCGGTCGGGCGCGGCGGCCAGGACGGTCGCGGTGACCGGTGCGACGACGGTGGCGAGGCCGAGGCCGAACACCAGGACGCCCGGCAGCACCCCGTCCAGGTACCCCACGCCCGGTTCGGCTCTCCGAAGCAGCAGCATCCCGGCCGCCACGAGCAGAGGTCCGACCACGAGCTGGGTCCGGGGCCCGATCCGCTGGGCCAGCCGGCCCGACCGGGCGGACAGCGCGAGCATGGTCAGGGTGATCGGCAGGCTCGCCAGGCCGGCCGCCGTGGGCGGGTAGCCGAGGGAGACCTGGAGGTGCAGGACCATCAGCACCAGGACACCGCCGAGGGCCGCGTAGACCAGGAAGGTCAGGCCGTTGGCCAGCGCGAATGTTGTATTCCGGAACAATGGGGGCGGCACCAGCGGGTTCTTCGCGCGGCGCTGGAGCAGCACGAACGCGGTCAGCCCGGCGACCCCCGCCGCGCCCGAGGCGACGACCAGCGCGTCGGCGCCCCGGGCGGGTGCCTCGACCAGTGCGCCGGTGATCCCGGCCAGACCCAGTGCTCCGAGGACTGACCCCGCGACGTCCGGCCGGCCGGTGGCCGAGGGGTCGCGCGACTCGGGCACGCAGCGGCGCGCGAGCCACCCGCACGCCACCGCGACGGGCAGGTTGACCAGGAACGCGAGCCGCCACGACCAGGCTTGCACGAGCAGCCCGCCGACCAGCGGGCCGACCGCCGTGGCGACGCCCGACAGGCCCGACCACGCGCCGATCGCCCGCGCCCGGTCGTCCCGCACGAATGCGGACTGGATGATCGCCAGCGAGCCGGGGGTGAGCAGCGCGCCGCCGACCCCCTGGAGCACCCGGGCGGCGACCAGCAGCCCGGTGTTCGGCGCGAGCCCGCACAGCAGCGACGCCGCGCCGAACCAGACCACGCCGAGCACGAACACCCGCCGCCGCCCGTACCGGTCGCCCAGCGAGCCCGCGACCAGGATCAACGAGGCCAGCGACAACAGGTAGCCGTCCAGCACCCACTGGAGCCCGGCCACGTCCGCGCCCAGCTCCGCGCCGATGCTCGGCAGCGCCACGTTGACGACGGTGCTGTCGAGCATCGCCATCCCCGAGCCGAGGATGGTCGCCGCGAGCACGGCCCGTGCGCGCGGGGTGCCCCACCGGACCACGTCCGCCATGCGGACCAGTGTGCGGCTGGTCCGGTCGTCCCGCTGTCAGTCGACCGGACGGTTCAACCGGGCGACGAACTTGTAGCGGTCACCCCGGTAGACCGACCGGACCCACTCGACCGGGTTGCCCTCCGTGTCGAACGAGTGCCGGGACAGCAGCAGCATCGGCAGGCCGATGTCCGCCCCGAGCAGCTCCGCCTCCTCGGGCGAAGCCAGCGCGGTCTCAATAGTCTCCTCCGCGTGGCCCATCTCGACCCCGAACCGCTCCCGCAGCACCTGGTACAGCGAGGCACCGGGTGCGAGGTAGCGGCGCAGCCCCCGGAAGCGACCCAGCGCCAGGTGCGTGGTCTCGATCGCCATCGGCTCGCCGTCGGCCAGCCGCAGGCGGTGCAGCCGCAGCACCTTGGCCCCGGCGCGCACCCCCAGCAGCCGGGCGAGCTCGGCCTCGGCGGGCATCTCGGACGCCTCGATCAGGCGCGACGAGGGCTGCCTGCCCTGGGCTTTCATGTCCTCTGTGTACGACGACAACTGAAGGCGTTGGGCCACCTTGGGTTCCGCCGCGAACGTGCCTTTCCCCTGCACGCGCAGCAACCGGCCCTCGACCGTGAGTTCCGCAAGCGCTTGCCTGACCGTGGTCCGCGACACGTCGAACTCGGCTGCCAGCGAGCGCTCGGTCGGGATCGGTGATCCCGGTGGCAACGCGCGCAGCAGGTCGAGCAGGTGCCGCTTGAGTCCCCAGTACTTCGGCTCGCGCTGCGCGCGAGACCTGGCGTCGACGCCAGATGCAGGGCTCGTCTCCAGCATTGCCTTCCTCCTCGACCTTGCCAGCGCTCCCAGCACAGGATGCCTTGTCCACGTCGGATCGTGCGCCCGAACCCCCGACAAGGATCGAGGATATTGATCCGATGACTTTGCAACGTCTCGGCAACGTCCTTGACATGCCTTGTGGCGAGGCACACTCTAGGCCGCATTGGTCTACACCACTTTAGGCGTTCCGGTCACTGGGACCGGGCAATTCGAAAGGGCGCACACGTGAAGGGCTGGAGAGGACTGGCCGTAGGTGCCGCCGCACTCGCGGTGGCCGTGGCCGGATGTGGCACGAGCACCAACGGTGGCGGCACCGGGAACTCCGGGGAACCCAAGACGCTGACGGTCTGGTTGATGGACGGCTCCGCGCCGACCACCCTGACCGACGCGCTCAACAAGGAGTTCCAGGACTCCAACTCCGGCGTCACCGTCAAGTACGAGGTCCAGAAGTGGACCGGCATCCAGGAGAAGCTCACCACCGCGCTGAGCAGCAACAACCCGCCGGACATCATCGAGCTGGGCAACACCCAGACGGCGAAGTTCGCGGCCGAGGAGACCCTCCTCGACCTCAGCGGCGAGGTGAACAACCTCAACGGTGGCGAGTGGCTCGGCGGTCTCAAGGACTCGCTGACCTGGGACGGCAAGCAGTACGCGATGCCGTTCTACGCCGCGAACCGCACCGTGGTCTACCGGACCGACCTGTTCCAGGCGGCGGGCATCACGGCCGACCCGAAGTCCCGTGACGAGTGGATCGCCGCGATCGAGAAGCTCAAGACCGCCAACGCGGCGGACCCCGAGTTCCAGTCGCTGTACCTCCCGGGCCAGTCGTGGTACGCCCTGCTCTCGTTCATCTGGGACGAGGGCGGCGACGTCGCCAAGGCGCAGGGCTCCGCGTGGGCCGGTGCGCTGAACACCCCCGAGGCCAAGGCCGGCCTCGACTTCTACAAGAAGCTGGTCGACACCTCGGGCACCAAGGCCCCGAAGGACGCCGACGAGGCCACCCCGCAGCAGTACGAGGTGTTCGCCAAGGGCAAGGTCGGCATGATGATCGCCCTGCCGTGGGAGCTGGGCAGCGCCGTCAAGGCCGACCCGACGCTGAAGGACAAGACCGCGGCGTTCCCGATCCCGTCCAAGACCTCGGGCAAGACCGCCCCGGTCTTCCTGGGCGGCTCGAACGTGGCGATCCCGCAGGGCTCGAAGAACCAGGACCTGGCCAAGGGCTACCTGAAGCTGCTGAGCTCCAAGAAGTACCAGGACATGCTGGCCGAGGGCGGCGCCGTCCCCGGTACCTCGAAGGACACCGCCAAGCTGGCCACCAGCCCGCTGGGCAAGGCCCTCGCCGCGTCCGCCCCGAACGGCAAGGTCACCCCGACCACGCCGGCCTGGGCCGCCGTCGAGGCGGGCCAGAACCCGCTCAAGGACATGCTGACCGCGTACCTGACCGGTGCCAAGCCGCTCGACGCGGCGACCGGTGACGCCAACGCCGCCCTGTCCAAGACCCTGGGCGGATGACCGGAGCATGACGGCGGTTCACACCACCGACGCCGGGGTGCCGACTGACAAGTCGGCACCCCGGCGTGCCGCTCCGGGCGGCGCGAAGCGCCGTCAGGGCAGCAGCTTCGACCGGCTGCTGCCCTACCTGCTGCTGGCCCCCGCGCTGGTCGGCATCCTCTGGCTGATCGGCTGGCCGGTCCTGTCGCTGTTCGTGACCAGCTTCCGCAAGCTGAACCTCAAGGAGCTGACCCGGGGCGAGGTCGTCTGGGTCGGCGTGGACAACTACGCGTCCATCCTCGGCGACTCGACGTTCTGGGCGATCGCCGTGCGCACGGTGGTGTTCACCGCCGTCGTGGTGGGCGTCTCGGTGCTGGCGGGCCTGCTGATCGCGCTGCTCATGCGGCAGCTCTCCCCGGTGGTGCGGATCGTGCTCCAGGTGGCCATGCTGCTGGCGTGGGCCATGCCCCTGCTCGCGGCGACCACCGTCTACCAGTGGATGTTCGACCAGCAGTACGGGATCCTGAACAAGACCCTGGTGAAGCTCGGGTTCGACGGCTTCGCCGGGTTCTCCTGGTTCTCCACCGGCACGTCCACGATGTCCGTGGTCGGCCTGCTGATCGTGTGGCAGGCGATCCCGTTCCTGGCGTTCTCGCTGTACGCGGGTGTCATCGCCATCCCGCGCGACCAGTACGAGGCCGCCGGCATCGACGGCGCGTCGGTGTGGCAGACCTTCCGCGCCGTGACCTGGCCGGAGCTGCGCCCGCTGATGCTCATGGTCACCTTCCTGTCCCTGCTGTGGGACTTCAAGGTGTTCGCGCAGATCTGGGCGTTCAAGAAGGGCGGGCCGGACGGCGGCAGCACCACGCTGCCCGTCTACCAGTACCTGGAAGGCATCTCGAAGAGCCACTTCGGCGTGGCCGCCGCGGTGTCCGTGGTGATGATGGTGATCCTCGGCCTGCTCACCTTCCAGTACCTGCGCCGGCTGATCAAGCAGGAGGGCGCGCTGTGACCGCGAAGAAGATCTCGGCGAACGTCGTCGCGCTGCTGATCGCGGCCTTCTTCGCCTTCCCGACGTACTGGATGGTGTCCTCGGCGCTCAAGCCGACCAAGGACCTGCTGTCCACCGGCTACGACCTGATCCCGTTCTCGGTGACCGCGTCGAACTTCACCACCGCGTGGGCCAAGCCCGGCTTCCTCCAGTCGCTGGGCAACAGCCTGTTCGTGTCGCTGACGGCCGTGGCCGGGGCGATCCTGGTCGGCCTGCTCGCGGCGGTCGCCATGTCCCGGCTGAGGTTCCGGGGCCGCAAGGGCTTCGTGCTGCTGATGCTGATCGCGCAGCTCGCCCCGTTCGAGGCGCTGCTGATCCCGATGTTCCTGATGATGCGGGACCTCGACCTGCTCGACCGGCTGCCTTCGCTGGCGCTGATCTACTTCGCGGTGACGCTGCCGTTCTGCGCGTGGACGCTGCGCGGGTTCGTCAACGGCATCCCGCTGGAGCTGGAGGAGGCGGCGATGGTGGACGGCTGCGGCCGGTGGGGCGCGTTCCGCCGCGTCACGCTGCCGCTGCTCGGGCCGGGCCTGGTGGCCACGTCGGTGTTCGCGTTCGTCACCGCGTGGAACGAGTTCCTGTTCGCGCTGTCGCTGATCAAGGACCAGACCAAGGAGACGCTCCCGGTCTGGCTGTCCGGGTTCCAGACCAACTTCGGCACGGACTGGGGTGGCGCCATGGCCGCGTCGGCCTTGTTCACCCTGCCGGTGCTGGTGTTCTTCCTGATCGTCCAGCGCAAGATGGTCGGCGGCGTCACCGCCGGTGCCGTGAAGGGATAAGACGACATGTCGTTGCACCAGTTGGCCGCCGCCGTGCTGCTGCCGGGTTTCCACGGCACCACGGCTCCGGACTGGTTGCTCAAGCGGGTGGCGGACGGCCTGGGCGGTGTGGTGCTGTTCGGCCGCAACGTCGTGGACGACGCCCAGGTGACGGCGCTGACGGCGGCGTTGCGCGGGGTGCGGCCGGACGTCGTGGTCGGCATCGACGAGGAGGGCGGCGACGTCACCCGGCTCGACGCGGCGACCGGCTCCGAGGTGCCGGGCAACCACGCGCTGGGCGCGGCGGGCGACCTGGGCCTGACCCGGGCGGTGGCCGCGTCGGTCGGCGCCCGGCTGGCGAAGGCCGGGGTGAGCCTGAACCTCGCGCCGTCGGCGGACCTGGTGCTGACCCTGGACGACCCGGTGATCGGCGTGCGGTCCTTCGGGTCCGACCCGGTGGCGGCGGGCGAGCACGTGGCCGCGTTCGTGGACGGGATGCAGGCGACGGGTGTCGCCGCGTGCGCCAAGCACTTCCCCGGCCACGGTGCGTCCACCGTGGACTCGCACGAGGAGCTGCCGGTGCTGCCGCGCACCGAGCAGGAGCTGCGGGACGTGGAGCTGGTGCCGTTCCGCGCGGCCGTGCAGGCGGGTGTCCGGTCGGTGATGACCGGCCACCTGGTCGTGCAGGGCTGGGGCCCGCTGCCCGCGACGCTCAACCCGGAGGCCGTGCGGGTGCTGCGCGAGGAGCTGGGCTTCACCGGCGCGATCATCACCGACGGGCTGGACATGAAGGCCGTCGGCGGCGACCTCGCGCAGGGCTCGGTCCAGGCGCTGGTGGCCGGGGTGGACGCGCTGTGCCTGGGCGGTGAGCCGCTGGACGACGCCGGGCTCCAGTGGCTGATCGACAGCATCGTGGCCGCCGTGGAGCGCGGCGAGCTGCCCCGGGCGCGGCTGGAGGAGGCCGCGCGCCGCACCGCCGCGCTGGGCACGCCGCCCGCCTCGGTGGACGGGCACGACCCGGAGATCGGCCTGAAGGCGGCCCGGCAGGCGCTGGAGGTGATCGGCGACTTGGTGGTCTCCGGCCCGCCGGTGGTGCTGGACCTCGCGGTCAAGGCGTCCATCGCGGTGGGCGACGAGGTGCCGTGGGGCCTGGGCCCGTACCTGGTCGACCTGGTGCCCGGCACGACCGTGCTGGACACCCGGGACGCCGACGAGGTCGCGGCGGCGGCCGGCGGGCGGACGGTGGTGGTCGTGACGAGAGAGGCACATCGCTTCCCGTGGGCTCGCAACCTGGTGGGCGCACTGGTTACTATTGGTCTAGACCTAGTGCACGTCGAGACCGGCGTCCCGGGTCCGGACCTGGGCACCGCTGCCCGCGTGAACACCCATGGCGGTTCACGGGTGTGCCTGCGAGCCGCGGCAGAGCGCATCGCCGCCAGCACCTGAGAAGGGCCATTCGATGACCGACCACCAGCCCGGCAGGCACATGGCGGCCGAGATCGGCCAGCAGCCCGCGATCTTCGCGGACCTGGTGTCCCGGCGCTCCTCCATCGCGGCGGTCGCCGACGCGATCCGCGAGCGCCGGCCCAGGTTCGTCCTGCTGGCCGCGCGCGGGTCGTCCGACCACGCGGCCATCTACGCGAAGTACCTGACCGAGGTGCTGCTCCAGTTGCCCGCCGGTCTGGTGTCCCCGTCCACCACCACGCTCTACGGCGCGCAGCCCGACCTGCGGGACGTGCTCGTCGTGTCGGTCAGCCAGAGCGGCGGGTCGCCCGACCTGCTGGAGGTCACCCAGTCGGCGCGCGCTCGCGGCGCGCTGACCGTGGCCGTCACCAACACCTCCGACTCGCCGCTCAACGGCGCGGCGGAGCTGGCCGTGGACGTCGGCGCGGGCGTCGAGCAGGCCGTCGCGGCGACCAAGACCTACTCCGCCACGCTGCTCGCGCTCTACCTGCTGGTGGACGCGATCCGGGGCGGCGACGGCGCGGCCGTGCGGGGCATCGGCGAGCAGGCCCAGTCCACCCTGGACAGGTCGGCGGACGCGGTCGCCGAGGCCGTGCAGCGGTACCGCTTCGTCGACCGGGTGCTCACCACCGGGCGCGGCTACTCGCTGCCGTCCGCGCTGGAGTCGGCGCTCAAGCTCGCCGAGACCAGCTACCTGGCCGCCCGCGCGTACTCCGGCGCGGACCTGCTGCACGGGCCGGTCGCGGCCGTCGACGGCGAGACCGCCGTGCTCGCGGTGACCAGCGCCGGCAAGGGCGGCGAGGCCATGCACGACGTCCTGGACGTGGTGCACGGGCGCGGCGCGGACGTGCTGGCCGTGGGGTCGGCGGCGGACAAGGTGGCGGCGGCGCTGCGCATCCCGGTCGCCGAGACGGCCGAGGAGGTCGCGCCGATCCTGGAGATCCTGCCGGTCCAGCGGCTGGCCCACGGCCTGGCGCTGGCGCGCGGCGGCGACCCGGACAGCCCGCGCGGCCTGAACAAGGTCACCCGCACCCGCTAGTCGACCCGCACCGACCGGACGGACCCGCACCGGCCGCCCGGACCACACCGATGCCCCCGGCGATCCCGGGGGCATCGTCGTACCCGGCGTCAGCCGGGCCGGAACTCCAGCAGGCAGCGACCGGCCAGGTCGGTGACGGCGTCGAGCACCAGCCCGTGGGCCGAAGCGAGGTCGCGGAACTCCGCCACCCGGCGCTCCCGGCCGCCGAAGATCACCAGCATGGCCAGGTCGTGCGCGGTGCCGGCCTGCCGCCCGCCGACCGGCTCGACCACCAGCACGCGCCCGGTCGGACCGGCGGCCTCGGCGCAGCGGGCCAGCACGCGGTGGGCGTGCTCGTCGTCCCAGTCGTGCAGCACGTCGCACAGCAGGTAGGCGTCGGCCCCGGTGGGCAGCGGGTCGAAGAAGCTCCCGGCGGTCACCCGCGCCCGGTCGGCCACCCCGTGGGCGTCGAAGGTGCGGGCCGCCTCGGTCGCCGTCGGTTCGAGGTCGACCAGGTGGCCCCGCACGCCCGGGTGGGCGGCCAGGATCGCGGCCAGCAGGGCGCCGCGCCCGCCGCCGACGTCCACCAGGGTGGCGAAGCGGGCCCAGTCGCCGCCGGCGACCACCGCCGGCAGCCACGCGCGGGACCGGTCCACCATCTGGCGGTCGAAGGTCTCCCGGAGGCGGGGGTGCTCGGCGAGGTCGGCCCAGAAGTCCCGGCCGTGGCGGCGGGGGTAGCCCGCGCGGCCGGTCGTGACGCTGTGCCGCAGCTCTGCGAACGCCAGCTCGGCCCGCCCGCCCGCCGCGTCCAGGTGCAGCAGGTCGAACAGCCGGTTGTCGGCGTCCGCGCACAGGGCCGCGCCCCGGTCGGTGGTCCGGTATCCGGCGGGGTCGTGCTCCACGACCCCGAGCGTGACGAGGTGGTTCAGCAGCAGTTCCAGCGCAACCGGCGAGGCGTCGAGTTCGGCGGCGAGCCGGTCGGGGGCGGCGGCGTCCCGCAGCCGGTCCGGCAGGCCCAGGGTCACCGCGACCCGCAGCGCCATCGGGGTGGCCAGGCCGGCCAGTTCCAGCAACTCCGCGACGTGTTCTTCCACGTCGGTCAACGCTGTCACGCCCGTCAAAGGGAAAACGGCCCGACCGCCTTCGGGGGCGGCCGGGCCGTGTCCGCTACCTCGCGGTGGCCAGCTCCTGGCTCACGTCCAGTTCGGCGTCGTAGACGACCTCGCCGTCCACCCACACCTTGCGCGGGCGCAGGTCGTCGTCCCACCAGACCAGGTCGGCGACCGCGCCGGGCGCGATCCGGCCGAGGGTGGGCTCGCCGATCGCGTCGGCCGGGATGATCGTGGCCGAGGCGAGCGCGTCCGCGACGTCCACGCCGACCGAGACGATGTTGCGCACCGCCCGGTCGAGGGTGAGCGCGCTGCCCGCGATGGTGCCCTCGGGCGAGCGCGGCACGCCGTCCTCGCTGAGCACCACGACCTCGCCGCCGAGCTGGTAGCGGCCCGGCGGCATCCCGGCCGCCGCGACGGCGTCGGTCACCAGGGCGACCCGGTGGCCGGCGGCGTTGAACACCAGCCGGCACACGTCCGGGCCCACGTGGGCGAGGTCGGCGATCAGGCCGAGGGTGAACCGGTCGTCCACCAGGGCCACGCCGGGCACGCCCGGTTCGCGGTGGCCCAGCGGGCGCTGCGCGTTGAACAGGTGGGTCACCATCCGCGCGCCGGCCTCGGCGGCGGCCCGGGTCTGCTCGCCGGTCGCGTCGCTGTGGCCGACCGCGACCAGCACGCCCGCCTCGGACAGCCGCCGCACGGCCGCGAGGCCGCCGGGCTGCTCGGGGGCCAGCGTGACCAGGCGCAGCGCGCGGCGCAGGTCGTCGGCCAGCAACAGGTCGATCTCGGCCGGTCCCGGGTCCACCATCAGCGCCGGGTCGTGCACGCCCGGCCGCTTGGGCGACAGGAACGGGCCTTCCAGGTGCACGCCGAGCGGGCGGGCGCCGGAGCCCTCGGGCAGCGCGGCGGACGCGGCCAGCACGGCGCGCGCCTGGCGCAGCGCGACCGCGACCGGCGCGGTGATCAACGTCGGCAGGAATCGGGTCACACCGGTTTTCGGGAGGGACCTGGCGACGAAGCGCATCCCCTCGTCGTCCACCTCGGCGAAGTCGACCCCGACCGCCCCGTTGACCTGCACGTCCACCAGGCCCGGGGTGAGCAGGCCGCCGGTCAGCACCTCGGCGCCGGCGGGCGGTTCGCCCGGTGCGACGTCGACGATCCGCCCCGCCCGGACGCGCACGGCGGCGGGACCGGTGATGGTGCGACCGAGCAGTGCTCGCGGAGCTGCGACAACGGTGTCCAAGGTCCCTCCTCAAATGGTCTGGACCATTATGGCCGTAACCGGTGTGCGGCGTCACGTCTGGTTGGAAGATAACCGTAATGCAATTTTCAACGTCAACAATTCTCTGAACGGTTCCTGGACGCGCGTCCGACCCCTCCGGGGCGACCCGGTGGCCCATACTGGGCGGTAGACATCCGAGGTCTACGGAGGTGCCCGTGGCAGTCACCGACGACGCGATCCTGCGCGTGAAGGAGATGATCACCTCCGGCGAGCTCAAGCCCGGCGACCGACTGCCCCGGGAAGCCGACCTGGCCGAGCGGCTGGGGTTGTCGCGGAACTCGCTGCGCGAGGCGGTCAAGGCGCTGTCGCTGGTCAGGGTGCTGGACGTGCGCCAGGGTGACGGCACCTACGTGTCCAGCCTGCGGGCCGACGACCTGCTCGGGGCGCTGTCGTTCGTGCTCGACCTGCACCGGGGCGAGGACTCCGTGCTGGAGGTCCTCCGGGTGCGCCGCATCCTCGAACCGGCCGCCGCCGCGATGGCCGCCCAGCGGGTCGGGGCCGAGGACGTCGCCTGCCTGCGCACCCTGTGCGACGCCGCCGAACAGGCGCGGTCGGTGGAGGAACTGGTCGAGCACGACCTCGGGTTCCACCGCGCGATCGCGCGCTGCTCCGGCAACGCCTACCTGGCCCAGCTGCTGGACACGCTGGCCGCGCCGACCGCGCGGGTGCGGATCTGGCGCGGCATCACCCGGGGCGGCGCGGTCGAGCGCACGCTCGCCGAGCACCGCGCGATCGTGGACGCCCTGGCCGCCCACCAGGTCGAGCTGGCCCGGTCGTGGTCCACCGTGCACGTGGCCGGCGTCGAGCAGTGGTTGTCCGACCTGGCCCGACCGTGACCCCGGCCCCGGTCCGCGCGCGGGCCGGGGCCGGTCACCCGCTAGGCCGGCGGCACCCGGTCCGCGCGGCGGAAGTGGAACGGGCAGGTCGTCCCGCCGAGGGCGATCGTGGTCGGGCGGGTGAAGTCGACGCCGTGCCGGTCGCGGTCGATCGCGCCGATCCACGCCGCGTCGAACCGGCAGAACACCGGCCCCAGCTCCGGCACCCCGCACGCGGCGAGCACCGCCACGTAGAAGCACCGGGTGACGTCCAGCAGGTAGCTGTCCGCGTCCTCCGACCGGGCGAACGCGAAGTCCGCGCCGAAGTAGGTCACCTCGCGGTCCTTCGACACGTCGGTGATCGTCCGGAACGGGTCGTCCGACGCGTCCAACGCGGCCTTGGTGGTGTCGTGCACGTACGGCCGCAGCGGCTCGTGGAACGCCTGCGCGACGAGGGAGAGCGCCTCTTCACGGGGCATCCGGTCGAGCAGCGCCCGGTACCCGGCCACGACGGTCGCGGTGAGCGGCAGGTGCGGGCTGTCGCAGCCGACGCGCGGGCCCGCCTCCGCGACGGCCCGCGCCACGCCCGCGTCCACCTCGGCCGCCGGCACGTGGTCCGCCAGGTGGGCGCGGAACAGTTCGATGATGTGGTCGTTCACAGTGGTGGTGTCCTTCTCGGTCCGTACCCGCGCACGCGCGGGACGGCCGGCACGCTCCACCACCAACCTGGCGCCGACCAGGGTTTCGCTGACGACCCAGGACCGTACACCGCGCGCCGGGCGGGGATCAGCCGGTTCCCGGTCGCAGCAGCCCCTCGGCGGTGAGGTCGTCCCGGAGCGCGGCGGGCACCGGGACCGCCAGGTGCGCCGCGTCGGCCCGCACCTCCTCCGCCGAGCGGGCCCCGACCAGCGCCGGGTCAGCGCGAGCAGGACGGCCGGGAGGCCCTCGCGGGCGGCGCGGTCCCGCTCGCCGGGCCGCAGGTCGACGTCGTGCAGCAGGGCCACGTCGACCCGGTCCGGCCCGAGCCTGGCCGGCGAGTCGTCCCGCGACCGGCACACGCCGTCCGCGCCGAAGTCCCGCACCCCCGGTGGGTGGCGGGCACGGCGAACCCGGTGGCCAGGTCGTCGCCGGCCGCCGGTTCCAGCAGCCGGCCGACCGATCGGCCCGTGGCGCAGAGGTCGGACGTGTGACCCGTCGGTGACCGTCCGGGGTCGAGATCGACACGCTGAGTGGTCCGATGACTTGCCCGAGCACGACGGTCCGGAACCATTCACGGTGCAAGACGGAGAACCGAAGCGACCACACCCGCTGCCCGCCCGCTGCACAGACGACGAAAGGTCCCGATGAGACACCTCCGCGCGGTGTGGACGTCCGCCGCCACCACCGCCGCACTGCTCGCCTCGCTGACCACGTCGGGGGTCGCCAGCGCCCAGGACCAGCCCGCCGAGCCGGTCGCGCCCACGCGCGCGCAGCCGGGTGGCACGGGGTCCTCCGAGCGCGTCGGGTCGACCCTGGCGGAGGCCACCGGCGCGGTCACCGCGTTCGTCGAGCTGGCCGAGACGCCCGCAGCCGAGGCGTTCGACACCGAGAAGGCGCGCGGCGCGGGGGACCAGCAGGCCGCCGCCTCCGCCCAGGCGACCCGGCAGCGCACCGACGACACCGCCAACCGGGTGCTCGACGTGCTGCGCGGCAAGGACTCCGCCACCCAGGAGGTCGCCAAGACCGCCAACGCCGTGCCCGGCGTCGTCGTCACCGCCGACGCGGCGAAGGTCCGCGAGCTCGCCGCGCTGCCCGAGGTCAAGGCCGTCCGGCTGGCCGTGCCGAAGGTCGTGCAGAACGCCGGGTCCGTGCAGCTCACCCGCGCCTCGCGGGTGTGGGCGCAGACCGGCCGGTACGGCGACGGGATGCGGATCGGCATCATCGACACCGGCATCGACTACACCCACGCCGACTTCGGCGGACCCGGCACGCGCGACGCCTACCTTGCCGTGGACCGCGCCGGGGCGTGGACGCCGACCGCCAAGGTCGTCGGCGGCTACGACTTCGCGGGCGACGACTACAACGCCAACGTCCCGGCGCGGGCCACCCCCAAGCCCGACCCCAACCCGCTGGACTGCCAGGGCCACGGCACGCACGTCGCCGGCTCGGCCGCCGGCTTCGGCGAGAACGCCGACCGCAGCACGTTCACCGGGGACCACCGGACCCTCACCCCCGAGGCGCTGGACGTCATGGCGATCGGCCCCGGCTCCGCGCCCCGGGCGTCGCTCTACGCGCTGAAGGTGTTCGGGTGCGCCGGCTCCACCAACCTCACCGCGCAGGCGCTGGACTGGGCGCTGGACCCGAACGGCGACGGCGACTTCTCCGACCACCTCGACGTGGTGAACATGTCCCTGGGCTCCGACTTCGGCGGCCAGGACGACCCGGACAGCCTGTTCGTGCGCAAGCTCGTCGAGCACGGCGTGCTGGTCGTGGCCTCGGCCGGCAACGGCGGCGACTTCTACGACGTGGGCGGCTCGCCCGCCAACACGCCCGAGGCGCTCGCCGTCGCCAACACCCGCGACGCGTTCGCCATCCAGGACGGCGTCGCCGTGCCCGGCCTGGGCGACCAGCCCGGCCAGTACAGCCAGAACTACGCCGGCTACGACGCGCTCGACCTCACCGCGCCGGTCGTGCCGGTCGCCGACCAGGCCAACCTGGACGGCTGCGCCCCGATCACCCAGGACCTCACCGGCAGGTTCGCCTGGCTGGAGTGGGACGACGACGACGGCACCCGCGAGTGCGGCTCGGGCGTGCGCACCGACCACGCCCAGGCGGCGGGCGCGGCGGGCGTGCTGCTGTCCTCCACCCGGGAGAACTTCCTGGCCGGCATCGCGGGCAACGCGGGCATCCCGGTGTTCCAGTTCACCGGCCGCGCCACCGGGGCGGTCCGCCCGGCGTTCACCGCCGGCACGCTCCAGGTCACGATGACCGGCAGGCTGCGCAACTCCGTGCCCACCACCACGCCGGCGCTCGCCGACACGATCACCCCGTCGTCCGCGCGCGGCGCGCGAGGTCCGGTCGCGGCCAAGCCCGACGTCGCCGCACCCGGTGACACGATCCTGTCCGCCGACGTCGGCAGCGGCAGCGGCGGGGTGAGCATGGGCGGCACGTCCATGTCCGCGCCGCACGTCGCCGGCATCGGCGCGCTGGTCCGCGAGGCGCACCCGGACTGGACCGTCGAGGAGGTCAAGGCGGCGGTCGTGAACACCTCGGGCACCGACGTCAAGTCCGGTGACGACAGCGCCACCGGGCTGGTCGAGGCGCCCATGCGGGTCGGCGCGGGCCGGGTCGACGCGCTGTCCGCCGTCGGCACCGACCTGCTGGCCATGGTCGGGGGCGGGCGCGGCGCGGTCGGCGTGTCCTTCGGCCCGGTCGAGGCGGGCCGGCTGCCCGTGCTGCTGCGCAAGGCCGTGCGGGTGGTCAACAAGTCCGGCTCGGCCCGCCTGGTCACCGCGTCCTACCAGGCGGCGACCACCGTGCCGGGCGTCCGGTTCGAGGTGTGGCCGCCGGCCGTGCGGGTCGCGGCCGGCGAGACCGAGGAGGTCGAGGTGGTGCTGCGGGTGGCGCCCGACCAGGTGCGCAAGACCGCCGACCCGACGCTGGTCAAGCAGCAGGCCGAGGTCGCCCGCCAGTTCCTCGCCGAGGCGTCCGGCCGGCTCGTGCTCGAATCCGGTCGCGCCCGGCTGCGCGTGCCCGTCTACGCCGCGCCCAAGCCCGTTGCCGAGATCGGCGCGGAACCCGTCTCGTTCCGGGGCGGCGCGCACGCACCGCTGCGCCTGCGCGGTCGCGGCCTGGCTCAGGGCGAGGGCGACCAGGCGTACCGGTCGCTGCTCAGCGCGTTCGAGTTGCAGGGCACGTCCGGCGAGCTGCCCGACTGCACCGACGAGGTCAAGACCGACTGCGCGGTCAACAGCAGCGCCAAGGGCGGTGACCTGCGCTACGTCGGCGCGGCGTCCACGGCGGCGGTCGACAAGTCGCCGAACGCGCTGCTCGCGTTCGGCGTGGTGACCTGGCACAACTGGGTGACCCTCGGCGCGGGCAACACGCCGCAGATCCGGGTCGACACGACCGGCGACGGCGAGCCCGACTTCCGGGTCGAGGTCGTCAAACCGGTGGACGGCAACGGGAACGTGGTCGCCGACGTGTGGCTGGCGCGGACCACGCGGCTGTCCGACCGCGTCGCCGTGGACGAGCAGCCGGTCAACACCCAGTACGGCGACGTGGACACGAACGTGATGGACAGCAACGTGGTCGTGCTGCCGGTGACGCTCCGGGCGCTGGGCATCGACCCGGCGGCGGGGTCCGCCCGGATCGGCTACACGGCGGGCACGGCCGGCCAGTACCCCGCGCCGGGCAACGAGGACGGGTTCGTCGACCGGATCGGCGGGACCATGTCGTTCGAACCGCTCAAGCCGGGCTACTCGGTGCGCGCGGGCGAGACCGCCGCCGTGGTGTTCTGGGCCGAGGCCGGCCGGCGGCTGGAGGTCCACCGCGACCAGGACGCGCTGACCTCGGACAAGGCCGAGGGCCTGCTCCTGCTGCACCACCACAACGGCTCCGGCGAGCGGGCCGAGGTCGTGCGACCGCGCGGCTGACCACCGTCCGCGAGGCCCGGCACCACCCTCCCGGGTGTGCCGGGCACCCGCGTTTTCGCCCATACTCGGTCGAATGGGCTTCGTGGTGGGACTGGACGCCGGCGGCACGTCGACCAGGGCGCTCGTGCTCGACCTGGACGGCACCCGCCTGGGCGCGGGCGTGGCGGGCGGCGCGAACCCCAACTCCCACCCTCCCGAGCTGGCCGCCGCGCACGTCACCCAGGCCCTGTCGGCGGCGCTGGACGGCCTGGACGTGACCAAGGTCGAGTCGGGCGTGCTGGGCATGGCCGGGTCGAGCAAGCTGAGCGACCCGGCGGTGGCCGCGCTGTTCGAGCGGGCCTGGGCCGGCGCGGGCCTGCGCTGCCCGATGCGGGTGATCACCGACTGCGAGGCGGCGTTCGCCACCGGGTCGGCGTCGCCGGACGGCACCGTGCTGGTGGCCGGCACCGGCTCGATCGCGGCCACGATCACCGACCGCCGGCTCACCGCCACCACGGGCGGCTACGGCTGGCTGCTCGGCGACGAGGGCTCGGCGTACTGGCTGGGCCGGGAGGCGGTGCGGGCGACCCTGCGGGCGCTGGAGTCGGGCTCGCCGGACGCGCTGACCACGGCCGTGCTGACCCTGGCGGACGTGCCGCCGCACCCGCCGCGCGAGGCGTGGCGGCAGCTCATCACCCGGGCGAACCAGGACGCCCCGATCGCCCTGGCCCGCTACGCCCCGCTGGTGACGGCGCACGCGACCGCGCCGTCCGCGCGGGCGATCGTGCAGGAGGCGGTGCGGATCCTGGCCGACCTGGCGCTGGCCGACCGCCCGGAGTCGGCCGACACCCCGATCGTGCTGGTGGGCAGCCTGGTCCACGCCCACCCGCTGGGCACCCTCCTGCGCGCGGAGCTGACCGCCCGCACCAGCGCGCCCGTGCGGATCGCCACGGAGAGCTCGGCGGGCGCGGCCTGGCTGGCGGCCGTGGAAGTCCTCGGCGACACCGCACCCCGCCCGACCTGACCCCCGTGCGTTCGCCCGGGGTGCGCTCGACGTGGGGCAGGCGGCGGGCCGGCCCCGGTCGGTGTCGCGGCGGTGTGGGTGGAGTGCCGGCTACGGCCGGGTGGGCGGTGGGGTCGTCACCGGAACGCGGGGGTGGCGGAGGCCGGGGTGGTCGGCGGGCAGGGTGCGGCGGATCAGCCACCAGCTCACCGCGATGCACACCGCCTGCAACGGCCAGGTCAGGATCGCCCTCATCACGCCCAGGACCACCACCTGGCCCGCCACCCACAGCGCGCCGAACACGACCACGCGCAGCACGTACTGGCCGACCCACGCCCAGCTCGCCACCCGGTAGGCCCGCATCAGGTCCGGGTCGGCCCGCCAGCGGAACTTCTGGCCGGTGACCAGGCCGACCACCACGCCCAGGAACGGCCACCGCACGACGATGCTCGCCGCCCACGCCAGCGCCGACGCGGCGTTGACGAAGATCTGGAGCAGGAAGAAGTCCTCGGCCCGCCCGGTCTGCAACGCGATGTAGGCCGCGACCACCACCAGGGCGACCGACACCAGGACGGCGCGCGGGCGTTCGCCGCGCAGCAGCCGCACGACCCCGATCACGACGCCGCTGACGACCGCCACCGCCGCGCCGACCGCGATGGACTGCCCGCTCGCCACCCACCCCAGGGCGAACGCCAGCGGCGGCAGGGAGGCGTCCAGCGCGCCCCTGCGCCCGCCGAGCAGGCCGGCCAGCGAGTCAGGACGAGTGTCGGTCATGCCTCCAGGGTGCCTTAGGCAAACCTAACCCAGGTAACGGACCCGTCTCGGAGCATTGACCTCCGGTGAGCCCCGTCACTACGGTGGCCGAAATCGTCTGGAAAGTTAACAGACAGGAGGACCGATGCGAGCCGGTAGCCCCCGACTGCTGCGCGAGATCAACGACCGCGCGGCGATCGAGGCCCTGCTGCGCAACGGACCCCTCACCCGGTCCGAGCTGGAGGGCATCATCGGGCTGTCCAAGCCCGCCACGGCCCAGCTGCTGACCCGCCTGGAGACCGAGGGCACGGTCCTGCGCAACGGCCTGCGCGGCGGCGGGCGCGGTCCGCGCGCCCAGCTCTGGACGGTCAACGGCGCCCTCGCCCACGTGGCCGCCATCGACCTCACGCCGGACACCGTCGACGTCGCCGTCGCCGACATCTCCGGCACCCTGCTCACCGAGCACAGCGCGCCGATGCCGCGCACCGACGTGCTGGAGGCGTTCCACGGCGCGGTCACCAAGGCCGCGAACCAGGCCGGGCTGTCGCCGGAGGCGCTGCGCCACGTGGTGGTCGGCTCGCCCGGCGCGGTGGACCCGGCGACCGGGCGGCTCAACTACGCGCCGCACATGCCCGGCTGGGAGGGCTTCGACATCCCCGGCACGCTCACCGACCTGCTCAGCACCCCGGTCACCGTCGAGAACGACGTGAACCTGGTCGCGCTGGAGGAGATGGTCGCCGGGCGGGCCACCGACGTGCGGGACTTCGTCCTGCTGTGGCCGGCCGACGCGGTGGGCGCGGCGGTCGTGGTCAACGGCGTGCTGCTGCGCGGCGCGACCGGCGGCGCGGGCGAGATCGACGCCATGCAGGTGCCCGACCACGCCACCGCCGAGACCGGCACCGAGCGCCGGGGCGCGCGCTACGGCGACCTGCTCGACAGCTCCGCCATCGTCCGGCTGGCCCGCGCGCACGGGGTGTCCGCCCGCACCGGCCAGGCCGCCGTCCGCAAGGCCCTGGGCGAGGGCACCTCCGGCCGGGAGTTCCTGGTCGACCTCGCCCGCCGGATCGCCACCGGGGTGGCGAACGTCATCTCGGTGCTCGACCCCGAACTCGTCCTGCTCTCCGGCGACATCGCCCAGGCCGGCGGCTCCACGCTCGCCGACCTGGTCGCCGCCGAGCTCCGCCGACTGGTGGTGCCCCGCACCCCGGTCCAACTCGCCCTGGTGACCGGGAAGCCGGTGCGCTCCGGCGCGCTGCACGCCGCGCTGTCGGTCGTCAGGGAACAGGTGTTCGGCCTACCCGCCGCCACGACCGAACCCTTCCGAGGCCCGAAGCACGCCTGAGACGTCACTCCACGCCGAAGGTGTCCCAGGGCCGCAACGTTCCCGTCCGCACGTTGAGAGAAGGAGAGCACATGCGCAAGGTCTCGCGCGCAGCGGTGCTATGCGTGGCCGCCGCGGTAACCCTGTCCGCCTGCGCGGCAGGCGCGGGCAAGTCCGACCAGTCCGGTGGTCCGGCCGCCGCACCCGGCAAGGACGACAAGTTCACGCTCACCGTGTGGAGCAACTACTCCGGCCGGGAGCAGGACGAGGTCACCAAGGCGTTGGAGAGCTTCAAGGCGAAGTACCCCAACGCCGAGATCAAGCACGAGGGCAGCCAGGACGACGACAAGATCACGGCGGGCATCCGCAGCGGCAACCCGCCGGACGTGGCGCTGTCGTTCACCACGGACAACATCGGCCAGTTCTGCTCGTCCGGGTCGTTCCAGGACCTCAAGCCCTACATCGACCGGGACAAGGTCGACCTCGACCAGATCCCCGAGGCGGTGCGCTCCTACACCGAGTACAAGGGCAACCGCTGCGCGATGCCGATGCTCAGCGACGTGTACGGCCTGTACTACAACAAGGAGCTGCTCGCCGCCGCCGGCATCACGGCCCCGCCGAAGACGACCGCCGAGCTGCTCGACTTCGCCAAGCGCACCACCAAGAAGGCCCCGGACGGCTCGATCGAGGTCGCGGGCTTCCTGCCCACCATGCTGTTCTACGCCAACCGGCCGCCGATCTGGGCCCCGAACTTCGGCGCGAAGTGGGCCGGCCCGGACGGCAAGTCGGCGCTGGCCTCGCCCGAGTGGGCGGAGATGCTGAAGTTCCAGAAGGAGCTGGTGGACTTCTACGGCTTCGACGCCCTGGAGCGGTTCCGCTCGGGGCTGGGCCAGGAGTACTCCACGGACCACGCGTTCCACCAGCAGAAGATCGCCATGATGATGGACGGCGAGTACCGGACCGCGTTCCTGAAGGACCAGGCGCCGAACGTCAAGTTCGGCACCGCGCCGTTCCCGACGATCAAGCCCGACCTGTACGGAATCGGCTTCACCACCGGCACGATCATGGGCGTGCCGAAGGGCGCGAAGAACGCCGGCGCGGCGTGGGAGCTGATCAAGCACCTGTCGTTCGACACCGACACGATCGTCACCCTGGCCAACGGGATCAAGAACATCCCGAGCACCAAGGCCGCGCTGGAGGACCCGAAGCTGGAGGTGGACGAGAACTTCAAGACGTTCATCGACCTGGCCAAGAGCGGCAAGCTCCAGGGCAACCCGGTGACGCCGATCGGTGACGCGCACATCAAGGCGATCGGCGACTTCGCCACGCTGTGGCAGTCGGGCAAGGTCCCGGACCTGATGGCCGGCTTGAAGGAAGTCGACCAGCGGATCGACGACGAGATCGCCAAGAGCGGCAAGTAGACATGACCGCCACGCTCGAACGCGTGGACGCGGCGCGGCCCGCCCCTGCGAAGGGGCGGTCCCGCTCCCGCGCCCGCAACCGGTTGACCGTGCTGGCCTTCATGGCACCGGCCGTCCTCGGGTTCGCCGTGTTCTTCGGCTACCCGCTGGTCGCCACGGTCGTGTTCTCCTTCACCAAGTACGACCTGATCAACGCGCCCGAGTGGATCGGGTTGGAGAACTACACCTACATGTTCAAGGACAAGCTGTTCTTGACGTCGGTGTACAACACGCTGTGGTTCGTGGTCGTGCTGACGTTCGCGCGGGTGCTGTTCGCGCTGGGCGTGGCGTCGGTGGTGGCCCGGCTGAAGTCGGGCGTCGGCCTGGTGCGCACCCTGTGCTACCTGCCCTCGCTCGCACCGCCGGTCGCCGCGACGCTGGTGTTCTTCCTGGTCATGCGGCCGAACGAGGGCCCGCTGGACACGTTCCTCGGCTGGTTCGGGGTGCAGAGCCCGCTGTGGTTCGCCGACCCCGCGTGGTCCAAGGTCGGCATCACGGCGGTGATGCTGTGGGTGTCCGGCGACCTGATGATCATCATCCTGGCGGCGGTGCTCGACGTGCCCCAGGAGCAGTACGAGGCGGCCCAGCTCGACGGGGCCGGCGCGCTGCGGCGGTGGTGGCACATCACCCTGCCCACCATCTCGCCGGTGCTGATGTTCGGCGTGGTGAACTCGATCATCCTGGCGTTGCAGCTGTTCACCCAGGCGGTGGTCGCCGGGTCGGCGGCCAGCGGCGCGGCGGACATCACCGGCGCGACCAAGAACATCGGCTTCCCGGAGAACTCGACGCTGACGTTCCCGGTCTGGCTCTACACCAAGGGCTTCCGGTACTTCGACATGGGTTACGCGGCGGCGATGGCGACCGTGCTGTTCATCGTCTCGTTCGCCGCCACGGCGCTCCTCGTGCAGCGGATGCGCAAGGCCAGCCACCAGGAGGAAGGGGGCGGGGGCGCATGACCGCCGTGCTCGACCGCGACACCGCCGTTCGGGAGGAGTCGCCGAAGCCCCGCAACTGGCGCGGGGTCCTGGACTGGGTGGCCGTGCACAGCATCGGCATCGCGCTGGCCCTGATGTTCGCGCTGCCCGTCCTGTTCGTGTTCCTCACCGCGGTGATGTCGGACAACCAGGCGTTCACCAGGGACCTGTGGCCGCGCGAGTGGCACTGGGGCAACTTCCTGGAGGTCTTCGACAAGGCCCCGCTGCTGAAGTACCTCGGCAACAGCCTGCTGTACTCGCTGCTGGCCACCGCCGGGATGCTGCTGTCGTCGATCCCCGCCGCCTACGCGCTGGCGAAGCTGCGCTGGCGCGGGCGCAACGCGGTGTTCCTGCTCGTGGTCGGCGCGATGATGCTGCCGCCGCAGGTGGTCGCCGTGCCGCTGTACGACACGTGGTCCAGCCTGGGCCTGACCGGCACGCTGTGGCCGCTGATCGCGCCGTACTTCCTGTTCGACGCGTTCAGCATCTTCCTGCTGCGCCAGTTCATCCTCACCATCCCGCAGTCCTACGTGGACGCCGCGCGGGTGGACGGCTGCACCGAGTTCCAGGCCCTGGTGCGGATCGTCGTGCCGATGGCCCGGCCGGGCATCGCCGCCACGGCCCTGTTCTGCTTCCTCTACACGTGGAACGACTACTTCGGCCCGCTGCTCTACACCGGCGAGAGGCCGGACGAGTGGACGCTGTCGCTGGCCCTGTCGTCGTTCAAGGGGATGCACCACGTCCAGTGGAACCTGGCGATGGCCGCGACGCTGCTGATCATGATCCCGGCCGTGGTGCTGTTCGTCTTCGCCCAGCGCTCGTTCGTCAAGGGCATCACATTCACTGGAGTCAAAGGATGAAGCTCACCGTTGTCGGTGGCGGATCGACCTACACCCCGGAGTTGGTGGACGGCATCGCGGGACGCCGGACCAGCCTCGCGGTGGACGAGATCGTCCTGGTCGACCCGGACGCCGAGCGCCTGGCCGTGGTCGGCGCGTTCTCCCAGCGACTGCTGGAGCACGCCGGCCACCCCGCGCGCGTCCGCACCACCTCGGACCTCGACGAGGGCGTCGACGGCGCGTCCGCCGTGCTGCTGCAACTGCGCGTCGGCGGCCAGGCGGCCCGCGCCCAGGACGAGACGTTCCCGCTGGTGTGCGACTGCGTCGGCCAGGAGACGACCGGGGCGGGCGGCCTGGCCAAGGCGCTGCGGACGGTGCCGGTGGTGCTGGACATCGCCGACCGGGTGCGCGCCGTCGCGGGCGAGGACACCTGGATCGTCAACTTCACCAACCCGGTGGGGATCGTGACCCGCGCGCTGCTCCAGGCGGGGCACCGCGCGGTGGGCCTGTGCAACGTGGCGATCACGTTCCAGCGCTGGACCTCCGCGCTGCTCGGCGTCGACCCGGAGTCGGTGCGGCTGGAGCACGTCGGCCTCAACCACCTGACGTGGGAGCGCGGCGTGTTCGTCAACGGCGTCGACCGGCTGCCGGAGCTGCTGGCGCACCACGCGGAGGCGCTGGCCGAGCACATCGGCGTGCCCGCGCCCCTGATGCGCAGGCTGGGGATGGTCCCCTCGTACTACCTCAAGTACTTCTACGACCACGACGACGTTGTCGAGAAGCAGAAGTCGAGCCCTCCGCGCGCGGAGGTGGTGGCTGCGGTGGAGAAGGAGCTGCTGGACCTGTACGGCGATGTCAACGTCGTCACCAAGCCCGAGCAGCTCGCCCAGCGCGGCGGCGCGTACTACTCCGAGGCGGCCGTGCAGCTCGTGCACGCGCTGACCGGCGGCACGGGCGCGGAGCAGCACGTGGTCAACGTGCGCAACGGCCGCACCCTGCCGTTCCTGCCCGAGGACGCGGTCATCGAGGTGCCGGCGGCGGTCACCTCGCAGGGCGCGCGGGCGCTGCCGGTGGAGCCGCTGGAGCCCTCGATCTCCGGCCTGATCGCGCACGTGACCGCCTACGAGCACCTGGCGCTCGACGCGGCCGTGCACGGCGGGCGGGACCGGGTGGCGGACGCGCTGCTGGCGCACCCGCTGGTCGGGCAGCACGCGATCGCCGACCGGCTGGCCGACGAGCTGGTGTCGCGCAACCGCGACTTCCTGCCCTGGGCGAAGGGCCGGGGGGCTTGATGACCGACCGGGTGCTCGCCATCGACGGCGGGAACAGCAAGACGGCGGTGGCGCTGGTGGACCTCGACGGGCGGGTGCTCGCCCAGGTCCGGGGGCCCGGCGCGTCGCCGCAGAACGTCGGCCTGGCGCGCAGCCTGGAGGTGTTCGAGGAGCTGGCCCGCGCGGCGGCCCGCCAGGCGGGGCTGCCCGCCGACGAGCCGATCGCCGCGCACACCGCCGCCTACCTCGCGGGCGCCGACCTGCCGAAGGAGGAGCACGACCTGCGCGCCGCGATCGAGCGGCGCGGGTGGTCGGGCTCGACCGTCGTCGGCAACGACACCTTCGCGCTGCTGCGCGCGGGCACGTCCGACGGCATCGGCGTGGCCGTGGTGTGCGGTGCGGGCATCAACTGCGTCGCGGTGGCGCGGGACGGCCGGACGCACCGGTTCCCCGCGCTGGGCCGGATCTCCGGCGACTGGGGCGGCGGCGGGCACATCGGCAGCGAGGCGCTGTGGCTGGCCGTGCGGGCGGAGGACGGGCGCGGCGCACCGACCGCGCTGCTGCCCGCGCTGACCGCCCACTACGGCACCGCGACCATCGCGGAGGCGGTCGAGCGGCTGCACTTCGAGGAGGTCGAGCTCGACCCGCACGCGCTGTGCCCGCTGCTGTTCGAGGTGGCGGCGACCGGTGACGCGGTGGCCCAGGAGGTGGTCGACCGGCTGGTCGAGGAGGTCACCCTGCTCGCGTCGGTGTCGCTGCGGCGCCTGGCGCTGCTGGACGAGCCGGTGGACGTCGTCCTCGGCGGCGGCGTGCTGACCGGCACGGACGGCGCGGTGGTGGACGCCGTGCGGGAGCGGCTGGGCGGCCTCGCGCCGCAGGCCGAGGTGCGGGTGGTGGACGTGCCGCCGGTGGTCGGCGCGGCCCTGCTCGGCCTGGACGCGCTGGGTGCCGCGCCGGGCGCGGAATCGCGCCTGCGCACCGCGTACGAGCCCCTGGACCTGGCTGCCGGGGGCTGACCGGACGTCGGCGCGGGAGGAGGAGATCGGCGGCGGCCCTCCCCCGCGCCGGCCCAGACCCCGCTGCCCGGGGGATGTTCGGCGGCGGCTCCGCCGGGCAGCGGGCCGGACGCCCCCGCGACGACGTCAAGCGCCCGACGTCGTCGCGGGGGTTTCCTCCGCAGTGGGCGTCACACCGGTCGTCGCGGTCGTGGTGGTCGGGGTGACGACCGCCGGTTCCGCCTCGGCGGCGGAGGGCGGCGCGGCGGGCGTCGGTGTCGGCGTGATCTGCGTTGCAGTCGTCCGTGTCGCGTCGGTAGCCGGCGGCAGGCCGGCCGGGCGGCGCGCGGACGTCGGCGGCGGGGTGCCGCCGCCCTCGTACTCCATCGGCGGGCCGTCGCCGCCGGGGCCCTGGACGACCTCGGGCGGGCCGTCGATCCGCTGCTCGGGCGGCGGTTCCGGTCCTCCCCGGACCAGCGCGAAGCCGGTGACGAGCCCGGCGAGCGCGGCCAGGGCACCGAACGAGAGCAGCGGGACGGGCAGACGCGACACGGCTGGCAAGGCTACGGCCGCCCGGGTGACGAACCGCCCAATGCCGACATCAGTCCCACCATCGAGTGACACTCCGGTAACGGTGCCCGGGGTAGGTGGTGGCGTCGGCCCGCCTTTCGGAGGCATCCTGTTCAGCGCGGTCACGGGGGGTGCGCCGCGGACGAGGAGGCACGTGGTGGACGGGTTGGACAGCTACGTCGCGCTGGGGGACAGCTTCACCGAGGGCATGGACGACCCCGGCCCGAACGGCACCTACCTGGGGTGGGCGGACCGCCTGGCGGCGATGATCTCCAGCCGGCAGCGGGGTTTCCGGTACGCGAACTTCGCCATCCGGGGCAAGATGCTCCAGGAGATCGTGGACGAGCAGATCCCGCTGGCGGTCGAGCTGCGACCGAGGCTCGCCACCTTCTGCGGCGGCGGCAACGACCTGCTGGTGCCGGGCTCGGACCCGGACGCGCTCGCCGAGGTCTACGAGATCGCGGTGGCGGACCTGCGCGCGGCGGGCACCGAGGTGGTGATCTTCACCGGCTTCGACCCCAAGCACACGCCGTTCCTGCGGTCGCTGCGCGGCAAGATCGCCATCTACAACAGCCACCTGTGGTCGGTCGCCGAGCGCTACCACTGCCGGGTGGTCGACCTGTGGTCGATGACCGTCCTGCACGACCGCCGCGCGTGGAGCGAGGACCGCCTGCACCTGTCGACGGAGGGCCACCGCCGGGTGGCGCTGCGCGCGGCGGAGGTGCTGGGCTTCACGCCGGAGGAGGACTGGAGCACGCCGTGGCCGCCGCCGGCCGACGAGGACTGGATGACCCAGCGCCGGCACGACCTCAAGTGGGCGCGCGAGCACGTCGTGCCGTGGATCACCCGGCAGCTGCGCGGCGAGTCGATGGGCGACGGGGTCGTGCCCAAGCGCCCGGAGCTGCTGCCGGTCTGCGTGGACTCCTGACCCGGGGACCGTCCCCGGCCGGCCCGGCGGACCGATCCCGCCGACCACCCCGGCCGGGGCGTCCTCGGTGGGCTGGGCCCGCCGCGACGGGCCCGAGGACGGGTCAGCCGGCCGGCACTCTCCCCCGAATGCCGGCCGGCTGACGTCCGGGTGGCTTCCCCCCTGGTATCCCCCTCCAAGAGCCACCCGCCGCGCCGACCCGCCTTCCGGCGTTGATCAGCGCGCGTCACCAAGTTCCCACGAACGCCCGGTCACGTGCTAAACGACCGCTAAACCCCAGTGGTCAACGCTTCAAGGGCCGTTCGGACGAACATCGCCCGGGACGATCCCAGGCGTTCGAACAACCGCAGCGATTCCGCGAGCTCCGCTTGCGCCGCAACGACTTCCCCCCGTTTCGCCAGCACCGCGCCGAGCACCTGCCTGCCGAACGCCTCCTCCACCGCCATGGACCCGCCCCGGGCCAGCTCCACGCCCCGCCGCGCGTTCTCCTCGGCCTCGGCCGGCAGGCCCAGCTCGGCGTACAGCTCGGCCAGGTTCACCAGCGCCAGCACGTACGCGCGCTCGTTGCCGTTGCGGTGGTGCAGCTCCATCGCCTGGAACTGGTGCTGCACGGCCGTTTCCAGCCGCCCGAGGCGCTGCTCGACCTGGGCCTGGTTGTGCAGCGCGGTCGCCTCGCCCAGCGCGTCGCCCTCGCGCCGGGCGATCTCCACCGCGCTGCGGTAGTGCGCCAGCGCCTCCTCGTTGCGCCCCTCCGCCGACAGGGCGCAGGCGAGCTGGTCCAGCGTCATGACCAGGTAGCGCGGTTCGCCCAGCTCCTCGGCCAACCGGTGCGCGCGCTCGGCGTCGGGCAGCGTGCCCCGGACCGAGCCGGTCCACAGGTTCATCGCGTGCCCGGCGTGCAGCACCAGCATCTCGCCGCGCCGGTCGTCGCCGACCCGCGCGGAGGCGAGGCCGAACTCGGCGACGGCCCGCCACTCCCGGCTGACCAGCCGGGCCACGCAGTACGGGTACACCAGCCGGACGAGCTGCCACACCTGCCGGTGCAGCCCCGCCTCGGCCGCGCCGTGCACCAGGGCGATCAGGTTGGGCCACTCCTTGTCGAACCAGGAAAGCGCTTGCCCCGAGGTGGCCGGGCGGGGCGCGGACGGCTCGCCGGAAGCGAACTCCAGGCCGTCGTCCACCGGGCGGATCAGCCGCCGGGCGTGGTCGCACGCCGCCAGGTAGTGGTCCACCAGCCTGCGCAGCGCGGCGGTGCGCAGGTCCGGGTGCTCGTCGCCGACCACCTCGCGGGCGTAGAGGCGCACCAGGTCGTGCAGCACGAACCCGCCACGCCACTGCTCCACCAGCAGGTGGGCGTCCGCCAGGTCGGCCAGCCTGCCCGCCGCCGTGCCCAGGTCCGTCCGGCACAGCGCGGCGATGGCGTGCGGGCTCACCCACCGCCCCGGAACCAGGCCCGCAGCCCGAAACGTCTCCGCCAGTTCGGGCGGGAGGTTGCGGTAGGACACCGCCAGCGCCCGCGCCACGCCGACGCCGGTGTCCGCGAGGTCCAGGGTGCGCAGCCGGGCGTCGTCGTCGGAGAGCTGGGCGACCAGCGCCTCCACCGTCCACTCCGGACTGAACACCAGCTTGGCCGCCGCGATCCGCAGCGCCAGCGGCAGGTTCCCGCACAGCTCGGCCAGCATCCGGGTGGCCACCGGCTCCTGTTCGGACAGCGGCTTGCCGACCACCTCGTCCACCAGCCGCACCGACTCGTCCTCGCGCAGCGCGTCCAGCGTCAGCATCCGCGCGCCGTTGCTGACCACCAGCGGCTCCAGCCGCCGCCGGGAGGTCACCAGCACCACCGACCCCGCGCCGGGCGGCAGCAGCAGCCGCACCTGCTCCGGGTCCCACGCGTCGTCCAGCACCACCAGCACCCGCCGCCGGGCCAGCACCGACCGGTAGAGGCCGACCCTGTCGTCCAGGTCGTGCGGCACGCCGTCGGACGGCACGCCCAGCGCCAGCAGGAACCGGGCCAGCACCTCGGCCGGCTGCACCGGGTCCCGGTCCGGCGCGAAGCCGTTGAGCGAGGCGAACAGCAGCCCGTCCGGGAACTGCTCGGCGCGGCGGTGCCCCCACGTCACCGCCAGCTCGCTCTTGCCGATGCCCGGCGCCCCCGTCACCACGGCCACCGTCGTCGCGGCCGGGTCGCGCTGGTCGCACAGCCGGTCCAGCCAGGCCAGCTCCTCGTCGCGGCCGATGAACCCGGACGCCGCCGCCGGGAGCTGCGCCGGCACCACCACGCCGGGCCGGGGCGGCACGGGCGCGACCGGCTCGGCCGGGCCGGGCGAGCTCAGCGCCGGGTCGTCGCGCAGCACCTGCTCGTGCAGCACCCGCAGCTCCGGGCCCGGGTCGATGCCCAGCTCGTCCACGACCCGTCGGTGGAACCGCTGGTACGCCTCCAGCGCGTCGGCCCGCTGCCCCGACCGGTACAGCGCCCGCATGGTGTGGCCGACCAGGCGCTCCCGGAACGGGTACTCGCTGACGAGCTGGCGCAGCTCGCCGACGAGCTCCAGGTGCCGGCCGAGTTCCAGCTCGGCCTCCACCCGCTCCTCCAGTGCGGCAAGCCGAAGCTCCTCCAGGTCGGTGGTGACCGGGTCGCCGGGCACGTCGGCGAGCACCGGGCCGCGCCACAGCCCGAGCGACTCGCGCAGGAGCTGGGCCCGGATCGGGGCCGGTTTGCCCCGCGCGCCGGCCACGAGCTGCCGGGCCCGGTGGAAGTCCAGCCGCCACGGGTCGACCGCGAGCTGGTAGCCGGGCGGCGTGGTGAGGATGCGCGCGGAGCCCGCCGGGTCGGCCTGGTCGAGCATCCGCCGCAGGCGCGAGACGTAGCCGTGCACGATGGTGCGGGCGGTGGCGGGCGGGTCGTCGGTCCACAGGCTGTCCACGATCTCGTCGATCGGGACGACCCGGTTGGCCTGCAGGACCAGCATCGCCAGCAGGCCGCGCATCCCCCGCCGGCCGATCACGAGCTGGCGACCGTCGGCGAGCACCTGCAACGGCCCGAGCACACCGAACTCCAACCCGCTCTTGCTCCGCTCGGCCATGCCCCTCCCCCGCCTCGGTGGTGCACCGGTCAGTTGGCTCGGTCACTGGATCAGGTGCGCCAACCGAGCCCATGGATACCTGTGGGTAGATGTTGTTTGCTCAACCAGTCGTGCTCCCATGACCGGACGACCCTGCGACGGCTAGGGTTTTGGCCCCGACGTCGCAGTGCAGGAGGGCAAGTGCCGCGCGAGCCGATGAGCGTGGTCGACCGTGGCGCCGCCTGCCTGCTGGGCGGCGCACTGGGCGATGCCCTGGGCGCACCCGTCCAGTACCTGGGGTGGACGGACATCCAACGAGACCACGGCCCGGAGGGTGTTCTGGAACCGCCGCGTCCCGCTTTGGTGACCGACGACACCCAGCTCACCCTGTTCACCGCCGACGGGTACCTCCGGGCGTGGGTGCGCGGCCGGGAGACCGGCGAGTGGGACCCGGTCGGCACGGTGTGGGACAGCTACCGGCGCTGGCTGACGACGCAGCAGGTCGCGGCCCCGGAGCCGGGAGCCGGCGGCCTCGCCGGCGACGAGCGGCTGTACTCCAGCCGGTCGCCCGGCCTGACCTGCCTGCGGGCCCTCGCCGCCGACACCCCGCCCACCCCGGAGGAGCCCCACAACGAGTCCTCCGGGTGCAACGGTGTGACGAGGACCGCACCGGCGGGTTTCGCCCCGAGCGCCGACATCGCCTACGACCTGGGCTGCCGGTTCGCCGCGCTGACCCACGGCGGGACCGGCGGGTGGGTGGCCGGCGGGGCGTTCGCGCTGCTGATCCACCTGCTCGCGGTGAAGGGGCGGCCGGTGCGGGAGGCCGTGGACCAGGTGATCGGCCGGGTCCTGCGGGACGACCCGTACACCGCGAACACGCTCAACCGCGCGGTCCTGTTCGCCGAGGAGCACCGGGCGCTCGGCTTCGAGTCGGTGCGGGTCGACCGGCTGGGCAGCGGGTGGACGGGCCCGGAGGCGCTGGCCATCGCGGTGCACACGGTGCTGGTCCACCCGAGGCGGTCGGAGTTCGTGGACGCCCTGCGGGCGGCGGCCAACCACTCCGGCGGCAGCGACGCGACCGCCGCGCTGACCGGCAACATCCTGGGCGCGCTGCACGGCACGGCGGCCTTGCCGAGGGACTGGCTGGCCGGCCTGGAACTGGTCGACCTGCTGACCCGGCTCGGCTCCGACCTGGGGTACTCGGTGGTGGGCGCGGAGTTCGACTACTCCCGCTACGCCTAGGGAGACCGGCCCACGAGCGGGGCGCTTTGCAGACGGCCTCGGCCGCACGTTCCCGAATGCGTGCGACCGAAGCCGGCTCTCCACGCGGTCGACTCCGGGACACGCCCCGAGCGCGAAACCCGGCTGACCTGCGTAGAGCGGGAAAACCCGTGCACAGAACGGTAGCAGAACGCGTGCGACCAATCACGCCAGGCCCACTCCCGCGCGCCGACCGGCCGTGCGGACCACGCCACCACGGCCATCCCGACGTGCGGTGCACCCGCCGCGCGGCGTCCTCGCGTCCGCCCCGCCTGCGCGGGTCCTGTCCGGTTCCTGTCGACTTCCTGTAGATCAGCGGTCGGTCCGGGACCGGGTTGGCTGCCCGCAACGGCCGTGCCGCACCATGGGCACGTGGACAAGGCCAACGCGGTTCGACTGCTCGTCGTCGACGACGAGCCCCACATCGCGGACCTGGTCGCCACGGTCGCCCGGTACGAGGGCTGGGAGGCGGCCACGGCGGCGAGCGGCGAGGCCGCGCTGAGCACGGCGGCCGAGTTCCACCCGGACATCGTGGTGCTGGACCTGATGCTGCCCGACCTGGACGGGTTCACCGTGCTGGACCGGCTGCGCTCCTCCGGCGCGATGGTGCCGGTGGTGTTCCTGACCGCCCGCGACGGCACCGCCGACCGGGTGGCCGGGCTGACCCGGGGCGGCGACGACTACCTGGTCAAGCCGTTCTCGGTGGAGGAGCTGATGGCCCGGCTGCGGGCGGTGCTGCGGCGGTCGACCGGGCCGCAGTGGAAGCGGTCCGTGCTGAAGGTGTCGGACCTGGCGATGGACGAGGACACCCGCGAGGTGCGCCGCGCGGGCCGGCTGGTCACCCTCACGCCCACCGAGTACGAGCTGCTGCGCTACCTGATGCGCCGCTCGCCGGCCGTGCTGACCAAGGCGCAGATCCTCGACCACGTGTGGGAGTACGACTTCGGCGGCCGGTCCAACGTCGTGGAGCTGGTCATCTCGCACCTGCGGCGCAAGCTGGACGACGGCCACCAGCCGCTGATCCACACCGTGCGCGGCGTCGGCTACGTGCTGCGCAAGGCCCCGGACTAGTGGGCCGGCCCTCCTGGTCCGGCCGCCCCCGGTTGCGGCTGGGCACCCGGCTCGCGCTCGGCCTCGGCGCGCTGGCGCTGGGCGTGTTCGCCGTCGTCGGCATGGTGATGGTCAAGAACATGGAGGGCTACCTCGCCGACAAGCTCGACGAGCAGATGAAGGCGACCCAGGTCGACCTGGAGAAGGACGTCGAGAAGTACGGCAAGCTCAACACCTCGATCTACGGCTGGTTCGCCGCCGTCTACCAGGTGCGCGACGGCGAGGTCACGCTCAAGCCCCCTGCCGGCCTGCCCCTGGACAGCACCGAGATGGTCCAGGTCGCCCGGGACGTGACCGGCGACAAGCCGGTGTTCCGCACCGCCGAGCTGCGCGGCGAGGGCACCTACCGGCTGCGCGGCTGCCCGATGGGCGGCGGCATGGTGCTGGTCAGCGCGGCGCCGATGAACGACCTGACCAACACCGTGCAGCAGCTCGTGATGGTGGTGGTGGCCACCTTCCTGCTCGCGCTGATCGCGTTCGTGGTGATCGGCCGGGCGGTGCTGCGGCGCGGGCTGCAACCGCTGAGCGACATGGCGCAGACCGCGCACGACATCTCGTCGCACGACCTGACCGACTCGGCGCGGCTCGCGGTGCGCGCCGAGGGCGGCAACGGCGGGGTCGAGGTCGAGGAGCTGCGCTCCGCGTTCAACACCATGCTGGAGCACATCGACTCGTCGCTGGCCGCGCGCACGGCCGCCGAGCAGCGGCTGCGCCGGTTCATCGCGGACGCCTCGCACGAGCTGCGCACGCCGCTGACGTCGATCCGGGGCTACGCCGACCTGTTCCGCTACGCCGCCGCCAACGCCCCGGAGGAGCGCGAAGCGCACCTGGAGCGGCTGCGCTCGGAAGCGGCGCGGATGAGCGTGCTGCTCGACGACCTGCTGCTGCTGGCCCGGCTCGACTCGGCGGAGTCCGAGGCCCCGCTGCGGCCCGTGGACGGCGACCTGGCCGAGCTGGTGCGGGAGGCGGCGGACGCCTTCCAGGCTGCCCGCCCGGACCACCCACTCGCGGTGGCCGCCGGCGCGGACCCGGTGCGTCTCCGGTTCGACCCGATGCGCGTGCGGCAGGTGCTGGACAACCTGCTCGCCAACGCCGCCCTGCACACCCCGCCCGGGACCGCCGTGACGCTCGCGGTGGCGGCGGAGGGCCGGCACGCCGTGCTGCGGGTGGGCGACACCGGACCCGGCATCCCGGCCGCCGACCAGGCGCGGATCTTCGACCGGTTCTACCGGGTCGACAACTCCCGCACCCGCGACCGGGGCGGCAGCGGGCTCGGCCTGGCCGTGGCGCACTCGCTGATCGCGGCGCACGGCGGCACCATCGGGCTGGAGAGCCGACCGGGCTCCACCACGTTCACCATCCGCATTCCCCGGAAATAGCCCCCAACGGCCCAGCAGAAATCACCGAGCGTATCCGCCATACGGTTTCCCGCAGCCATCTTCGCAGGTCACCCGCCTGGCGCGGGACAGGACCATTCGCCGGGCAGCAAAGTGACGACGAATCGAGCAGTACGCCGGGGAATCAGCCCCGCTCCTCCTGATGCGGGCCGGACGACGACGTCCGGCGCGCTTTGGGACCCGCGCCCGGACCCCTGCGTCCGAACGCCCGAGCGAGAAGAGATCCCTGATGCAACGCATCCGCAGACCGGCGCTGGCGGCCTTCGCCGCCCTGGCGCTGGCGGTGTCCACCGCCCAGGTCGTGAGCCCCGCCGGTGCCGCACCCCTGCCCCCCGCGCCGCGCAAGTGCGGCCCGATGGACGTCGTCTTCGTGGTGGACGACACCGGCAGCATGGGCGGTGCCATCGCCAACCTGAAGACGGGCATCAACCAGATCGCGCAGGAGGTCGAGAACCTGACCGGGCTCGACTACCGGCTCGGGCTGGCCACGTTCAAGGACAACATCACCGTCGTCAACAACTTCGCGCCCAACAACCGGACCCCGGTCATCGCGGGCGTCAACGCGCTCGCCGCCAGTGGCGGCAACCAGGAGCCCGAGGCGTCCGACGAGGCGCTCAACACGGTGGTGAACAACCTGCCGGCGGCGGGCCGGCCGCAGAACGTCGACTTCAGCGTCGGCTGGCGCTCCAACGCCACCCGGCTGGCGATCCTGATCACCGACGCCCGGCCCGGCGGCTTCGACGACGCCTACGACACCTCTTCGGCCGACGTCGACCAGAACAACGCCGCGCTGCGCGCCACCCAGGCGTTGAGCAAGGGCATCAAGATCTCGTCGGTCTACGTCCCGACGAACAACTACTACACGACCCCGATCGTCCCGATCATGCAGAACTACGCCAACACCACGGGCGGCCTCTACACGCAGGCGCAGCCCGACGGCAGCGGCGTGAGCACCGCGATCATCGACTTCCTGCGCGACTGCAAGCGCAGCGACGTGTTCATCAAGGACCAGCCCGTCGACACGGGCACCGAGCCCAACATGAACACCCCGTTCTGGAACAGCCCGGACATCAAGGTCTGCCCCGGCCTCGCGGACTGCGGCCCCGGCATCCAGCCCGTGGTGGGCCAGGCGAACTACGTCCACGTGCGGCTGAACAACCCGGGCCCGAACGCCACCGCGAACGGCTTCGGCACGCTCAAGGTCTACCGCACCGCGCCCGGCGGCTCGACCAACTGGGACCCGGTGACGAACGGGGACTGGATCTACGTCGGCGAGCAGACCCTGTCGGTGCCGGTCGGCGGCGTCACCGTGGCGAAGGTGCTGTGGAACCCGGTCCCCGGCCCCGGCCACTTCTGCCTGCTGGCCCGCTGGGTGTCGGCGAGCGACCCGATGACCTTCGCGGAGGGCTCGAACACCGCGCTCAACACGCAGCGGAACAACAACATCGCGTGGCGCAACTACCAGACCGTCCGCGCCACCACGAAGGTGCCGGGCAAGTCGTGGTTCAACGTCGGCAACGCCACCGAGCGCCCGATCCGGACGGACCTGGTGATCACCAGCCCGGAACGACCGCTGGTCGGCAGCGGGCGCGTGCTGATCGACCTCGGCCCGCGCCTGGTCGAGCTGTGGCGCTCGACGGGGGCCAAGGCCGAGGGGGTCAAGCAGGTGGGCGAGACCCAGTTCGAGATCGCCGACCCGAAGCGGGCCGCGTTCCTCGGCATCCCGGTCAAGCCGGGTGAGCGGCACAGCACGGAGCTGACGTTCGTGGCGGGCGAGCAGCAGGGCCAGTTCGTCCAGCACGTGGTCCAGCTCAACGAGGGCCAGGACATCGGCGGCGTCGGCTACGGCATCACCGTGGACCGGGGCTGACCTCCCGGCGGGCCGCCCACCCCCGGGGCGGCCCGCACCCCTCCCCAGGGTTTCGAGGGCATAGGCGAACAACCGCCCGGGTAGCCCTATCGGGTGATCACGGTGCGACGGAACATCCCGGCTCTGCCAGACCTCGTGTTCGCCACCGCCGCAGAACCCGGGCGGTTGGCCGACTGGCTGCCCGAGCCGCTCGACCTCGTCGGCGTCAACGACGAGGTGCTGATCCTGAGATACGACGGCCGGCTCACCCAGGTCAGGGTGGTGGCCGACCTGGACCTGCTCCGCCTCTCGTGGGTACCGCTGGCCGACCACGGCTTCGGCATCACCCTCCGCGTCAGCCCCCTGGGCGTCGGCAAGAGCGTGGCCGAGCTGGAGTGCCCCGACGAACACCTGGCCGACCGCCTGCTGGACGCCCTGGCAAGTGAGGTGCAAGCAGCCTTCCCCACCAGCGGATGACCCCCCACCCCCCTGACCGCACCCCATGCCTGCCCCACGCGCTCACACCCACGCCACGCTCACACCCACCCGACCCCAGGCCGGGGCGCAGCCCCGCTTGGAGACGCAGCCCCCACCGCGAGGGCCGCGTCGGTGGTTCGCGTCGCCTTTCGCGTCGATCACGCCCTTCGATCGACGCGAAACGCGGCGCGAGCCGCCGACTTCGGCGGCGGCCCGAGCCCGCGCTCCGGAGGAGCGCAATCAAACACAGCCATGCAACAGAGAGCCGGTGAGGGGACTTGAACCCCTAACCTTTCGCTTACAAGGCGAGTGCTCTGCCAATTGAGCTACACCGGCGTGGCGTGGAGCCGGGAACATCGTAAGCGCCCGCAGTGTGTGCCACCTGCGGCGAACGGTCTGCTCAGGGTGTGCCGCCATTGGTCCGTCCGGAGGTGCGCTGCCCGTCCGGGTGGCCCAGGCCGGGGCGGAAACCGCTGGCCAGCGGTATCAACAGTGCTGAACGCTCGGTGATCGACTCACCCTCGGTGGGTACCCCGTGCAGGGGTGGCGCATGACACAGCGACGAATGTGACACCGTCGGGCGTGGCGCAGGAACGATCACGAGGAGGGATGCCCGTGCGGCTGCGGCGCAAGCAGTACCGCGACCCCAGGACCACCCCCGGCCTGTGGCAACCCGTCGAGGGTCCGTCCCTTCCGGACGACTCGACCGTCCACCTGGTGCTGGACCTGGCGCTGCGGGTGGGCGAGGTGCAGCTCGCCAGCGGGGCGGGTGCGGCGGACGCCACGGCGACGGTGATGGCGGTCGCGGAGGCTTACGGGCTGCCGCGCACCGAGGTGGACGTGATCTACACGTCGATCACCGTCTCCTGCCACCGGGGTACCGAGGCGGCACCCGTCACGTCGCTGCGCGTGGTCCGGTCGCGCGGGTTGGACTACACCCGGCTGGCCGCCGTCGAGGACCTCATCCGGCGGATCACCTCCGACCGGGTGCGGGCCCCGGAGGCGTACGCCGAGCTGGACCGGATCACCCGGCAGCCGCACCCGTACCCGCGCTGGGCGGCCACGGCGGCGTGGGCGGGGATGGCGGCCTCGGTGGCGTTCCTGGTCGGCGGCGGGCCGCTGCTCGCGCTGACGGCGGCGCTGGTGACGGCGGTGGTCGACCGGGTCGGGCGGGTGCTCAACCGGCGCGGGGTGCCGTTCTTCTTCCAGCAGGTGGTGGGCGGTGCGCTGGCGGCTGCGACGGCGCTGGCGCTCTACGCCACGGACCTGCTGCCGAGCGTGCGGCCGTCGTTGCTGGTCGCGGTCGGGATCGTGGTGCTGCTGTCGGGGTTGTCGCTGGTCGGCGCGGTGCAGGACGCGATAACCGGGTACAACGTGACGGCCGCCGGCCGGACGATGGAGATCGCGCTGCTGACGGCGGGCCTGATCACCGGCATCGCGCTGACGTTGCGGGCGGGCGTGCAGTTCGGCGTGCCGACGTCGATCCGGGACCCGCTGCCGCCGCTGATCTCGGACGTGCCGATGCAGTTCGCGGCGGGCGCGGCGACCTCGCTGTTCTTCGCCCTGGCGGCGTACTCGCCGGTGCGGGCGCTGCCGATCGCGGCGGCGGCCGGCGCGGTCGGCACGACCACCTACGGGCTGCTGGCGCTGACCGGCACGAACACCATCGCGTGCGCGGCGGCGGCGGCGACCGCCGTCGGGTTCGGCGGCGCGGTGGTGTCGCGGCGGCTGCGCACGCCGCCGCTGGTGGTCGCGGTGGCCGGGATGGTGCCGCTGCTGCCGGGCTGGACGGTGTACCGGGGTCTTTACCAGCTCACCATCGACAACGACGCGGCCGGCCTGTCCACCCTGGTCCTGGCGGCGGGCACGGCGTTGGCGCTGGCCAGCGGCGTGGTGCTGGGCGAGTTCCTCGGCCGGCCGGTGCGCAGCGGACTGGGCAGACTGGAGCGGAGGTTGGCCGGTCCCCGGTTGTCCGGCCCACCGCACCCGTCCGGGCGCCGGACCGGTGGGGCGGCCGACCGGACGTGACCTGCGTCCAACCCGGTCGCACCGGCGTGTGACGGGGATGACGCGCGGGCATCCGGTACGGGCGTCCGGCGATAGTGTCGGGGGCGGGCGAGGCGAATCCCCTAGGAGGCGTTACCCGGTGAGCAGCGTTGGCGAGAACGGCGCGGATTTCCTGGTCGTGGCGAACCGCCTGCCGGTCGACCTGGAGCGCTTGGAGGACGGCACCCAGCGCTGGAAGCACAGCCCCGGCGGCCTGGTGACCGCCTTGGAACCGTTCCTGCGCTCGCACAGCGGGGCGTGGGTGGGGTGGCCCGGTGTCGCCGACGCCGACGTGGAGGCGTTCGAGGAGGACGGCCTCCAACTGCACCCGGTGTCGCTCAGCTCGGCCGAGGTGCGCGACTACTACGAGGGGTTCTCCAACGGGACGCTGTGGCCGCTCTACCACGACGTGGTGGCCCCGCCGGCGTTCCACCGCAGGTGGTGGAACACCTACGTGCGGGTGAACCAGCGGTTCGCCGACGTGACGGCGAAGGTGGCCGCGCAGGGCGCGACCGTCTGGGTGCAGGACTACCAGCTCCAACTGGTCCCGGCGATGCTCCGCGAGCTGCGGCCGGACCTGCGGATCGGGTTCTTCCTGCACATCCCGTTCCCGCCGGTCGAGCTGTTCATGCAGCTCCCGTGGCGCACCGAGATCATCCGGGGCCTGCTCGGCGCGGACCTGGTCGGCTTCCACCGGCCGGGTGGCGCCCAGAACTTCCTGTGGCTGGCCCGCCGCCTGGTCGGCCTGGAGCCCAGCCGGGGCGCGGTCGGCGTGCGCACCCGGCCGGGTGTCGTCCAGGTCGGCGACCGCACGGTGCGGGTCGGCGCGTTCCCGATCTCGATCGACTCGGCCGGGCTGGACGCGCTCGCCCGGGGCAAGGACGTCCAGCAGCACGCGAAGCAGATCCGCAACGACCTCGGCAACCCGAAGAAGATCCTGCTCGGCGTCGACCGCCTGGACTACACCAAGGGCATCGACGTCCGGCTCCGCGCGCTCTACGAGCTGATCGCGGACGGCCGGGTCGACCCGACCGAGGTGACCATGGTCCAGCTCGCCACGCCCAGCCGCGAGCGGGTCGACCACTACAAGCAGATGCGCGGCGAGATCGAGCAGGCGGTCGGGCGGATCAACGGCGAGTTCTCCACCGTGGGGCACCCGGTCGTGCACTACCTGCACCAGTCGGTCGACCGCAAGGAGCTGACCGCGTTCATGACGGCCGCCGACGTCATGGTCGTGACGCCGGTCCGGGACGGCATGAACCTCGTCTGCAAGGAGTACGTGGCCAGCCGCTACGACCTCGGCGGCGCACTGGTGCTGTCGGAGTTCGCGGGTGCCGCGGCGGAGCTGACGAGCGCCTTCCTGGTCAACCCGCACGACCTCGACGGCGTGAAGAACGCGCTGGAAGCGGCCCTCACGCTCGATCCGGCCGAAGGTCGCCGTAGGATGCGCGCGCTGCGCCGCCAAGTCCTCACGCACGACGTCGACCGCTGGGCTCGCTCGTTCCTTGACGCCTTGGGTACGCAGACTGCGGTCTGACCTGAAACCTTCGGAATCGGTTCAGACCACGCACCCGACCTGTCCCACCGAGTTAGAGGAGGGGCGTTGACCGCCGAAGCCCTCCCCGCCGAACTTCGCCGGGCGATCGTCCAACTCGCGCGCACACCGCGCCTGCTGGTCGCCTGCGACTACGACGGGACACTGGCTCCGATCGTGGCCAACCCTGAGGACGCCCGCCCGCTGCCCGAGTCGGTGGGCGCGCTGCGCTCCCTGGCCGGGCTGCACGAGACCACCACGGCGGTCATCTCCGGGCGCGCGCTGCGCGACCTGGCGACGCTGTCGAGGTTGCCGTCCGAAGTCCACCTGGTCGGCTCGCACGGATCGGAGTTCGACGTCGGCTTCGTGCACGCGCTCGACGCCGACGCGCGAGCCCTGCACCGCCGGCTGGAGGCCGAGCTCGAACTCGTCGTCGAAGGCCACGAGGGCGTGGCCCTGGAGGTCAAGCCCGCGAGCATCGCGGTGCACGTCCGGCGGGCGGAACCCCCCGTGGGGGAGCGGGTTCTCGACGCCGTGCGCGGCGGCCCGTCGACCTGGGACGGCGTGCAGGTCACCGAGGGCAAGGCGGTGATCGAACTCGCCGTCGTGCAGACCGACAAGGGCCACGCCCTGGACGTGCTGCGGCACCGGGTGTCCGCCACCGCCGCGATCTTCGTCGGCGACGACGTGACCGACGAGAAGGCGTTCGCCCGGCTCACCGGTCCCGACGTCGGCGTCAAGGTCGGCGACGGCGAGTCGCTGGCCGAGTACCACATCGACGACACCGTCGACGTGGCCACGGTGCTGGCGTTCCTGCTGGAGGAGCGGCGGGCGTGGCTGCACGGCGACCAGGCCGTGCCGATCGAGCGGCTGACCATGCTCGCCAACGAGCGCTCCGTCGCGCTGCTCACCCCCGACGCCCGGGTGAACTGGCTGTGCCACCCCGAGCCGGACTCGGCGGCGGTGTTCGCCGACCTGCTCGGCGGTCCGGCGGCCGGCCACTTCTCGATCAAGCCGGAGCACGGCTCGCTGCCGCTGGGCCAGCGGTACGTGCCGGGCACGATGATCGTGGAGACCCGCTGGTCGCGGCTGCTGGTCACGGACTACCTGGACCACGACCTGGCGTCGCACCGCACCGACCTGGTGCGCCGCGTGTCCGGGTCGACCGACGCGGTGGTCACCTTCGCGCCCCGGCCCGAGTTCGGCCAGGTGCCGGTGCGGCTGCTGCGCGAGCGGGACGGCCTGCGGGTCGTCGGCACGTCCGACCCGATGGTGCTGCGCTCGCCGGGCGTGGACTGGGAGATCACCTCCGACGGGCTCCAGGAGACCGCCACGGCCGTGGTCAGGCCCCGCGAGGGGGCACCGATCCTGCTGGAGCTGCGGTGCGGCACGGACGACCTGTCCGAGGCCACGCTGGGCGAGGCGGAGCGGCGGGCCCGCGCGGGCGCGTTCTGGTCGGACTGGGCGGCGGCGCTGCGGCTGCCGCCGGTGGAGTCCGACCTGGTCCTGCGGTCCGCGCTGACCCTCAAGGGCCTGGTGCACCACGAGACCGGCGCGATCATGGCCGCCGCCACCACCTCGCTGCCCGAGGAGCTGGGCGGCATCCGCAACTGGGACTACCGCTACTGCTGGCTGCGCGACGCGGCGCTGACCGCGCAGGCGCTGGTGTCGGTGGGCTCGCTGGGCGAGGCCGAGGCGTTCCTCGGCTGGGTGCACGGCGTGCTGGCCACGCTGCCCGGCCCGGAGCGCCTGCACCCGCTGTACACGTTGCAGGGCACCATGCTGGGCGCCGAGGCCGTCATCGACACCCTGCCGGGCTACGCCGGCTCCCGGCCGGTGCGCGTGGGCAACCTCGCCAACCAGCAGGTGCAGCTCGACGTGTTCGGCCCGGTCGTGGACCTGGTCGCGCAGCTCGCCTCGGCCCGGGGCACGCTCACCGACCAGGACTGGGCGATGGTGCAGGCCATGGCCGAGGCGGTCGCCCGCCGGTGGCACGAGCCCGACCACGGAATCTGGGAGGAGCGGCACGCGCCGCGCCACCACGTGTACTCGAAGGTGATGTGCTGGGTGACCCTCGACCGGGCGGTGCGGCTGGCCGAGGTCTACGGCCGGGACATCGACCCGTCGTGGCCGGTGCTGCGCGACACGATCTCCAACGACGTGCTCAAGCACGGGTGGAGCGAGGAGTCGCAGTCGTTCACCACGGCCTACGACGGCGACGACCTCGACGCGGCGTCGCTGCACGTCGGCCTGTCCGGGCTGATCGACCCGGCCGACGACCGGTTCCAGGCCACGGTGACGGCGATCGAGGCGGAGCTGCGCTCGGGCTCGACGGTGTACCGCTACCGGCGCGACGACGGCCTGCCCGGCGACGAGGGCGGCTTCCACCTGTGCGCGGCGTGGATGATCGAGGCGTACCTGCTCACCGGGCGGCGGACGGAGGCGGAGGAGCTGTTCGCGCAGATGGTCGACGCGGCCGGCCCGACCGGCCTGCTGCCCGAGGAGTACGACCCGATCGCGGAGCGCTCGCTGGGCAACCACCCGCAGGCGTACAGCCACCTCGGCCTGATCCGCTGCGCGCAACTGCTCGCGGCGAAGTAGGCGACGGACGACAGGGGGCCGGCGCGGGGGTTCCGCGCCGGCCCCCGGCGTCTTCGCGCCGGTCCTCAAGTCTTCGCACCGGCCCCCGGCGTTCCCGCGCTCTCGGACCGGCCCCGGCGCTTCCGCGCACGCGGCGGGTGGTGCGCGCCCGCCGGTCCGGCGTCGGGGCTACTTGCGCAGCTTGAGCAGGCTCAGGGCTTCCACCAGGTCGTGCGCCACCAGGGCGCGGGTCTCCGGCGGCAGCGGGCCGGCGTCCGGCGGCACCAGGGCCTTCGTGTAGCCCAGCCGGGCCGCCTCGGAGAGCCGGCGGCCCACGCCGTTCACCCGGCGCAGCTCCCCCGACAGGCCCACCTCGCCGACCACGACCAGGTCGTGCGGCAGCGGCTGGTCGGTCGCCGCCGAGGCGACCGCCAGCGCCACCGCCAGGTCCACGGCGGGCTCCACGAGCCGCATCCCGCCGACCGTCGCGGTGAACACGTCCTTGTTGTGCAGCGCCATCCGGCCGCGCTTCTCCAGCACCGCCAGCGCCATGGCCACCCGCGCCGAGTCCAGCCCGCTGACCGCCCGGCGCGGCGACGGCAGGTTCGTCGCGGTGACCAGCGCCTGCACCTCGCCCAGCATCGGCCGCTTGCCCTCCACGACCACCGTCACCGCCGTGCCGGTGACGTCCTGCTCGCGCCGGTTGAGGAACAGGCCGGACGGGTCCGGGACGCCCACGATCCCGTCGTCGCGCAGCTCGAAGCAGCCCACCTCGTCGGCCGGCCCGTAGCGGTTCTTGATGCCGCGCACCAGCCGCAGGCTGGAGTGCCGGTCGCCCTCGAACTGGAGCACCACGTCGACCAGGTGCTCCAGCACCCGGGGCCCGGCCACCGAGCCGTCCTTCGTGACGTGCCCGACCAGCACGATCGGCAGCCCGCGCTCCTTGGCCAGCGCCACCAGGCTCGACGTGACCGCGCGCACCTGGGTGACCCCGCCGGGCGTGCCGTCCACGCCGGGCGAGGACATGGTCTGCACCGAGTCCACGATCAGCACGCCCGGCCGGACCGCCTCCACCTGCCCCAGCACGGCCCCGAGGTCGCTCTCGGCGGCCAGGTACATCTGCCCGTGGATGTTGCCGGTCCGCTCGGCGCGCAGTCGCACCTGGCCCGCCGACTCCTCGCCGGTGATGTAGAGCGACGGCACGCCGCCCTTCACCGCCCACTGGTAGGCGACCTCCAGCAGCAGCGTCGACTTGCCGACCCCGGGCTCCCCCGCGAGCAGCACGACCGCGCCGGGCACCAGGCCGCCGCCCAGCACCCGGTCCAGCTCCGACACGCCGGTCTTGCGGGCGCGCGCCGACTCCACGTCGACCTCGCCGATCGGCCGGGCGGGTGAACTCGGGGCACCGGCCACCACGCGCGCCGCCGACCGGGTGACGCCGCGCTCCTCGACCGTCCCCCACGCCTGGCACTCGGGGCACCGGCCGACCCACTTGGCGACCTCGTTCCCGCACTCGGCACACCGGTAGGTCGTCGTCGCCCGCCCGTTCTTCACCACGGCACGCAGGCTAACGACCACCCCCGACAACGCCGGAACCCGCCGCGCGCACGGGGCGCGGGGCGGGTTCCGGGGTGGTCCGGCCGGGTGGACCCGGCGCGCGGTCAGTGCTCGGCGGGCGCGTCCTTGCGCGGCTCCGGCGACGCGCCGATCGGCACGTCGAGGGTGAGCTGACCGGCCTTCTCGAACAGGAAGGTGACGCGCAGCGTCTGGCCGGGGCGCAGGTCCTGCTTCAGGCCCTTCAGCACGATCTTCGCCTTGCCCGGCACGGTCGGCTCGGCCGCCGAGGTCGGGCGGGACGAGCTGCCGGAGGGCGGCGTGGACGTCCCGGTCACCGACGGACCGGTCGTGCCCGTGGTCCCCGACGTGCCGGTGGTGGTGCCGGTGGTGGTCCCGGTCGTGGTCGTGGTGCCGGACGTGCCGGAGGTGCCCGACGACGGCGCGGTGGTCGTGGTCGTCGAGTGGGCGGAGCCCGACGAGGAGCCGTGCGGGGTCGTGGTCAGGCGGGTGTCCTGGTCGTCCTGGTCGGCACCGCTCTGGATGGCGGTGTCCGGCTCCAGCACCGAGTCGCCGGTGACCTCGCCGCCCTCGGCGATGTCGGCGGTCACCGCGACCAGCTTGTCGTCCGCCGGGCCGTTGTTGGCCACGACCACCACGACCGGGGCGCTGTCGCCCTCCCGGTAGTAGCCCTCGGCCAGCGGGAACAGCAGCTGGGCGTCCCGGACGGCGATGGCGCCGACCTGGCCGTGCGCGCCGTTCACCGCGGCGACCTGCTGGTCGGTCTGGGTGATCTGACCTGCGCTACAACCCGCGGCGGCCAGGCCGAGGCCCGCCGCGACGGCGGCCACGAGGGCCAGGCGGCGTGGCGCTGGGGACTTCTGCGGTGCGCGACCCACGGCTTCTCGGATCCTTCCGGTGTGCTGACCAGGCGGGGCCGTACCCGGCAGTAGCGGGCCGACCACCTGTCCAGGAGCGTAACCGGGTCGCCGATCACCCACCTCATGTGGTGCCCCACAGCCGCCGGAGCCGTCCACAGTGGAGCAAGATCGACCTCGGTCGTTGCACGCGACCGGGTGGTTTGTCAACCCCCCTCGCGGCCCTGACCTGCGCGAACTGATCTCCGGACGCCGAAGAGGGGATTGCTCGACGTGTTAGGATGGGGTTAGCGAAAGGGGCAGAGGACACATGGTTTTCAAGGTCGGAGAGACCGTCGTCTACCCGCACCACGGTGCCGCTCTCATCGAAGCGATCGAGACCCGGTTGATCAGGGGCGAGGAGAAGAAGTACCTCGTCCTCAAGGTCGCCCAGGGTGACCTGACGGTTCGCGTCCCCGCCGACAACGCCGAGATCGTCGGTGTGCGCGACGTCGTCGGCCAGGAGGGTCTCGACAAGGTCTTCGAGGTCTTGCGCGCTCCTCACACCGAGGAGCCGACCAACTGGTCCCGGCGGTACAAGGCCAACCTGGAGAAGCTCGCGTCCGGTGACGTGAACAAGGTGGCCGAGGTGGTGCGCGACCTGTGGCGGCGCGAGAAGGATCGCGGGCTGTCCGCCGGTGAGAAGCGGATGCTGGCGAAGGCGCGACAGATACTGGTCAGTGAGTTGGCGCTCGCCGAGGGCACCGACGAGGACAAGGCCGAGGTCCTGCTCGACGAGGTCCTGGCCACCGCGTCCTGATCGATCGGGATCCGCACGTAGAAGGCAACCGCGAACATGGGTGTGGTCGCGCTCGTGCCCGCGGCGGGCCGGGGTGAGCGGCTGGGGTACGGGTTGCCCAAGGCGCTCGTGCCGGTCGGTGGTGTTCCCCTCTTGGTGCGTGCCGTGCGCGGCCTGGTCGACTCGGGTCGCGTGCAGCACGTGGTGATCGCCGCACCTCCGTCCGATGTGGACATCGTGAGCACCGTCACCGCCCCGCTGGCACCCGCCGGCGGGGCGGTGCTCGTCGTGCCCGGCGGCGCGGAGCGGTCGGACTCGGTCCGGATCGCGCTGGCGCACGCGCTGGGCGAACTGCCCGGCACCACGGTCGTCCTCGTCCACGACGCCGCCCGCGCCTTCACCCCGCCCGAGGTGGTGAAGGCCGTGGTGGACGCCGTCGAGGCCGGGTGCCCGGCGGTGATCCCGGTGCTGCCGGTGGTCGACACGGTCAAGGAGGTCGACGCGGCCGGTGTGGTGGTCGCCACCCCGGACCGCGCGGCGCTGCGGGTCGTGCAGACCCCCCAGGGCTTCGACGCGCGGGTGCTCTCCCGCGCCCACGCGTCCGGCCTGCACGCGACCGACGACGCGGGCCTGGTGGAGCGGCTGGGCGTGCCGGTCGCCACCGTGCCGGGGCACCCGGACGCCATGAAGATCACCACGCCGTTCGACCTCGCGGTCGCGGAGGCGCTGCTGGTGGGAGGACGGGGATGAGGGTCGGCATCGGGTCCGACGTGCACCAGGTGGAACCGGGGCGGGACTGCTGGATCGCCGGGCTGTTGTGGGAGGGCGTCGACGGCTGCGCGGGCCACTCGGACGGCGACGTCGCCGCGCACGCCCTGTGCGACGCCCTGCTGTCGGCGGGCGGCCTGGGCGACCTCGGTGCCGTGTTCGGCACCGGCGACCCGCGCTGGGAGGGCAGGCACGGCGTCGAGTTCCTGACCGAGGTGCGCCGGCTGCTCGCCGCCGAGGGCCTGCGGGTGGGCAACGCGGCGGTCCAGGTGATCGGCAACGCGCCGAAGATCGGCAAGCGGCGCGACGAGGCCCAGCGCGTGCTGTCGGCGGCCGTCGGCGGCCCGGTCTCGGTCAGTGGGACGACGACGGACGGCCTGGGCCTCACCGGCCGAGGTGAGGGCGTCGCGGCGATCGCCACGGCGCTGGTCGTCCCGCTGGACGTGCCGGCGCACTAGCCTGGGGCGCATGGCGATCACCCTGAGCGCGGCGACGCGCGACCTGGTCGACGGGCGGAACTACGCCACGATCTCCACCCTGAACAAGGACGGCAGCCCGCAGAGCTCGGTCATGTGGATCACCCGGGACGGCGACGAGGTCCTGTTCTCGACCGTGCGCGGCCGGCTCAAGGAGCGCAACCTCGCCCGCGACCCCAGGGCGAGCGTCTCGGTGTGGGACAAGGACAACCCGGAGACGTACGTGGAGATCCGGGGCACCGTGACCATCGCGGACGACGAGGGCCGCACCCTGGTGAACACCCTGGCCGAGAAGTACCTGGGCACCCCGTACCCGGGCGAGGAACCGGACGTGCAGCGCGTGGTCCTCCGCCTGACCCCGACCAGGGTCACCGGCAACGCCGCGGAGTAGCGGCGACCTCGCTGCGGACCCGGGCCGTACGGGGCTTCGACGGATGGCGCGGTACCTGCGCGACGCCGGCGGGCTGTATGCCGCCGAGCGCGCGGGTGTCCTCCTGGAACCATCGTCACGCCGGAGGAGGTCGCGGCCCCGAACCCGTTGCACGGCTTCGGCAGACCACCTGAGACCGCGACCGGCTGCTCGGGGACGGGCGCTGGGTGGCACGGACCGAACCCACCGATCTTCACAGGCGGGCGGGGCGGGATTCAGCGCACCCAGACCGGCTGTGCGCCGGGCCTACAGGGCCGGAGCCCCGGTCACGCGACCGACTCCGCCATCGCCCCCTGTGCGAGGAAGCCCCGGCCCGTCTGTTCCGACCTCCCCGCGCCGACGGCCGGAAGATCGAAGCCGGCGGTGCGGATCGAGCGACTTCGTGCTGTCCAACTCCGTCAAGGCGGAGTTGGACAGCACGGGAGAGCTGCGTGGAGCCCACTTCGTCATGGCCTGCTGGTCGCCCAGAGCGCCCTGACCTCTCGCTCATCCCGTGGTCGGGACGTCGGCGGGCGGCGGGCGGGTGTGGCGTGCGTCGCTGCTGCGGTCGGGGAGCTTCACCCAAAGGTCCAGACCACGTAGCGTTCGGCTGTGACGATCCGCGCCGTCCTCTTCGACTTCTCCGGCACGTTGTTCCGCCTGGAGCACGACTCCCTGGCCGAGCACGCGGACCTGATGCGGGCGCTGACCGCGCCGGTCGGGGTCGCCGAGGGGTTGGACGTCGACCCCGACGAGTGGGAGCGCCGCGACCTCGACGGCGACCTGCACCGGGACCTGCACGTCAAGGCGCTGCTGGCCGCCGGGGCGGTCGACCCGCACGACTTCTACGCCCGGCTGTGCTCGCCGCCGTTCTGGCAGCCCTACCCGGACACCGCCGACGCGCTGGGCACCGCGCTGCCGACCGCCGTGGTGAGCAACATCGCGTGGGACATCCGGACCGTCTTCGCGCGGCACGGCGTCGAGGGCCTGGTGGACGAGTTCGTGCTGTCCTTCGAGGTCGGGCACGTCAAGCCGGACCCGAAGATCTTCCGGATCGCCTGCGACCGGCTGGGCGTGCACCCGAGCGAGGTGCTGATGGTCGGCGACAGCGAGGAGGCCGACGGCGGCGCGGCGGCGGTGGGCTGCCGGGTGGCGATCGTGCCGCCGCTGGAGACCGGCGAACGGTCCGACGCGCTGCTCCGGGTGCTTCGCGAGCACGTGGCATAGGCATCCGGCATAAGCACAACCGGGCGGGCGATTCAACCCCGCGCGGCCAACGCCCGTACCATTCCCACGTGAGCCTCCACCTGTACGACACGGCGAGCCGGTCCATGCGGGCATTCACCCCGCAGGTCTCCGGAACGGCGTCGATCTACGTGTGCGGGGCGACCGTGCAGGGCGTGCCCCACATCGGCCACGTGCGCAGCGGCCTGAACTTCGACGTGCTGCGCCGCTGGCTGGGCCGCACGTACGCGGACGTCCGCCTGGTGCGCAACGTCACCGACATCGACGACAAGATCCTGGCGAAGGCCGCCGACCACGGCCGCCCGTGGTGGGAGTGGGCCTTCCAGCACGAGCGCGCGTTCGAGGACGCCTACACGGCGCTGGGCTGCCTGCTGCCGTCCTACGCGCCGCGCGCCACCGGCCACGTCACGCAGATGGTCGAGCTGATGCAGCGCCTCATCGACCGGGGTCACGCCTACGCGGCCGGCGGCGACGTCTACTTCTCGGTCACGTCGTTCCCCGAGTACGGCGCGCTGTCCGGCCAGAAGCCGGACGAGGTGCACCAGGGCGAGTCGGCGGGCCGGGGCAAGCGCGACCCGCGCGACTTCACGCTGTGGAAGGCCGCGAAGCCCGGTGAGCCGTCCTGGCCGACGCCGTGGGGCCCGGGGCGGCCGGGCTGGCACCTGGAGTGCTCCGCGATGGCCACCGCCTACCTCGGCGGCACGTTCGACATCCACGGCGGCGGCATCGACCTGATCTTCCCGCACCACGAGAACGAGCAGGCGCAGTCCCGCGCGGCCGGGGACGGGTTCGCCCGGTACTGGATGCACAACGCCTGGGTGACCCTCAGCGGCGAGAAGATGTCCAAGTCGCTGGGCAACACCGTCGCCATCCCCGAGCTGCTCAAGCAGGTCCGCGCGCCGGAGCTGCGCTACTACCTGGTCGGCCCGCACTACCGGTCGACCATCGAGTTCTCCCGCGAGGCGCTGGACGAGGCGGTCTCGGCGTACCGGCGGATCGAGTCGTTCCTGCGCCGCGTGGTGGAGCGGACCGGGGCGACGACCGGCGACGGCGAGCTGTCGCCGCAGTTCACCGCCGCCCTGGACGACGACCTGGGCACGCCGGGCGCGCTGGCCGCCATCCACCGCCGGGTCCGCGAGGGCAACACGGCGCTGGAGGCGGCGGACGACCTGGCCGCCCGCGCGGCGGCGGGGTCGGTGCGCGCCATGGCCGGCGTGCTCGGCGTCGACCCGCTGGAGTGGACCGACACCGAGACCGACGGGGGCGGTGGCCGCCAGGCACTGGCCACGTTGGTCGAACACGTGCTGGAGGAGCGCGTGAAAGCCCGCCAGGACAGGGACTTCGCCAAGGCCGACGCCCTGCGCGACCACCTGCTGCTGGCCGGGATCGCCGTCGAGGACACCCCCGACGGTCCGCTGTGGACCTTGAAGGACGACTGAGCTCGTGGCAGGCAACTCCAAGCGCCGGGGTGCGATGCGCAACCCCGGTTCCAAGAAGGGCGCGGTCGTCGGTTCCGGCGGGCAGAAGTCGAAGGGCTTGCAGGGCAAGGGCCCGACGCCCAAGGCGGCGGACCGGCCGAACCACCCCGCGTACAAGCGCGCCCAGGCCGGCGCGAAGGCCGACCAGGCCCGCTCGCGTCGGCAGAAGAACGCCGAGAACGCGCCGGAGACGGTCGCCGGGCGCAACCCGGTGCTGGAGTGCCTGCGCGCCGACATCCCGGCGACGGCGCTCTACGTGGCGATGGGCATCGAGAGCGACGACCGGGTGGCCGAGGCGGTGCAACTGGCCGCCGGGCGCGGCATCTCCGTGCTGGAGGTGCAGCGCGGCGAGCTGGACCGGATCACCGGCGGCGCGATGCACCAGGGCCTCGGGCTCCAGGTGCCGCCCTACGAGTACGCCGACGCGCGCGAGCTGCTCAAGATCGCGCAGGAGTCCGGCAACCCGCCGCTGCTGGTGGCGCTGGACGGCGTGACCGACCCGCGCAACCTGGGTGCCGTGGTGCGCTCGGCGGCGGCGTTCGGCGCGCAGGGCGTGGTGCTGCCGCAGCGGCGCTCGGCGAGCATCACCGCCGTGGCGTGGCGGACCAGCGCGGGCACGGCGGCGCGGATGCCGATCGCCATCGCCACGAACCTGACCCGCCAACTGCGCGAGTGGGCCGAGGCGGGCCTGATGGTCGTGGGCCTGGACGCGGACGGCGACGTCGACGTGGACGGCCTGGACCTGGCCACCGGGCCGCTGGTGGTGGTCGTGGGCTCGGAGGGGCGCGGGCTGTCCCGGCTGGTGCGGGAGACCTGCGACCAGACCGTGTCGATCCCGATGGCGGCGGGCGTGGAGTCGCTCAACGCCTCGGTGGCGGCCGGTGTGGTGCTCGCGGAGGTGGCCCGCCGGCGCAGGCTGGAGCTTTGACCGGGTGTGACGACGGGCGATTTGTCACCCGATCGGCACCCTTGACGACCGTCGCCGGATAAGGTTCCCGGCGATGTCCTTCGCCACGCCCCTGTTCCTGTGGTTCTTCCTCCCGGTCGTGCTCGCGGCCGTCCTCGTCGCGCCCCGGAACCGGCGCAACGCGGTGGTGGCGGTCGCCAGCCTGCTGTTCTACGTCTCCGGGGCGGGCGGGACGACGTTCCTGCTGCTCGGCGCGATGCTGGCGAACTACCTGGCGGGCCGCCGGCTGGAGCCGGGTGCGCCGGGCGACCGGCGGCTGGTGCTGGTCGGCGCGATCTGCCTGAACCTGGGCGTGCTGCTGGTCTGGAAGTACCTGGGGTTCGCCACCGAGCAGCTGCACGCGATCGCGTCGGTGGTCGGTGCGGACCTGCCGGTGGTGCACCTGGCGCTGCCGATCGGCATCTCGTTCTACACGTTCCACCACATCTCCTACGTGGTGGACGTGTACCGGGGCGAGCGGCCGGCGCTGCGGGAGCCGGTCGCGTTCATCACCTACATCGCGATGTTCCCCCAGCTCGTGGCCGGGCCGATCGTCCGGTACCGGGAGATCGCGGACCAGCTCCCGCAGCCCCGGGTGCACCGGTGGGACGACATCGCGGCGGGGTTCCCGAGGTTCGCGCTGGGACTGTGCAAGAAGGTCGTCATCGCCGACTCGCTGGCCCCGCTGGTGGACGCGTGCTTCGCCACCCCGAACGACCGGATGACCTTCGCCATCGCCTGGCTGGGCGCGATCGGTTACACCCTGCAACTGTACTTCGACTTCTCCGGCTACTCGGACATGGCGATCGGGCTGGGCCGGATGCTGGGCTTCCGGCTGCCGGAGAACTTCGCCCGGCCGTACTCCTCGGTGACCATCACCGAGTTCTGGCGGCGCTGGCACATGTCGCTGTCGCGCTGGTTCCGGGACTACGTCTACATCCCGCTGGGCGGGAACCGGACCGGCGTGCTGCGCACCTACCGGAACCTCGGGATCGTTTTCGTGCTCACCGGTTTCTGGCACGGCGCGAACTGGACGTTCCTCGTGTGGGGTTTGTTCCACGGCGCGCTGCTGGTCCTGGAGCGCCGTTTCGGCTGGGATTCCGGGCCGGTCGGCACGCCCGCCCGAATTGCCCGCCGGGCGCTCACCGCGCTGCTCGTGGTAATCGGCTGGGTGTTCTTCCGGTCGGCTGACCTCGGTGCCGCGTTCACCATGATCGGCCACCTGCTGGTGCCCGATTTCGGTGGCCTCGGCGACGCGGTCGGGGCCGCCGCGACGAATCAGCGGATTGTCCTGCTGGTGCTCGCGCTGGCGATTCTGGCAATGCCCGCCCACCCGGTGGCGGGCCCCTACCTGGAGTCCTCCCGGGACAAGGTCGCGGTAGCCGCTAGGGTGTCCCTGATGACCGTGGGCGTTGCCTACGCGGCCATCCTGGTCGCCGGCGGCACGTTCAGCCCGTTCCTGTACTACCAGTTCTGATGATCGGCAAGCGGACTGCGGCAACAATTGCCGAACGGTGCCGGCGACCGCGCGCTGGTCGGCCCGCACGAACGCGCTGGACCGCACGGACCAGCGGTGCGACGACCAATGGAGGTCGCCTTGACCCCGGGTAGGCGAGGTTTGCTCACGGCGGGTCACCTACGGTCAACTGTCAAGAATAGGCACCCGGCTTATCATCATTGTAACTACTTTATGTAACGGACGTGGTCCGTTCGGGTACACACTGTGGTAGGACAGAGATTGAACAACCGGCAGCTTCTACCGTGCTAACCGAGATAATTGTTACTTCGGGTGGGGGTAACGTGACTCACTCACCGGGGCCGACCAACCTGGAGGAGCGGTGACTTCCGGGGGGACCATCCGCGCGCTCGTGGGCAACCGCGAGTTCCGCGGCCTGTGGGTCGGGTCGACCGTGTCCACGGTCGGCGACCAGCTCGCGGCGGTGGCGCTGTCACTCCTGGTGTTCGAGCGCACGAACTCCCCGGCGTGGACGGCCCTGACCTGGTCGCTGACGCTGCTCCCGTCGCTGGTGTCCGGCCCCCTGCTGGGCTGGGTCGCGGACCGGTTCCCCCGACGCACGGTGATGGTGTGCTGCGCCTGGCTCCAGGCCGCCCTGGTCGGCCTGATGGCGGTGCCCGGCGTCCCGTTGTGGATCATGATAGTCCTCCTGGTCGCCGTGCTGATGGTCGCCTCCCCCTTCCTGGCCGCGCAGGAGGCCAGCCTGCCGTCCGTGCTGCCCGACAAGCGCTACGACGACGGCGTGGCCCTGTTCGGGACCTCGGTGGACGTGGCGCAGATGGCCGGGCTGGCGGGAGCGGGCTTCCTGGTCACGGCGACCAGCCCTCAGGTGGCCCTGGCGATCGACGCGGCCACGTTCGTGCTGGTGGCGATCCTGGTGCAGTCCTCGGTGACGTTCCGGCCGGCGGCCGACCCGCTCGGCTCGGCGCATCGGGAAACCGAAGATCGAAAAGGAGCTTTGGCGCTGCTCGTCACTGAACCGCGCCTGCGCTCTCTAATGGGTATGCGCTTGTTGGCAGGCATCGCCATGGTGCCCGAGGGTCTGGCCGTGCCGCTGGCGGCCGACCTGGACGCGGTGTGGGCCGTCGGGCTCATCCTGGCCATCGAGCCCGCAGCGAACGTGCTGGGGGTGGCGGTGCTGTTCCGGCTGGTCAGGGACCCGGCGAAACGCGAGCGGCTGATCGGGCCGCTGGCGATCCTGTCGTTGGCGCCGCTGGTCCTGTTCGCGCTCGACCCGAACCTGACCTGGACGATCGCCCTGCTGGTGATCGCCGGCATGGCCGGGGCGTACCACACGCCCGCGCGCTCGGCGTGGATGCGGATCCTGCCGGACGCCTACCGGGGCCGCGCTTACGGCATCGCGCGCACGGCGCTGCGGTCCAGCCAGGGAGGTGGCATGGCCGTGGCGGGCGTGGTCGCGCACGCGATCGGCTCGGTGACCGCGACCCTGGCGGGCGCGGGCGCCATCGGGCTGCTCCTGGCGGGGCAGGCGACCGTGGCCTGGAACCGGGCGAGGGCGAAGACCGACCCCAACACGGTGACCACATGAAACGTACTCATCATGAATGACGATTGTCATGACGAGGGGACGTGCGCACTCAGCGAGAACGCACGCACGTACGGTGAAGATTCCGGACCGGGCTCAAGGAGAGCGATGGGGTCACCACTCGCGGTTACGCATGGCAGACGCTCCTCTACTCGCAACTTGGGTACCGAGGGGGGCCGTGAGGCCGTCGCTGCGCCGGCGAGTGGCCGCGCGGCGGCGGCATGAGTGTAGGGGGACGTGGTGTCGAACAGTTTGCCTGACCACGGGCCGTCCGCGACAGCCAAGTGGCGTCTGAGTCGGAACTGGGACCTTTGGGCGCTGCGCCGCACCGCGATCGTCTACATCCTTTCCGTCGAACTGGCGGTCGCAATTGCCGCCATTTGGCTGCTGACTACCCTCGGTTCCGCGCCGACCACGGATTGGCTCCGCTTCGCCGCCCTGGTGTTGGCCATCACCGTGCACTTGACCACCGTGCGGCGGGCCGAGGAATCCCGACGTGACGAATCCGCAGGTCCGTACTTCGACCTCACGTCCGTGTGGACTTTCGCCGCCGCGATCGTGCTGCCGCCGGGTATGGCCGTGCTGGTCGCGGTGTGGTTGCGGATCGTGCTGTGGCCGATCGCGCGGCGGCAGCCGTACCGGTTCGTGTTCACCTCCGCGCACATCGTGGCGAGCACGCTGCTGGCGAACGCGGCCGTCCACCTGTCGGGATTCTCGCTGGGCGCCTCGGGCCGGGTCCTGACGGACCTGGCCCTGCTGGGCGTGCTGGTCCTGGTGGCCGCGCTGTACTGGTTCGTGCAGGTGCTGCTGATGACCGTGGCGCTGAAGATCGTCAACCCGCAGACCCGGTTCGTGGACTCGCTGGGCACCCGCAACGACAACATGCTGGAGATGACCACGCTGGGCGTCGGCGCGATGCTCGGGCTGCTGGTCGCCACGCACTGGGTCGCGCCGCTGCTGCTCGTGCTGCCGGTGATCCTGGTCAACGCCCTGCTGCACCGCGCGTCGGAGCGGCAGGCCCACCTGGAGCGGCTGGTCGCCGAGCAGCACAAGGCGCACCTCCAGCTCACCAAGGACGCGCACACCGACTACCGGACCGGCCTGTTCAACACCAACGGCCTGAACGAGCACGGGGGCCGGCTGACCGAGCGCAGCAAGCACGACGGCAAGCCGGTGACCGTGCTGGCGATCGACCTGGACCACTTCAAGCGGATCAACGACACCTGGGGCCACCCGGCGGGCAACGCGGTGCTGGCCGAGGTGGGCCGCATCCTGCGCGAGAAGCTCCGGCCGGGCGACGTGGCGGGCCGGGACGGCGGCGAGGAGTTCGTGGTCGTGCTGGCCGACACGGGCCTCGCGCAGGGCACCGCGATCGCGGAGCGGGTGCGCGAGGCGATCGGCGAGATGTCCGTGGTGACCACCGACAAGCACCGCAACACCGTGACGCTGCGGGGGCGCAACCTGCCGCTGACCGAGGACGGCCCGGAGGTGCGGGCGATCTCCGCGTCCATCGGCGTGGCCGTGGTGCCGGACAACGGCGACAGCCTGCCGGCCGCCCAGCACAGCGCCGACGCGGCGCTCTACACGGCCAAGGAGAACGGCCGCAACCAGGTCCGCGTGGCGGGCATCGACATCCACGCCCACCGCCTGCCCGCGCCCCGCGTGGACGAGCCGGAGATCACCCGCTCCGCCTGAGCGCGCGGGGGCGGTCCCGGCCGGGCGGGCGGTCCCGGGGCCGGTCCGACCCGGGCGGCTAGTGCCCTCCGACCGTGCGGAGAGCCTGACGCGCATACGCGCGCACATCCGCGTCCGAGTCACCTTGTGCCCGTTCCAGCGCAGCCGAGACATAGGGCCTATGTGCCCACCGGCTGAGTACCCGGACTGCGGCTTTTCTAACATCGAGATTTTCGTCCATCAGGCGGTCCACAACCGCCGCCGGCTCCTCCACCGCCCACACCGCTCCGACCCGGACCTGCCACGCCGGGTCGGCCAGCGCCTGAGCGGCGACCGGCCGCAACTGAGCGAACCCCGCGCCCGCCTCCAGCGCGGCGGCCCGCACCAGCAGGTCGGGGTCGTGCGCCAGGATCACCAGCACGTCGGGTCGTGCGCGCAGCGAGCCGAGCCCCTTGGCCGCCAGCACCCGCAGCTCGCGCTCCGGGTCGTCCGCCGCGCGCGCCAGCACGTCGGCCTCCCGCAACGCCACCAGTCCCCGGATGGCACTCGACCGGGTGGCGACCGACGGGTCGTCCAGCGCGTCGGCGTAGGTGTCGACCGTGCCGAGCTTCAGCGCCCACAGGACTTCCAGGGCGACCGCGCGCGACGGCGACAGCCGCAGGGCCTCGGCGAGTTCCGGGCCGGCCGGGACGACCTCCACCAGCTCCCGCAGTCCCGCGCCGGCCGCCTCGCGCACCGCCGCGTCCTCGTCGGCCATCGCGCGCACGAGGGCGAACTCGAACCCGTGCGGCACCGCCTCGGTGAGCAGCGCGACCGCCGCCCGCCGCACGGTCGGGTCCGGGTCGGCCAGGTAGGACCCGAGCGCGGCCAGGTCCGGCCGCTCGTCGGTCAGCGCCACCAGGTCGAGCAGGCGGTCCGACCCGGTGCCGGCCGACCGGTCCACGGCCTCCTCCGCGACGACCGCCACGGTCACCTCCCGGCCGGTGAGGACGGTCACCTCGCCGGGCGGCGGGGTGAGGCCGTCCACGGGCACCAGGTACGGCGCGACCGGCCGCTTGACGAACTCGGTGCCGCCGGAGGCGTTCTTGCGCAGGTTGAGGTGGTAGAACCAGTCCTGGTCGTCGCGCTCGGGCAGGTCGACCCGGTCGTGGTAGAGGCCCCAGCGGCTCTCGGTCCGGGTCAGCGACGCGTGCGCCGCGAGTTCCGCGCAGTCCCGGATGAAAGTCACCTCGGCGCAGCGCATCAGCTCGTGCGGCGTGCGCGCGCCCATGCCCGCGATCTCGGACTTCATGCGCACGAACGACTCCAGCGCGAGTTCCAGCTTCGTGCCGGTCTTGGGTGGCGCCACGTAGTCGTTGACGAACCGGCGCAGCTTGTACTCGACCTGGGGCTGCGGCGGGCCGTCCGGGTTGCGCAACGGCCGGTAGACCAGCTCGTGCGCGTCGGCGACCTGGTCCTCGGGGAGTTGCCCCGCAGGCACGAGGTGTTCCGCCGCGTGCGCGCCCGCCAGGTCGCCGAACACGAACGCGCCGAGCATGTAGTTGTGCGGCACGCACGCCAGGTCGCCCGCCGCGTACAGGCCCGGGACGGTGGTGCGGCCGTGCTCGTCCACCCACACGCCGGACGCGGAGTGCCCGCCGCACAGGCCGATCTCGGAGATGTGCATCTCGACGTCGTGCGTGCGGTAGTCGTGCCCGCGTCCACTGTGGAACGCGCCGCGCGTCGGCCGTTCCGTGGTGTGCAGGATGTTCTCCAGCGCCACCACGGACTCCTCCGGCAAATGCGTGGTGCGCAGGTAGACCGGGCCCCGGTCGGAGGCGATCTCCGCCGCCACCTCGGCCATCATCTGCCCGGACCAGTAGTCGCAGTCCACGAACCGCTCACCGCGCGCGTTCACCTGGTACGCGCCGAACGGGTTGCCGACGTACGCGCACGCGGGACCGTTGTAGTCCTTGATGAGCGGGTTGACCTGGAAGCACTCGATGCCGGACAGCTCCGCGCCGGCGTGGTAGGCCATCGAGTAGCCGTCGCCGGCGTTGGTCGGGTTCTCGTAGGTGCCGTAGAGGTACCCGCTGGCGGGCAGGCCGAGCCGCCCGCACGCACCGGTGGCCAGCACCACCGCGCCCGCCGCGACCGTGACGAACTCGCCGGTCCTGGTGTTGAACCCGGCCGCGCCCACGGCCCGCCCGCCGGAGGTGAGCACGCGCACCGGCATCACCCGGTTCTCGATCCGGATGCGCTCGCGCATGGACCGCTCGCGCATCACCCGGTACAGCACCTTCTTGACGTCCTTGCCCTCGGGCATGGGCAGCACGTACGAGCCGGACCGGTGCACCTGGCGGACGTGGTACTCCCCCGCCGCGTCCTTCTCGAACTTGACGCCGTAGCGCTCGAGCCGTTGCACCATCCCGAAACCGCGCGTGGCGGTCTGCATGACCGTGCGCTGGTCGACGATCCCGTCGTTGGCGCGGGTGATCTCGGCGACGTAGTCCTCCGGCGACGCCTTGCCGGGGATCACGGCGTTGTTGACGCCGTCCATGCCCATCGCCAGCGCACCGGAGTGCCGCACGTGGGCCTTCTCCAGCAGCAGCACGGACCGGCCGCGCTCCGCGGCGGTGATGGCCGCCATGGAGCCGGCCGTGCCGCCGCCGACCACCAGCACGTCGCAGGTCAGCTCGACCCGCCGGGACACCGGCGGGACCTCCAGGGGTGCGGTCACGAGCCCAGCACCGCCAGGATCGCGTCGCGCCGCACGGCGACCTCGCCCGCGCCGAGCACCACCACCCGGTCGCCCAGCCGCACCGCCTCGTCCACGTCGTGGGTCACGAAGATCGTCGTCGTCCCGGTTTCCCGCAGCACCTCGACCACCAGTTCCTGCATCGCCGCCCGGGTCTGCGCGTCCAGCGCGCCGAACGGCTCGTCCATCAAGACCAGTCCCGGCGACTGCGCCAGGGTCCGCGCCAACTGCACGCGCTGCCGCATCCCGCCGGACAGCTCGCGCGGCAGGTAGTGCCCGAACTCGGCCAGGCCGACGCGGCCGAGCCAGGCGTGCGCCCGCTCCCGCCGCTCGGCCCGGCCCACCCCGCCCAGCGCGAGCGGCAGCTCGACGTTGCGCAGCGCCGTGCGCCACGGCAGCAGGCCGTCGTCCTGGAACACCAGCGCCCGCTCCCGCGACGTGCCGCGCACCTCGGCGCCGTCCACCAGCACCCGACCGGCGGTGATCGGCAGCAGCCCGGCGACCGCGCGCAGCAGCGTCGACTTGCCGCACCCGGACGGCCCGGCCACCACGACCACCTCACCGGACGCGACGTCCAGGTCCAGCCCGCGCAGCACCGGTTGCCGCCCGTACCCGGCGGTCAGCCCCTCGATCCGCACGCTCATGCCCGCGCCTCCCGGGGCAGCCACCGGGTCACCCGGCGGCCGAGCAGCTCGACCGCGCTGGACGTGAGCCAGCCCAGCAGGCCGATGGTGACCATGCCGACGACCACGCCGGGGTAGTCCACGACCGTGTACGCCTGCCAGGTCCGGTAGCCGACGCCGAACCGGCCGGAGATCATCTCGGCGGAGATCACGCAGATCCAGGACACGCCCACGCCGACCGACAGCCCGCCGAACACGCCGGGCAGCGTGCCCGGCAGCACCACCTTCACCAGCACCTGCCACCGGCTGCCGCCCATGGTGCGCACGGCGTCCTCCCAGATGGTCGGCAGCGCCCGCACCGCGTGCCGGGTGCTGACCAGGACGGGGAAGAACGCCGCCACGAACGTGATGAAGACGATCCCCTGCTCGTCGGTCGGGAACAGCAGGATGGCGATGGGCACCAGCGCGATCGCCGGGATCGGCCGCACCACCTCCAGCAGCGGCCCGACCAGGTCGGCGAGCAGCCGGGACCGGGCCACCGCGACGCCCAGCGCGGTGCCGGCCGAGGCGGCCAGCAGGAACCCGAGCCCGATCCGGCCGAGGCTGCTCGCCAGGTCCTGGTAGAACTCCGGCACCCGCACCTGGCGGGCGAACCGCTCGGCCACCTCGACCACGGTCGGCAGCTGGTCGAAGCGCAGCCAGATCCGCGCGCCCGTGGCGGTCAGCACCTGCCACAGCAGCAGCCCGACCGCGAGCGATCCCAGCCGCACCACCCACCGGCCGCCCATCACGCACCCGCCAGGGCCTGGTCGTAGGTGAGCACCGCGCCCCGCGCCGCCGCGGCGGCCTCGGTCGTGAACGGCAGGAGCTTCCCGCCCTCGCGCACCCAGTGGGCGTGCTCGGCGAACCACCGGGTGCCGGTGGCGGCGTCCGGCACGTAGGCCGCGCGGACCCCCTTCCCGGCCTGCTTGACCTGCTTGAGCAGGCAGTCCGGGGTGGCGGCGGGCCGCGTGGCCTCCTCGCCCTCGAACCACACCTCGCCGGCCGTGGCCGGGTCGCCGACCTCGATCCCGCACGCGCTGTCGGTGCCGGTGATCCGGGCCGGGTTGACCAGGTCCTCGGTGCCCTGGAAACCGGAGTCGCGCAGCGGCCCGTCGTCGATGAACCGGTCGACGTCGAGCCGCTCGATGTCGCCGATGGACTCCAGGAACGGCACGTCGTCCCGCAGTGCCGCGCGCAGCGCGGACTTCAGCGACAGGTCGAACGTGGCGATGCCGTTGGGGCCGTTGTAGAGGTAGACCACCTCGGGCGGCAGCCCGGTCGCGTCGGCCACGGACCGCGCCGCCGCGAGCGGGTTCTCGTGCAGGTACCGGGTCGCGTCGAGCTGGGCCCGCAGGAACTCGGCCAGCACGTCCGGCTGCGCGGTGGCGAACGGCTTGCGCACCACGACCCCGTGCAGGGTCGGGATGCCCAGCGCCGCGCCGTCGTAGAGCAGCTTGGCGCGCTTGTCGAACACCAGCTGGCCGGGCCAGGCGACGAACTGCGACAGCGCCGCCACCCCGCCGCCCTGCAACGCCGACGCGCCGACCGAGGGCTGCTGGTTCTCCACCGTCACGTCGATGTCGCCGAGCGCGCGGACGAGCGTGCCGTGCCCGGCGGAGCCGACGCTGGCCGACACCCGCTGCCCCGCCAGGTCCGCGAGGGTCCGGGCGGTGGAGTCGGGCCGGACCACGACCATGTTCAGCGCGCCGCGCGCGTTGTAGCCGGTGACCGAGACCATCCGGGTGCCGTCGTCGCCCCGCGCCTGCGTGCGGGAGCCGTTGATCAGCAGCGGGAAGTCGCCCATCGAGCCGATGTCGACCTTGCCCGCGATCATCTGCGCGGTGATCGGCGCCCCGGTGTCGTAGTCCTGCCAGGTGACCTCGTAGCGCTTGCCGGTGCGGCGGCCCAGCTCGTCGAGCCGCTGCTCGAAGAACCCCCGCTCGCGCAGCAGCGTCCCGGCGGTCGCGGTGTTGATGGTCTTGGACTGGTACCCGACCACGACCGGCACGGCGTCGCCCGAGGCGGAACCCGTGCCGCAGGCCGGTGCGGTCGCGGCGACCAGCGCGGCGACCAGGAGCCTGCGCATCACTGCCCCCCTCACCGCAGCAGGTACGGCATGTTGATCTCGACCGCCCCGGTCGGGCAGCGGGCGGCGCACGGGCCGCAGTACCAGCACTCGTCCACGTGCATGTGGGCCTTGCCGGTGTCCGGGTCGATGGCCAGCGAGTCGAGCGGGCACATGTCCACGCACAGCCGGCAGCCCTCGACGCACCGCGACTGGTCGATGGTGACCGGCACGTCGACGCGGTTGTTCACCAGAGCCATGCTCGGAGCTCCTCGGGTGGGGGTTGTCGGGAAGGTCAGTCGGCGGCGCGGTCGAGGACCGCGCTCATGGCGAGGCGGTCGCCGCGCAGGCGGATGTACTCCAGGTCGACGGGACGCCCGTCGGCGAAGTGGCTCAGCCGCTCCACCACGAGCAGGGCCGCGCCCCGGGGCACCTCCAGCACGGCGGAGGCGTGCAGGTCGGCGTTGACGGCCTCCAGCGTCACCGCCGCCGCGCCGAGCCTGCGGCCGGAGGTCTGCTCGATGAGCGAGAAGATGTCCCGGTTGCGCAGGTCCTCGTCGAGCAGCGGCAGGCCGACGTCCGGCGCCAGGTAGGTGAGGTCGAGCGACAGCGGCAGGCCGTTGAGCCGGCGCAGGCGCTCCACGTAGACGACCTGCTCGCCGTCCGCGAGGCCGAGCCTGCGGGCCACCGGGGCCGGCGGCCTGATCGGCCCGGCGGCGCGCACGTCGTTGGTGACCTCGCCGTGCTCGTTGAGCACCTCGGCCAGGCCCATCAGCCGGTCGAGGCCGTGCGCGTACTTCTCGGTCACCACGAGGGTGCCGACGCCCGGGACGCGTTCGACCAGGCCCTCTTCGCGCAGCAGGTCCAAGGCCTCGCGGATGGTGTTGCGGGAGGTGCAGAACTCGGCGGCGAGCACCAGCTCGTCGGGCAGCACGCCGTCGGGGAACGCCCGGTCGACGACCTGCCGGCGGATCACGTCGGCGGCCTGCCGCGCCCGGTCGGCGCGCAGCCGCCGGTCCGGTGCTCCGCGTTCCGCGCTGCCCAGGTCCATGGCGAGCAGTCTGGGTCACCGACGGCGAACGGGGCGTTAACGCAGCGTTACGCCACCCAGGTCTGCGCGGGCGCGGTCACTGACCTGCGCCGGGCACGCCGGGCGCAGGCCGTTCCGCCACCGGACCGCCGTCCCACTCCGTGGACAGCCGTCGTCAGACCTCCGCGCGGCTCCGCGAGCCGCCGAAAGCTCGGCATACGAGGTATATCAGGAAACTCACCGCCGTGACGAACGCGCTCACCGGCACGCCGGGCGCGAGCGAGAGCAGGATGCCCAGCAGCACCGAGATCTCGGCGAACACCACGGCCAGCACGGTGGCCTTGACCGGCGACGCGGTGACCCTGCCCGCCGCGGCGGCAGGCGTGATCATCAGCGAGAGCACCAGCAGCGCGCCGACGACCTGCACGCTCAACGCCGTCGCGATGCCCACCAGCACGGCGAACACCACCGACAGCGTGCGCACCGGGACGCCCCGCGCGGTCGCCACGGCGGCGTCCACCGACGCGAAGTGCAGCGGCCGGTAGATGAACGCCAGCACGGCCAGCACCGCGACCGACGCGCCGACCAGCAGCCACAGGTCCGTCGAGCCGACGCTCACGATCTGCCCGGTGAGCAGCCCGAACTTGTTGGCCGACCGGCCCTTGTACATGAACAGGAACAGCACGCCCAGGCCCAGCCCGAACGCCAGGATCGCGCCGATCACCGAGTCCCGGTCGGAGTCGCGCCGGGACAGCAGCCCCAGCAGCAGCGCCGCGACCACGGACCCGGCCAGCGCGCCGTAGCCGACCCCGACGCCGACCAGCAGCGCCGCCGCGCCGCCGGTGAAGGCCAGCTCGGACGTGCCGTGCACGGCGAACGCCATCTTGCGGGTCACCACGAGCGGGCCGAGCAGCCCGGCGACCACGCCCAGCACGGCACCCGCGACGAGCATCTGCCGCACGAAGTCGTAGCCGAGCAGGTCGAAGGTCAGCGACAGGTCGAAGAAGTTCTCCATCACTCCTCATCCGCCACGTGGTGCGGCCCGTCCTCGCACACGTGCTGGGCGCCCACGACGTGGATCTGGTCGCGCACGCGGACCACCTCGACGTTCGTCCGGTACAGCTCGGACAGCGTCGCCGAGGTCATCACCTCGGCGGGCGTGCCGATCCGGAACCGACCGTCCACCAGGTACAGCACCCGGTCGACCAGCGGCAGGACCGGGTTGATCTCGTGGGTCACGAACAGCACGGCGGTGCCGGCCGCGCGCCGCCGCCGGTCGATCAGGTCGCTGACCACCCGCTGGTGCGCGAGGTCCAGCGACAGCAGGGGCTCGTCGCACAGCAGCACCCGGGGGTCGCCGACCAGCGCCTGGGCGACCCGCAGCCGCTGCTGCTCGCCGCCGGAGAGCAGGCCGACCGGCTCGTCGGCGTAGCGGGTGGCGCCGACGGCGGCCAGCGCGGTGTCCACGGCGGCCCGCCGCCGCGCGCGGTGCCGCCAACCGATGCCCCAGGCGTGCCCGTCCAGGCCGAAGCCGACGAGGTCGCGCCCGCGCAGGGTGAGCGACGAGTCCAGCGCGCGCTGCTGCGGGACGTAGCCGACGCGCCGGTTGCCGCCCGCCACCTCGACCGTGCCCGAGGACAGCGGTTGCAGGCCGAGCAGCACGCGCATCAGGCTGGTCTTGCCCGACCCGTTGGGCCCCAGCACGGCGACGAACTCGCCGGGGGCGACGTCGAGGTCGAGCCCGTCCCACAGCACCCGGTCCCCGTAGGACAGCCGCGCGCCGCGCAGGGCCACCGCCCCGCGCACCGACCTGTCGCTCACCTGCGCGGTCATCCGCGCAGCGCTGCGGCCAGCGCGTCCACCTGCTTCGTCATCCAGTCAACGTAACCCGTCACGCCCTCCGGCAGCGTCTCGGTGACCTGCACGACCGGGACGCCCGCCTGGCCGGCCTTGGCCACGACCTGCTTGACCGCCGGGTTCTCGGTCTGCACGTTGTCCACCACGGCGGCGACCTGCTTGCTGTCCACCAGTCGGGTGACATCCGCGAGGGCGGCGGCCGGGATGTCGGTCTCGCCCTCGACGGCCTCGCTGAAGGTCTCCGGGGTCACGTCCTCCACGCCGGCGGCGTCGAGCAGGTAGTGCGCGACGGGCTCGGTCTGGAGCACCTTCCTGCCCTTGCCCGCGCCGTCGAGCTTGCGGTGCAGCTCCTCGACCGCGCTGCCGAAGCGGGCGGCGTTGTCGGTGAAGGCGGCCTTCTTGTCGGGCGCGATCTCGGACAGGTCGGCGGCGGCCTGGTCGGCGACCTTGCGCACGGTGTCCAGGTCGTACCAGACGTGCTCGTTGACCTCGTGGTCGTGGCCGTGCCCGGGAGCCTCGGCGGCGGTCGTCTCCGGCTCCGCGTGGTCGTGGGCCTTGCCCGACAGCGGGAAGGTCTCGATCTTCTTGGCCTTCTCGGTCTCCGTGGTGAGCAGCGTGGCGAAGAAGTCGTCGTAGCCGCCGCCGTTGAAGATGACCAGCTGGGCGTCCTTCACCAGGGCCACGTCGGAGGGCTTGCTGTTGTAGGAGTGCGGGTCGCCGGACGGGTCGTTGATGATGGCGGTGACGTCGACGGCGTCGCCGCCCACGGCCTTGACCACGCTGCCCCACACGTTGGTGGAGGCGACGACCTTGATCCTGCCGTCGGCGTTCGGGGAGGCCGGCGAGCCGCCGCAGGCGCTGAGGGCGACGGCCGTCACGGCGGCCACCGCGCCGAGCATCGCGTTACGGACGGTCATGGGCTGACTCCTCGACTGGCTGATTCGCAGAGAATGGAAACCGTTGTCGAGTTCAGTTTAGAACGCTCCGCCACTCGGACGTCCACCAGCCGGGTGATTTTGTGGCCCAGAACGCCGCCGAGGACCACCCGCGACGGCGGGTGGTCCTCGGTGCGTAGTCGACCGGTCTCAGTTGGTGAGGCGCGCGCCCGACTCGGGGTGGAACAGGTGGACCTCGTGGGCGTCGCGCACGGCGACCCGCACCGTCTGGCCCAGCGCCGGCGGCGTGCGGCCGTCGACCCGGACCACGAACCGCTCCGAGGACTTGCCGATGCGCACCGCGCCGTGCACCAGCGCGTCCGCGCCCAGCTCCTCGACCAGCTCGACCACCATCTCCATGCCGTCGCCGTGCGCGGGGACCAGCGCCAGCGCCTCGGGCCGGATGCCGAACGTGACCTCGGTCAGGCCCTCGCCACCGGCGGCGTCGAGCGCCTGGCGCTCCAGCGGCACCACGACCCCGTCCAGCTTCACGCCCTCGGAGGTCAGCGGCACGGTCTTGAGGTTCATCGCGGGCGAGCCCATGAACCCGGCCACGAACGCGTTGCCCGGCTTGTCGTAGAGAGCGCGCGGGGTGTCGCACTGCTGGAGCAGGCCGTCCTTGAGCACGGCCACCCGGTGGCCCATGGTCATGGCCTCGACCTGGTCGTGCGTGACGTAGATGGTGGTGGTGCCCAGGCGCTGCTGGAGGGCGGCGATGTTCGCGCGGGTCTCCACGCGCAGCTTCGCGTCCAGGTTGGACAGCGGCTCGTCCATCAGGAAGACGGAGGGCTCGCGCACGATCGCCCGGCCCATGGCCACGCGCTGCCGCTGGCCGCCGGACAGCGCCTTCGGCTTGCGGTCGAGGTACTTGGTCAGGTCCAGCATCTTGGCCGCCTCGGCGACCTTCGCCTTGATCTCCGCCTTGTTCACGCCGCGCAGCTTGAGCGCGAAGCCCATGTTCTCGGCGACGGTCATGTGCGGGTAGAGCGCGTAGGACTGGAACACCATGGCGATGTCCCGACCCTTCGGCGGCACGTTGGTGACGTCCTTGCCGCCGATGCGGATGGCGCCCTCGTCCACGTCCTCCAGGCCCGCGAGCATCCGCAGCGCGGTCGACTTGCCCGAACCGGACGGGCCGACCAGCACCAGGAACTCGCCGTCGGCGACGTCGAGCGACAACTCGTCGACCGCGCGGACCGGCGGGTTGCCGGAGAAGATCCGCGACGCTTTGACGTAGGCCACCTCAGCCATGGGACACACCTTTCACCACCGAGCTTTGCCGCAACGCTAGGCATTGCAAGCGCTTACGGGAACGGGTGTATTGGTCTAGTCCTCATCGCCGGTCACCAGCAGGTGCGGTCCGCGCTGCGCGGGTCGTCCACGCGGCGGTCGCGGTGGTCACCTCCGTGTGCGAGCACAGCCGCTTGTCGTGGCGGTCGACCACCCGACCCCGGTCGGAGATCACGTACAGGCTGTTGTGCGGCAGGTGCGGCGCGGCGAGCGGGTGCGCGGAGCCCAGCACCACCCAGACGCCGAGTCCGCCGGCCGGCCCGACCACCCGGGCGAACTCCGCCCGCACGGCCGGCCAGTCGACGTCGCCCCAGTCGGCGACCTGCTCCTCGGCGTACCCGGACAGGAAACCCTCCGGGAACTGCACCAGGCGGGCACCCGCCCCGGCGGCCCGCCGCACGAGCTCGCGGACCTTGCGGCCGTTGCGGCGGACGTCGGGGGACGCGGTGGGCTGCGTGACGGCGATCCTCACCCGGTCGATCGCGCCGGCCCGCCGCTCACCCCTTCACCGCGCCGGACGAGAGCCCCGCCACCAGGAACCGCTGCACCAGGTAGAACACCACGACCGCCGGGACCGCCACCAGGATCGACGCCGCCGCCAGGTGCCCCCACTCGGTCCGGTTCTGCTGCACGAACACCTGCAACCCCACCGCGAGCGTCTTCGAGCCGTCCGCCGCCGACAGGAACGCCGACGCGAACGCCACCTCGCCCCACGCCGTGAGGAACGCGTAGAACGCGGTCACCGCCAGCCCCGGCCGGGCCAGCGGCACGACCAGCCGCCAGAACACGCCGAACGGCGACAGCCCGTCCACCCGCCCGGCCTCGTCGATGTCGGACGGGATGGTGTCGAAGTAGCCCTTGAGCATGTAGGTGCAGAACGGGACGGCGGTCGTGCAGTAGACGAGCACCAGCCCGAGGCTCGTGCCCTGGAGGCCGAGCGCCAGCAGGGTGTTGTACAGCGGCACGATCAGCACCGCGAACGGGAACATCTGCACCACGAGGAACGTCAGCATCAGCGACCGCTTGCCGGGGAACCGGAAGCGCGACGCCGCGTAGCCCGTGGTCGCCGACAGGAAGACCGACACCACCGTCGTCAGCAGGGCGATGGTGACCGAGTTGCCGAACCACGCGAGGAAGTTCCCCTTCTCCCCGGACAGGATGCGCGCGTAGTTGCCCAGACCCGAGTCGTTGACCAGGTGCGGCGTGGTCTCGACGGCGCGCGCGTCCGGCTTGAACGAGGTGACCAGGACCCAGAACACCGGGAACACGGCGATCAGGGACGCGACCACGAGAGCCGCGTGCAGGCCGACGCTCGCCGGCACGGACCGCTCACCGCGCTTCGGAGGGCGTTGCGGCGCAACGGTTCGGCGCACGGACTTGAGGGAAGCGGCTTCGACCGTCATCACCACACCTCGCCTTGCTCGCGCAACGCGCGCCGGTAGACGCCCGCGAACACGAGCAGGACGGACAGGATCAGCACGCCGTACGTGGAGGCCACCGCGTAGTCGCGCGCGGCACCGGAGAAGAACCGCTCGAACGCGTAGGTCACCAGGATGCGGGTGTTCGGGTTCGGCCCGGTGACCAGGTAGATCACCGCGAACATGTTGAACGTCCAGATGACGCCCAGCAGCACCACCGTGCCCGACACCGAGCGGAGGCCGGGCAGCGTCACGTCGCGGAACCGCTGCCACGCCGACGCGCCGTCCACCTCGGCCGCCTCGTAGAGGTCGGCGGGGATCGACTGGAGCCCGCCCAGCAGCGCCACCATCATGAACGGCACGCCCAGCCAGACGTTGACGACGATGACCGCCACCAGCGCCCAGTCCGACTGGCCGAGCCAGACCGGGTCGGGCAGGCCGAGCGCGCGCAGGAACTGGTTGACGATCCCGTACTGGGCGTTGAACATGTACCGCCACGCGAACGCGCTGATGAACGCCGGCACCGCCCACGGCAGGACCAGCAGCACGCGGTAGGCGGTCCGGCCGCGCACCCGGCGGTTGAGCAGCAGCGCCAGGCCGAGGCCGACGGCGTAGTGGCACACCACGCAGCCGAACGTCCAGACCAGCGTCCGGACCAGGGTGGTCCAGAACGAGCCGAAGCTCGGGTCGCCGGACAGCACGTTCAGGTAGTTCGCCAGTCCGACGCCGCTGTAGCCGGCCGGCCGGTCGAGCACCGGGTTGGCGATGGTGGCCTCGTTGATGTCCGTGAAGGTGAAGTACACGCCTTGGACGAGCGGGAGGAGCACCAGCACCGCGACGACCACCACCACCGGCAGCACCATCGCGTACGCGTACCAGTGCCGGTCCAGGAACTTGCGCACGGTCGGGTCGCCTCCTCGCTGCGGTCGCACTCGTGGTCGGGATCGCACGACGAGCCGCCCGGACCGGCCGCGCGGGGTCGTCGGTTCAGCCGACCGAGTAGTCCGGCACGATCTGGTCCCGGTACGCCTTGGCCACCTCGTCCAGCGCCGCCTGGGCGTCCTCCTTCCCCGCCAGCACGTCCGCGTACGCGATCTTCAGCGGGTCGAACAGCTGCCCGCCCTCCGGGATCCACGGTCGGGCGTGCGCGGTTGCGACCACCGGCCGGAACGCCGAGACCACGGGGTTCGCCCGGACCTCCGCGTTCTCGTAGGCCGACTTCCGGGTGGGCAGCAGGCCCAGCTCCCCGGCGACCCGCACCTGCGACTCGACCCCGTTCAGGCAGGTGACCAGCTTCAGCGCCGCGTCCTTCGCCTTGGTGCCCTGCCGGACCACGTAGTCGTGCCCGCCCACCGGCGCGGAGCCCCGGCCGGCGGTCTCGCCCGGCACCGGGGCGATGCCGAGGTTGGCCTTGTCGGAGAAGGCCGCGCCCTTGAGGTAGTCGGCGACCGACCACGGCCCGTTGACCACCATGGCGACCTCGCCGGACGAGAACGCGGCCTGCATGTTGTTGTAGGAGTTGGCGGGGTCGAGCGCGGTCGTCGCGGCCTTGGCGTCGAGCAGGCCCTTGGCGGTCCGCAGCGCCTTCGCGTTGGCCGCCGAGTTGACCACGATCTTCTTGGCCGGCGCGTCCACCAGGTCGCCGCCCGCGCCGTAGATGAACGGCAATGCGTAGTAGGCGTCGTTGTTGATGAAGAAAGCCTTCTCGCCGCCGAGCTTGGCGGAGGCGGCTTTCACCTCGTCCCACGTCCTCGGCGGTTCGACGCCGGCGTCCGCGAGCAGCTTCTTGTTGTAGAACAGCGCCAGCGAGTCCGTCACCTGCGGCACGCCGTAGGTCCTGCCGTCGTACCGGGTGGACCCGAGCGGGGTGTCGAGGAAGTCGGAGGTGTCCCGGCCCAGGTCGGTGTCGGTGAGGTCGACCAGGTAGCCGAGCTTGGCGAGCTGCGGCACCCAGGCGACCTCGGCGCGGAAGACGTCCGGGCCCTGGCCGCCCTGCGCGGCGGTCTTGTAGTTGTTGAGCGCCTGGTCGAAGGCGACCACCTCGGTCCTGACCCGGAACCCGCCCTGCGCGGCGCAGTCCTGGGCGAGCCGGGCGAACACCGGGGACTCGTTGGGGCCGCTGGTGTCCCAGAAGGTGACTTCACCGCCGTCGCCGGCACCGCCGCCACCGCACGCGGTGAGGACGAGGGCGACGGCCAACGCCGCCGGGGTCGTGCGGGAGGTCCGTCGCATCGTCGCCATCGCCTTCCTGCCGACCCCTCGCGGCGGGGTCCTGGGTGCAAGAACTTGCGAATCACTTGACACGGATTTCATAACCGCCGACCAGGACGGGGGTCAAGGGCCCCGCCGGAACGGAGCCGCAACGGCGGCGGCCGTCCGGGCGAACGGGTGGACGGGCGTTGCAAAACGTTGCCGCTCGCGGCACGCTGCACGCACCCACGACGAGCGAGGAGGCGCGGTGTCCGGTCTGTCCGAGATCGCCAGGGCAGCCGGGGTGAGCATGTCCACGGTCAGCCGGGTGCTCAACCGCCGGGCGGGCGTGAACGAGGAGACCCGCCAGCGCGTGCTGGCGGTCCTCGCGGAACTGCCCTACACGCCCCGGGGCCTGGGCGCGCTGCAACGGACCGGCGTGATCGGGCTGCTCGTGCCGGAGCTGTCCAACCCCGTCTTCCCGGCCTTCGCCGAGGCGCTGGAGGTCCGCGCCGCGCGGCTGGGCTACTCGTCGCTGCTGTGCAACACCCGCGCCACCGGCTCGGCCGCGATGGGCGAGGAGGAGTACGTCCGGATGCTGCTCGCCCGGGGCGTCGAGGGCATGGTGTTCGTCTCGCCGGAGATCACCAACGTCGAGGTGCCGCTCGGCCAGGCCCCGCGCCCCAGCTACTACGCCAAGCTGCTCGCCGACGGCGTGCACATGGTGTTCCTCAACGGCGCGACGCCGTCGCTGGACGTGCCGGACGTGACCGTGGACGAGCAGCACGCCGGGTACGCGGCGACGCGGTACCTGATCGGGCTGGGGCACCGGCGGGTCGGGTTCGTGTCGGGCCCGGCGCGCTCGCTGCCGTCCCGGCTCAAGCGCGCGGGCTGGTCGGCCGCGATGGAGGAGGACGGCCTGCCGGCGGGCTCGGACTTCGTGGCGCACGCCCAGTTCGGCCCCGAGGGCGGTGCCGAGGCGATCGGCCGGCTGCTGGACACCGTGCGCCCCACGGCGGTGTTCTGCTCGTCGGACCACATGGCGATCGGCGTGCTGCGCGAGGCGCACAAGCGGGGGCTGGACGTGCCGCGCGACCTATCCGTGGTGGGTTTCGACGACATCCCGCCGGCCTCGTACTGCTCGCCGTCGCTGACCACGCTGGCCCAGCCGATCGACGAGATGGCCGCGGCGGCGGTGGACGAGTTGGTGCACCGGCTGGACCCCGATCGGCGGCGTCGGCCGGCGGGCAACTACACCCGCGTGTTCCGCCCGGAGCTCGTCGTCCGGGAGTCCAGCGGGCCGCCACCACCCACCTAATTGGTCTGGACCATGTTCCAGACAGCTAACCCTGTCCCACCTGCGGTGATGACCAATCGCAGGGATGCGGGTCACCCCTGCTTCTGTAATTGGTTCTGAACCGTTACGGTCACTTCATGGCGCGGTCGATGCATGTGCGACGCCCCGCGACGCTGGCCTCACTGGCGGCGGAGCTGGGTGTTTCCCGGACAACGGTGTCCAACGCGTACAACCGTCCCGACCAGCTCTCACCGGAGCTGCGACGCCGGGTGTTGGAGACAGCGAGACGGCTCGGCTACCCGGGCCCCGACCCGGTGGCCAGGTCGCTGCGCACGCGGAAGGCGGGTGCGGTGGGGCTGCTGCTCACCGAGAACCTGTCCTACGCGTTCCGCGACCCGGCCGCGATCGGGTTCCTGGAGGGCCTGGCCCTGGCGTGCGAGGACGCCGGGACCGGCCTGCTGCTGGTGCCGGCGAACCCCGAGCGCGAGGACGTGGCGGCGGTGCACCGCGCCGGCGTCGACGGGTTCGTCGTGTACTCGGTGCCCGACGACGACCCGCACCTCGCCGCCGTGCTGGAGCGGCCGGTGCCGACCGTGGTGTGCGACCAGCCCGACCTGGGCAACGTCGACCGGGTCGGGATCGACGACCGGGCCGCGATGAACTCGCTCGCCAAGCACCTGATCGCGCTGGGGCACCGGCGGATCGGCGTGGTGTGCATGAGGCTGGCCCGCGACCGCAACGACGGCTACGTGTCGCTGGAGCGGCAGCGCTCCGCGCACTTCCACGTGCAGCGCGCGCGGATCGCCGGGCTGGCCGAGGCGTTCGCCGAGGCCGGCGTGGACTGGGCGGGCGTGCCGGTGGTGGAGCGGTTCGACCACACCACCGCGTCCGGCGCGTCCGCCGCCGCCCAGGTGCTGGACCGCGACCCGCAGGTCACCGCGCTGGTCTGCACGTCGGACATCCTCGCGCTGGGCGCGCTCGGCGAGGCCCGCAAGCGCGGCCTGAACGTGCCGCACGACCTGACCGTCACCGGGTTCGACGGCATCCGGGAGGCCGAGCAGGCAGGTCTCACCACGGTCCGCCAGCCCGTGCTGGAGAAGGGCCGCGCGGCGGGCAAGCTGCTGCTGGACTCGGCGGAGCGCACCCGGCCGCGCTCGGTCACGCTGCCCACCGAACTGGTCGTCGGCACCACCGCCGCCTCCCCGCGCGGCGTGGTCGAGGAGCGCTGGTTCGGCCCGTGACGCGGCGGTGGCCGGGCGTCAGGTCATCCGGAACACGACCGGGTCGCTCGCCTTCCCGGCCACCTGCGCGGTGAGCAGGTAGTCCCCCGGCCCGAGCCGGGTGTGCTTCGCGCAGCCCGGCTCCGACGTGCTGCCCAGCCACGTCAGCCCGAAGTCGAACACCTCGCCGGGCCGCAGCACGCGGACCTCGGACCCCTCGGTGGCGAAGCAGTCGTTGCTCGACCACAGGCGCGTGCCGCCGTCCGCGCTGGTCACCACCAGCTCCCGCACCGCCCGGCCGATCTCCTTCGCGCACGGCAGCGGCCCGGTGTTGGACACCAGGATCTTCATCCCGACCGGCTGCCCCGCCGGGTACGCGGCCTGCGCCACCTCCGCCGTCACGGCCACCTGCGCGTCGTCGCACGGCGGCGGCGGCCCGGGGGGCGGGGCGGGAGGCGGCGGCGGAGGCGGAGGCGCCGGCGGGGTGGTGGTCGTCACGGGCGGGGGCGGCGGCGTGGTCGAGGACGACGAGGCCGCCGCAGGGCGCTCGCCGGGCGGCGGCGGGCTGGACGAGGCCGCCGCCCGCGGGGCGGGTGCGGGCTCACCGCGCCCGATCAGGGCGCCGACCAGCCACACCACCGCGACCAGCGCCACCACGGCGCCGACCGCCGCCAGCACGCGCCGCCGCCGGTACACCGACGGCGGGAGCGGGCCTGCGGGCTCGATCACCTGACCGAAGGTAGCCAAGCCGATGAGATTATCGGGGTAGGCCCGGGTAATCCGATCTGGTGAACGTGATGTCGGCCCGATCGACTTGCCGGCACCGGTGGCGCGGGTTCCAATCCGAGACGAACAGGGAGGTGGGCCATGACCTCGATCGACGAACTTCTCCGCCGCAACGACGAGCTGGGCAACGCGGTGCCCGGTGACCGCTCTTCGCCGATGCCTTCGATGAAGGTGGCGATCCTGACCTGCATGGACTCCCGGATCAGGGTGTTCGAGATCTTCGGCCTGCAACAGGGCGAGGCGCACGTGCTGCGCAACGCCGGCGGCGTGGTGACCGACGACATGATCCGGTCGCTGGCGCTGAGCCAGCGCAAGCTGGGCACCCGCGAGGTCCTGCTGGTGCACCACACGAACTGCGGCCTGGAGCTGGTCACCGAGGACGCGTTCAAGGACGAGCTCGAACAGGACGCCGGGATGCGCCCGACCTGGTCCGTGGAGGCGTTCCGCGAGGTCAAGGACAGCGTCCGCAACTCGATGAACCGGCTCCGGCACAGCCCGTTCGTGCCGTACCGGGAGAACGTGCGCGGCTTCGTGTACGACGTGCACACCGGCGCGCTGACCGAGGTCGTCTAGCAGGAGGGACCGGGCGCGGCCGGCTCCGCGCCCGCGCCCGGTCCACCCGTGCGGGAGTGCCGCGCGCCGGCTGTCGATCCGCGCCGGCCGTTCTGGAACACTGGCGCGCGCTATGAGCCTGGACGCGCAGACCCTCATCGACTGGTTCGCCGACACCGCCCGCGACCTGCCCTGGCGCAAGCCCGAGTGCACCGCGTGGGGCGTGCTGGTCAGCGAGATCATGTTGCAGCAGACACCCGTCGCCCGGGTGGAACCCGTCTGGCACGACTGGCTGGAGCGCTGGCCCACGCCGTCCGCCATGGCCGCCGCCACCCAGGGCGAGGTCGTGCGGGCGTGGGGCAAGCTCGGCTACCCCCGGCGGGCGCTGCGCCTGCACGAAGCCGCGCGGGCCATCTCCACCCAGCACGACGACGTGGTCCCCGACGACGTCGAGACGCTCCTCGCGCTGCCCGGCATCGGCGCGTACACCGCCCGCGCGGTGGCCGCCTTCGCCTACGGCCGGCGGTGCCCGGTGGTCGACACGAACGTCCGCCGCGTGGTCGCGCGGGCCGTGCACGGCGCGGGCGACGCCGGACCGCCGTCGACCACGCGGGACATGAACGACGTGCAGGTCCTGCTGCCGGAGGAGGACGCGGCGGCGGCGGTGTTCTCGGCGGCGCTGATGGAGCTGGGCGCGGTCGTCTGCACGGCCCGCGCGCCCCAGTGCGCCGACTGCCCGGTGTTCGCCACGTGCGCGTGGCAGCGCAACGGCCGTCCCGCCTACGACGGGCCGGCCAAGGCCGTGCAGAAGTTCGCCGGCACCGACCGGCAGGTGCGCGGGCTGCTGCTGGACGTGCTGCGCGGCACCTCCGAGCCGGTCGCCAAGACCCGGTTGGACGTGGTCTGGTCCGACGCGGGCCAGCGCGACCGGTGCCTGGACTCGCTGCTGGTCGACGGGCTGGTCGAGCAGACCGCCACGGGCCTGTTCGCGCTGCCCGGCGAGCACTGACGTGCACGCGCTGGTGGTGTTCTTCGACGCCGAGGCGGACGCGCGGGTCCGCGCCCTGTGGCGGCGGATCGGCGCGACCTTCGAGTACCCGCCGCACCTGACCTACGCCGTCGCGGGCACGATCGGGCCGAAGGTCCGCGCCGAGCTGCGCGAGGACCTGTCCCGGCTGTGGCTGCCCGACCTGTGGCTGCACACCCTGGGCGCGTTCGGCACGGCGGAGAACGTCCTGCAACTGGGCGCGGTGGTGGACAACGAGCTGCTGGCCGTGCACTCGGCGGTCCACGACGTGCTGGCGGGGCGGGTGAAGAACCCCAACGCCTACTACCTGCCGGGCACCTGGGTGCCGCACTGCACGCTCCTGCACGGCGTGCCCGACGAGGAGATCGGCCGGGCGTTCGCCGCGCTGCACCCCGTCGAGCCGATCCGCGCCAAGGTCCGGGAGATGTCCGTGGTCGACACTCAGACCGGGGAGGTCGACCCGCTCAGGAAGGCTTCCACCGCGCCCCGGTAGACCTCCGGGGCCTCGTCGTGCACCACGTGCCCGGACTCCGGGACGAGCAGGTGCGCGCCGCCCGTGCGACGGGCGACCTCCGCCATCTGCCCGGCCCGCGCCCCGCCCCGGCCGGCCTCGACGGTCAGCGTCGGGCAGCGGATCGCGTCCACGAACTCCCAGTACGACCGCTCGCCCCACTCGGCGGCGATCTCGTAGAGGTCGTCCAGCCGCGCGATCAGGTGCCAGCCGTCCGCGCGCTCCTCGAACATCTCCTCGGCCCGGGGCACCCGCACCACGGACCGGATGTGCGCCGGCGACTCGAACACCGGCCACGAGTCGAAGTACCAGCGCCACTCGTCCACCGAGCGGCCGGTGTTGTCCGGCACCACGTCCTCGGCGACCACCGCGCGGACCAGGTCGGGCCGGGTCGCGGCGAGCGCCCACGCGTGCAGGCCGCCCATCGAGTGGCCGATCACCACGGCGGGCGCGAGGTCGAGCCGTTCGACGGTGGCGGCGGCGTCGGCGACGAAGTCCTCCGTGCGGTACGGGCCGCGCTGCGGGTTGCGGCCGTGGCCGCGCGCGTCGGTCGCCACCACCCGGCCGTGCGGCTTGAGCCACTGCGCGACCGTCCACCACGTGGTGGCCCGGCTCATCAGGCCGTGCAACAGCAGGATGCCCTGACCCGATCCGCCGAACTCCACGAAGCTCATGCGTGCATCATGGCGACATGGCTCTGAGCCCCGAGGCCCGCCCTTACCTCCTCGTCGCCGCCGTCGCGCTGGTGATCGCCGGGGTGCTCGTCGCCGAGCTGCCCGGCGAGCCGGGGACGCCGCAGGCCGGGCCCGGCCCGTCGCAGGTCCCGACCACCGCGCCGGCGGTCGCCGACGCCGAGGGCGGCGACGGCGCGGGCGACCCGTACTACCCGCAGGACGGCAACACCGGCTACGACGTGCGCGGGTACGACCTGGCCGTCAGCTACGACCCGGCCACCCGGCGGCTGGAGGGCAAGGCGCTGATCACGGCCGTCGCCACGGACCGGCTCAGCCGCTTCAACCTCGACCTCCACGAGCTGGAGGTGTCCGAGGTGTCGGTCCGCGACCAGCGCGCGCAGTTCCGCCAGGAGGGCGAGCACGAGCTGGTGATCACGCCCGCCGCACCGCTCGCCCGGGACGAGGAGTTCGTCGTCGCGGTCACCTACGGCGGCGTGCCGACCCTGTTCCAGGACCGGGCGCTGGGCCGCAGCGGGTGGCAGGTGTCCGCGTCCGGCGGCGCGTTCGCGGCGGGCGAGCCGCACTCGGCGACCACCTGGTTCCCGGCCAACGACACACCGCGCGACAAGGCGGCGTTCCGGCTCGCCGCCCGGGTGCCGGACGGCTGGTCGGTGGTGTCGAACGGCGCGGAGGGCGAGACCACCCGCGAGGGCGGCTGGACCACCTACCGCTGGGACGCGCCGCAGCCGATGGCCACCTACCTGACCACGATCGCCATCGACAAGTGGACCGTCGACCGGACCACCCTGCCGGACGGCACCCCCGTGGTGAACGCGTACGCGCCGGGCGCGACGCGGGCGCGGGAGCAGCAGGAGCGGCTGCCGGAGGTGCTGGAGTTCCTGGCGTCCCGGTTCGGGCCGTACCCGTTCCGGTCGGCGGGCGGCATCTTCCTGGCCGACGACATCGGCTTCTCCCTGGAGACCCAGACCCGGCCCGTCTACGCCGGGTGGGCGGACCTGGAAACCGTCGTGCACGAGAACGCCCACCAGTGGTTCGGCGACTCGGTGACGCTGCGGTCGTGGGCCGACATCTGCCTCAACGAGTGCTTCGCCAGCTACGCCCAGTGGCTGTGGGCCGAGGCGAAGGACGGGGTGGACCTCGACGACAAGTACCGGGGCGAGGTCGCGCGGACCCGCGACTCGGCCGGGTACTGGAACCGCAAGCTCTACGACATGGGGCGCGGCAACGAGTTCCGGGGCGTCTACGACAAGGGCCGGCTCGCGGTGCACGCGCTGCGCCGGCAGGTCGGCGACGACGCGTTCGGCGAGGTCCTGCGGACCTGGCTCGCCCGGCACCAGGACGGCAACGCGTCGTGGCCCGAGTTCGAGGCGCACGTCGAGCAGGTGTCCGGCCAGGACCTGGACGGGTTCTTCGCCGCGTGGTTCCGGGGCGACACCGTCCCGGCCGAGGAGCACCTGTGGCCGGACGGGCTGCGGAAGTAGCGCACCCGCTCGGCGCGCTCGTGCCCTGCTACCGTCGGTGCCATGGCAGTGGTGAAGATCAACGCGATCCACGTCCCCGACGGTGCCGGCCCGGAGCTGGAGAAGCGGTTCGCCGCGCGGCTCGGCGCGGTGGACTCGTCGCCCGGGTTCCTCGGCTTCCAGCTGCTGCGGCCGGTGGCCGGCGACGAGCGGTACTTCGTCGTCACCCACTGGGAGACCGACGCGGACTTCGACAACTGGCGCAACGGCGGCGCGCGCGAGGCGCACGCGGGCGAGCGGGCCAAGCCCGTCGCCACCGGGGCCGACCTGCTGGAGTTCGAGGTCGTGCTCAGCTCCACGCCGAAGCGTGACTGACCGGTCCGCACCGGATCCCCCCGCGAGACCCGGACCAGCACCGCACCACCGGGACGCGCTCGACCGGGCGGCCGAGCTGATCTCCGGCGCGGGCGCGGTGCTGGTCTGCGCGGGTGCCGGGATGGGCGTCGACTCGGGCCTGCCCGACTTCCGGGGCGACCACGGGTTCTGGCGGGCCTACCCGCCCTACGCCCGGCTCGGGCTGCGGTTCGAGCAGCTCGCCGACCCGGTGCACTTCGTGGACGACCCCGCGCTGGCGTGGGGCTTCTACGGCCACCGGCTGGACCTCTACCGGCGCACCCAGCCGCACGCCGGGTTCGCCGTGCTGCGGTCGTGGGGCGCGCGGGTGTTCACCTCGAACGTCGACGGGCAGTTCCAGCGGGCCGGGTTCACCGGGGTCGCCGAGGTGCACGGGTCGATCCACCACCTCCAGTGCGTCGAGCCGTGCACGGACGACGTGTGGCCCGCCGACGACGTGGTGGTGCGGGTCGACCCGGAGACCATGCGGGCCGTCCCGCCGCTGCCCGCGTGCCGCTCGTGCGGCGGCCTGGCGCGGCCCAACATCCTCATGTTCGGCGACTGGTCGTGGGTACCCGGCCCGAGCCGGCGCGCGCTGGACGACCTCACCGCGTGGCGCCGGTCGGTCCGCGACCTGGTCGTGCTGGAGGTCGGCGCGGGCCTGGCGGTGCCGACCGTGCGCCGGCAGGCGGAGCTGGCCAGTGCCGCGTCCGGCGCGCTGATCAGGGTGAACCCGCGCGAGCCGGAGGTGCGGCACGGGCGCGGGGTGTCGCTGCCGATGGGCGCGGCGGCGGCGCTCGCGGAGCTGGACCGGCTCACGGGTCGGGCACGACGAACCGGGTGACGACCGCCCGGTGGTCCGTGCCCGGCAGGTCGAGCACCCGGAACTCCTCGACCGGGCACCGGTTGTCCACCAGCACGTGGTCGAGCACCACCGGCGGCCAGTACCCGCGCGACGGCCACGTCGGGGTCAGCCCCTCGCAGACCTGGTCCGCCGCGTCGACGTAGCCCCGGTTGAGCAGGCGGCGCAGGCCCACGTGGTCCAGGGTCGCGTTGAAGTCGCCGGCGAGCACCCGCACCGGCCCGTCGAGGTCGCGCTCGGGCAGCCCGGCGAGGTCGCGCTGCCACGGCACCGGCCCGCCCGGCACGGTCGGGGCCAGGGTGTGCACGGACACCACCTCGACGTCCGCGCCCGGCACCGACACCAGCGCCGCGGCCTGCGGGAACGTGGTCCTGGCCGGCAGCGCGCGCGTGGTCAGCGGGTGGCGCGCGGCCAGCCCGGACCCGGCCGCGCCCGGCGCGGGCAGGAACACCCGGTGCGGCAGCACGTCGGCCAGCCCGGCGCGGTCGAGGGCGGCGACGGCACCCGGCGTCAGCTCCTGGAGGGCCAGCACGTCGACCCGGTGGTCGCGCACCGCGCCCACCAGCGCCGCGGCGTCGGCCCCGCCGTGGTGCAGGTTCGCCGACAGCACCCGCACGTCCTGACCCGTGCCGACCGGGCGGGGGTCCGGGAAGGCGCGCGGCGCGACGGCCGCCACCAGCACCAACGACAGCAGCAGGGCGGTGGTGCCCAGCGCCCAGCGGCGCAGCAGCAGCGCCACCGCCGCGAGCAGGACGCCCGCAGCGGCGGAGTACGGGGTCAGGGCGGTGGTGGCGACCATGTGGCGGGTGCCGTCGATGCCCAGCAGCCGCAGCGCGGCGGCGGCGCAGAACGCCACCGTGGCCAACACCAGCAGGAACGTGACCGCCTTGCGGCGAGGACGGCGTTCTGCGAGGGCGACCACGACATCTAGTCTGCCCGAGTGAGAGTTGTGCTGACGGGCTTCGAACCGTTCGGCGGCGACGCCACCAACCCGTCCTGGGACGCGGTGCGGTTGGTCGCCGACCGAGCCGGGGACGACGGGTTCGACCTGGTCGCGGCCGAGCTGCCGTGCGAGTTCGGGCGGTCGCTGGACGTGCTGCGGGAACTGGTGGTGGCGCACTCGCCGGACGTGGTGGTGTGCGTGGGGCAGGCCGGCGGACGGGTGGGCGTGACGCCGGAGCGGGTCGCGGTGAACCTGGACGACGCCCGCATCCCGGACAACGCGGGCCACCAGCCGATCGACGTGCCGGTCGTGGCGGGCGGGCCGGCGGCGTACTTCGGCACCCTCCCGGTGAAGGCGTGCGTGGCGGCGCTGCTCGCGGAGGGCATCCCGGCGTCGGTGTCGCACACGGCCGGGACGTTCGTCTGCAACCACGTGTTCTACGGGCTGATGCACCTGCTGGCCACGGAGTTCCCGACGACCAGGGGCGGTTTCGTGCACGTGCCGTTCGCGCCGGGCCAGGGCCACGCGGACGCGCCGAACCTCGACCTGGACACCACGGCCCGCGCCCTGGAGCTGATCATCCGCACCACGGCCGCCCGCACCACCGACCTGCACACCACCGCAGGCACCCTGCACTGACTCCAACGCCCCGCACGCGCAGAACGCCCCCTGGAAGCTCCAGGGGGCGTTCGCCGAGCAGGAGCCGGGCCCGGGGGACTCCCGGGCCCGCTCAGCCGCTCACCACACGTGTCAGGCGGACTCGGAGTCGCCCTCACCGGTGTCGCCACCGGCCGACGAGGCCAGGTCCACCGGCGGCGCGTCCGGCACGTTCGACGGCTTCGACTCACCCCGGAACACGAAGTGCGCCTTGTCGTCGGCCTCGGACTCGCCGTCCCAGCCCTCGACGTCGGTGATGATGATCTGGCCCGGCTGGATCTCGCCGAACAGGATCTTCTCCGACAGCTGGTCCTCGATCTCGCGCTGGATCGTCCGGCGCAGCGGACGGGCACCGAGCACCGGGTCGAAGCCGCGCTTGGCGAGCAGCATCTTGGCCCGGTCGGTCAGCTCGATCGCCATGTCCTTGTTCTTCAGCTGCGCCTCGACGCGGGCGATCATCAGGTCGACCATCTTGATGATCTCGTCCTGCGTGAGCTGGTGGAACACGATGATGTCGTCGATGCGGTTGAGGAACTCCGGGCGGAAGTGCTTCTTCAGCTCGTCGTTGACCTTGTTCTTCATCCGCTCGTAGTTCGACGCGGTGTCCTGGCCCGAGGTGAAGCCCAGGCCCACGGCCTTGGAGATGTCCGACGTGCCCAGGTTGGACGTGAAGATGATGACGGTGTTCTTGAAGTCCACCGTCCGGCCCTGGCCGTCGGTCAGGCGGCCGTCCTCCAGCACCTGGAGCAGCGTGTTGTACACCTCCTGGTGCGCCTTCTCGATCTCGTCGAAGAGCACGACGGAGAACGGCTTGCGGCGCACCTTCTCGGTGAGCTGGCCGCCCTCCTCGTAGCCGACGTAGCCGGGAGGGGCACCGAACAGCCGCGACGCGGTGTACCGGTCGTGGAACTCGCCCATGTCGATCTGGATGAGCGCGTCGTCCTCGCCGAACAGGAAGTTCGCCAGCGCCTTGGACAGCTCGGTCTTGCCGACGCCGGACGGGCCGGCGAAGATGAACGAGCCGGACGGGCGCTTCGGGTCCTTCAACCCGGCCCGCGTGCGGCGGATCGCCTGCGACACGGCCTTGACCGCGTCGACCTGGCCGATGATCCGCTTGTGCAGCTCGTCCTCCATGCGGAGCAGACGCGTGGTCTCCTCCTCGGTGAGCTTGAACACCGGGATGCCGGTCCAGTTCGCCAGGACCTCGGCGATCTGCTCGTCGTCCACCTCGGCGACGACGTCGAGGTCGCCGTCCTTCCACTGCTTCTCCCGCTCGGCCTTCTGGCCCAGGAGCTGCTTCTCGGAGTCGCGCAGCTTGGCGGCCCGCTCGAAGTCCTGCGCGTCGATCGCGGACTCCTTGTCGCGGCGCACGTCGGCGATCTTCTCGTCGAACTCGCGCAGGTCCGGCGGCGCGGTCATCCGGCGGATGCGCATCCGCGCGCCCGCCTCGTCGATGAGGTCGATGGCCTTGTCCGGCAGGAACCGGTCGTTGATGTACCGGTCGGCCAGCGTGGCGGCGGCGACCAGGGCCGCGTCGGTGATCGAGACGCGGTGGTGCGCCTCGTACCGGTCGCGGAGGCCCTTGAGGATCTCGATCGTGTGCTCCAGCGACGGCTCGCCGACCTGGATCGGCTGGAACCGGCGCTCCAGCGCGGGGTCCTTCTCGACGTACTTGCGGTACTCGTCGAGCGTGGTCGCGCCGATCGTCTGGAGCTCGCCCCGGGCCAGCATCGGCTTGAGGATCGAGGCCGCGTCGATCGCGCCCTCGGCCGCGCCCGCGCCGACCAGGGTGTGGATCTCGTCGATGAACAGGATGATGTCGCCGCGCGTGCGGATCTCCTTGAGCACCTTCTTCAGGCGCTCCTCGAAGTCACCGCGGTAGCGCGAGCCGGCCACCAGCGAGCCCAGGTCGAGGGTGTAGAGCTGCTTGTCCTTGAGCGTCTCGGGCACCTCGCCCTTGACGACCATCTGCGCCAGGCCCTCGACCACGGCGGTCTTGCCCACGCCGGGCTCGCCGATCAGGACCGGGTTGTTCTTGGTGCGGCGGGACAGCACCTGCATGACCCGCTCGATCTCCTTGGTGCGCCCGATCACCGGGTCGAGCTTGCCCTCCCGCGCGCTGGCGGTCAGGTTGCGCCCGAACTGGTCGAGGACCAGGGACGAGGACGGGGTGCCCTCACCGCGACCGCCGGACTCGGCCGTCTCCTTGCTGGTGGAGTAGCCGGACAGGAGCTGGAGGACCTGCTGGCGGACGCGGTTGAGGTCCGCGCCCAGCTTGACCAGGACCTGCGCCGCGACGCCCTCGCCCTCGCGGATCAGGCCGAGCAGGATGTGCTCCGTGCCGATGTAGTTGTGGCCGAGCTGGAGCGCCTCCCGCAACGACAGCTCGAGCACCTTCTTGGCGCGCGGGGTGAAGGGGATGTGGCCGGACGGGGCCTGCTGCCCTTGGCCGATGATCTCCTCGACCTGCTGGCGGACGCCCTCCAGCGCGATCCCCAACGACTCCAGCGCCTTGGCGGCGACACCTTCACCCTCGTGGATCAACCCCAGGAGGATGTGCTCGGTGCCGATGTAGTTGTGGTTGAGCATCCGGGCCTCTTCCTGGGCCAGGACAACCACCCGCCTCGCGCGGTCGGTGAACCTTTCGAACATTCGCACTCCCTGACTGCTGCGCCGGCGGTCCTCGGGCTCACCACTGGCATACCGTGGAGAGCGCGGCACCGTGGGACCACTGTAGTCGCCGGCCCGGACACTCTCAGTTCCCGTTCGCGTGCAGTCGCTGTCGAGGATCTCTGACACCGGTACCAACGCGTGATCTGCCAGGCAGATTCCACAGATCGGGCGATGTCCGCTGAGCGCGAACAACCCCCCGTTCGGAGGCAACCCACGTGATCGGCGTCACGATGCCCGCCAACCCGAGCGACCCTCGCCAAGGTAAGGCAACCCTCAGCCGGGAGCACCGGCCCCCGGACACCCGTGCGCCCCACCCGGGCCACCTCCCCACGCGCCCGCCTCACACCGGCCCGCGCACCCGGCTCCCCACCACCGGCACCGCTGCCCGATAAACGGCCACCGCGAGTCCCGACCGCCACCCAAAAACAGGTCGACCAACCCGCTTGTTAAAGCAACCCGCCGCCATACACGGCCACACACCGCCATACGCAGTTCGACACTCGCCGGCACACCGTGCACCGCGCATCTCACATCGCACATCGTTATGAACTTCACCATCCGACGACGAGCAAGATCTACTGCACCCGCATGATCTTTCCCGACATCGGCGAAGGGGCACCGGTTTCACCCGGTGCCCCTTCGCCGTACGGCGTAATTGACGTGGCGGACGCCACGCAATCGCGCCCCATCACACCTCACCACGCCTCATCACACGTCAGCCCTGCTGGTGGTAGGCCTCCAGCACCTCGGCGGGGATGCGCCCGCGGTCGGACACCTTCATCCCCTGCTTGCGGGCCCACTCCCGAATGGCCTGGTTCTGCTCGCGGTCGGCCGAGGCGGGACGTGCGGCCTTCACACCGGCCGGACGGCCCGGGCCGCGCTTGCGGCCCCCGGCCTTGCGAGCGCCGGCGACGAAGTCGGCGAGTGCGTCGCGGAGCTTGCCCGCATTGCCCGAAGAAAGGTCGATCTCGTAGGACACGCCGTCCAAACCGAAGCCGACCGTCTCCTCGGCCTTCCCGCCGTCCAGGTCATCGACCAGGGTCACGGTGACCTTCTGCGCCATGCGTATCCTCCTGGACTCCGAATGCGCGGTGTTCCCCGACCGCGACCAAAGCATTGTCGAGTGCAGGTTAGCGCACAAGTACGGCAATGCGCAGACCGGAGTCCGAGAAGTTACTTCATTCAGGTCGCACGAGGGGGAACAGGATGGTCTCCCGGATACCGAGGCCGGTGATGGCCATCAGCAGTCGGTCGATGCCCATTCCGACACCACCGCTCGGTGGCATTCCGTACTCCAGCGATCGCAGAAAGTCTTCGTCCACGGGCATGGCCTCGGCGTCCCCGGCGGCGCTCAACCGCGCCTGGGCTTCCAGCCGCTCGCGCTGCGCCACCGGGTCGACCAGTTCGGAGTAACCCGTGGCCAACTCGAATCCGCGCACGTACAGGTCCCACTTTTCGGCCACGCCGGCCCGCGTGCGGTGCCGCCGGGTCAGCGGCGAGGTCTCCACCGGGAAATCCCGGACGAACGTGGGCGCGTGCAGGCCGTCGCCGACGAGGTGCTCCCACAGCTCCTCGACCAGCTTGCCGTGGCCCGGCTTCGGGTCCACCTCCAGCCCCACCCGGTCCGCGAGCTTGCGCAGCTCCTCGGCGGAGGTCTCCGGCGTGACGGCCTCGCCGGCGGCCTCGGACAGCGACTCGTACATGCCGAGCGTCGTCCACTCGCCGCCCAGGTCGTACTCCGAGCCGTCCGCCAGGGTCACCTGCAACGAGCCGGTCACGGCCAGCGCCGCCTCCTGGATCAGCTCGCGGGTGAGGACCGCGTTCGTCTCGTAAGTGGCGTACGCCTCGTAGTACTCCAGCATCGAGAACTCGGGCGAATGGGACGAGTCCATGCCCTCGTTGCGGAAGTTGCGGTTGATCTCGAAGACCTTCTCGATACCGCCCACCACGCACCGCTTCAGGTACAGCTCAGGGGCGATCCGCAGGAACAGGTCGATGTCCAGGGCGTTCGAGCGGGTGACGAACGGCCGGGCCGACGCGCCCCCCTGCAACGTCTGCAACATGGGGGTCTCGACTTCGACGAATCCGCGCCGGTGGAACGAGTCCCGCAGGGACCGCACGACGGCCGCCCGGCTGCGCACGGTGTCCCGGGCCTGCTCGCGCACGATGAGGTCGACGTACCGCTGCCGAATGCGGGTTTCCTCGGCCAGTTCCTTGTGCGCGACCGGCAGGGGGCGCAGGGACTTGGCGGTCAACCGCCACTCGGCCGCCATCACGGACAGTTCGCCGCGCCGGGACGTGATGACCTCGCCGCGCACGAATACGTGGTCGCCCAGGTCGACGTCGGACTTCCATTCCGCGAGGGACTGCTCGCCGACCCCGTTCAGGCTGAGCATGGCCTGGAGTTCGGTGCCGTCGCCTTCGCGCAGCGTGGCGAAGCACAACTTGCCGGTGTTGCGGATGAACATCACCCGTCCGGTCACACCGACGACTTCACCGGTGGCGACATCGGGTTCGAGCCCCTGGTGCCGTTCCCGGACCTCGCGCAACGTGTGCGTGCGGGGCACTTCGACCGGATACGGATCGACCCCCCGCTCCAGCAGCCGCGCCCGCTTCTCCCGGCGCACCCGAAGCTGCTCGGGAAGGTCGTCGTCACTGGTGGCGGAAGGGTTCGCAGGCTGCTCACTCACGGGGGCAGCGTACGGAAAGACCTCTCGGGGAATCGAACCGGTTCTCACTATGGTGGGGCCGGTGACGAGTGATGACTTGAGTGCTCGCCGGGCGAACTCCTTCGGAGCACATGCCGCCGCGTACGCGGAACACCGCCCCGACTACCCCGCCGCCGCCATCCGGTGGTCACTGGAACCCCTGGGCGGCGGAGCGCACCGCGTCGTGGACTTGGCGGCGGGGACCGGCAAGCTCACCGGCGGGCTCGTCGCGGAAGGCCACCAGGTCACCGCCGTGGAGCCCGACGAGTCGATGCTGTCGGAACTGGTCCGCCGGCACGGCTGCGTGCGGGCCCTGCCGGGGACGGCGGAACGCATCCCCCTCCCGGACGGCACCGTGGACGCCGTGCTGGTCGGACAGGCGTTCCACTGGTTCGACAAGGCGAAGGCGCTGACCGAGATCGCCAGGGTGCTGCGCCCGGGAGGCGTGCTGGCGTGCCTGTGGAACACCGCCGACACCACCGTTCCGTGGGTGGCGAAGCTGGACGAGCTGGGCAAGTCGAGCGCCAGCGTGCCGGGCACGGTGGAGGAGACCGTGCCGGAGCACGAGAAGTTCGGCCCCCTGGAAGTCCGCGAGTTCCCCCACGCCCACCGCCGGACGGCGGAGTCGCTGGTGACCATGATCAGCACCCACTCGCACACCCTGGTGATCCCGGCGCAGGAACGAGAACACCTGCTGGCCGGCCTGCTGACCTACCTGAAGAACACCCCGGAAACGGCCAACGGCGAGTTCGACTTCCCCCTGACCACCGAAGCAGCCCGCCTACGCCGCACCTGATCCACACCCCCCACGCACGCCCCACACCCACACGCACGCCCACACGCACGCCCACACCCACCAACGCGCGCCCCGCGCACACCACCCACCCGAGTCGTGTCATCCCCGTGTGGCCCGCGCGCCGGCGAACCGCGCTTGGCCAGGTCATGCAAGCACGCCCTTCGCTTGCATGACCTGGCCAAGGGTGGTTGTCTCCCGACCGGGCCACACGGGGATGACACGACGACCCACGCACTTCCGTCATCCTTGGCGGCTCGCCCGTCCGGCGAGGACTCT
>NZ_JBFAJV010000015.1:0-183204 GCF_040655415.1 Actinosynnema sp. NPDC050436 | reverse complement strand
AGGGTGGTTGTCTCCCGACCGGGCCACACGGGGATGACACGACGACCCACGCACTTCCGTCATCCTTGGCGGCTCGCCCGTCCGGCGAGGACTCTTTTGCTTTTTCGCTCAAGAGGCCCAGGGAATGGACCGCCCAGGAGGCGCCGACTCCAGCCACGACAGGAACCCGGTCAACGCGTCCGGCCCCATGGCGATCTCCACGACCTCGCCCTTGGCCCCCCGGCAGCGCAGCACCACGGCTCCGGTCGGCATCGCGTACGTCTCCGAGGCCGTCGGCTCGCGCCGGTCGTCGATCTCGAAGCCGTCGCGGTCGATCACGCGGTCCGGGCCCGTGCTCAGGCTCAGGACCCGCGTCCACACGAACGTGTCCCCCCGGTAGTACCCGACGCCGAGGTGCCATCCCCGACCACTCACGTCGAGCCTCGACCGAAGGGCCACGTGCACCCCTCCAGCGCGCAGCAGGCGGATCCTGCGCCACGCGAAGTACGCGAGGAGCACCACCGCCACGAACAGGACCACCCCGACCACTTCGGCGATCCCCACGGCGTTTGTCCGCTCGTCCGCGTCAGGCCGAATGCCCTGCGGCACGGAGCCGCGCGATGGCCCTGGCGCGCTCCACGTCGTCCGCGTTGTTCAGCGCCGACCGCGCCTCGTCCACGTCGATCTCGTTGGCCAGCTCGGCGGCCTCGGCGAGGATGCTCACGCCGTCGCCCGTCACCGACAGGAACCCGCCGTGCACGGCGGCGGTCACCAACTCGTTGTCCACCGTGCGGATCCGGACCACGCCGCCCTCGACCAACTGGCCCAGCACGGGCTCGTGGCCGGGCAGGATGCCGATCTCACCCTCGGTCGTCTGCGCGACCACCGAGGTGGCGGTGCCGGACCACAGGCGGCGTTCCACCGCGACGAGCTGGACGGTCATCTCGGCCACGCGCATCTCCCTTGTCTCACGGTGGAGTCCTGTGCAGTCTAAACGGTCGCCCTCGGGCAGCGCCGCCCCAGCCACCCTCAGCCGCAACCGGGCCGGGGTACCACCCGCCTGGCGGTCGCTCCAACGGTCGTCGCCACCCCCGCGCCGGTCGCGGCGACCACGACGAACCCAAACAAACCCAAGGATAGGCGACACCACCGGTGACACCGCCCCCACCCGGAAGTGGACACCTCTACTCCCGCTCACACCAGCCGGATCACGCACCTCCCACCACCCCGCACCAGCCCCGATCCCCCACAACCGTCCAGAGAGGACAACCCACCCGAGCCAGGTGGTCCGAGCCGCCCCGCAGGGACCAGACTGGTCGGGTGCCACCGCCCAAGTCCCTCCTCGGCCGGGCTTTCACGCTGCTCGCCGTGTTCACCGCCGACCGCCCGTCGGCCACGCTCTCCGAGCTGAGCCGCCACTCCGGCCTGCCGCTGAGCACCACGCACCGACTGGTCCGGGAGCTGGTCGCGTGGCGGGCGCTCGAACGGGACCAGGACGGCCGCTTCACCATCGGCCTGCGGCTGTGGGAGCTGGGCGTGCTCTCCCCCGGCGCGCTGGACCTGCGGGACCGCGCGCTGCCCTACCTCGAAGACCTCTTCGAGGTCACCCACCACAACGTGCAGCTCGCCATCCGCGACGACCTGGAGGTCGTCTACGTCGAGCGCCTGGCCGCCAAGGACGCGGTGAGCGTGCTGACCAGGATGGGTTCCCGGATGCCCCTGCACGCGACCGGCGTCGGCCTGGTGCTGCTCGCGCACGCGCCGCACGACGTCCAGGAGCGCGCGGTCGACGCGCCGCTCAAGCGGTACACCAAGCACACCATCGGCACGTCCAAGGCGCTGCGCGAGACCCTGGCCGCCGTCCGCCGCGACGGCTACGCGATCGCCGACCGCCAGATCGAGCCGATCACCTACTCCGTGGCGGCCCCGGTGCGCGGTCCGGACGGCGACGTCGTGGCGGCGGTCTCCGTGGTCGTCCCGGTGGAGACCCGGACCGACACCGTGCTACCCGCTGTACGGGCCTGTGGCCGCGCCATCTCCCGCTCCCTCGGCTGGCACCCCTGACCCCCCACCCCACCCCCACAACCCCCACACCCACAGCAAAAAGCCCGCTCGACCACAGAGGCCGAACGGGCTTATCGCAAACCGCAAACCAACCGGGAACTTACTTGCCGGCCAGCTTCTTGGCGTTGGCCTCGACGTCGTCGAGCCCGCCGCAGGAGAAGAACGCCTGCTCGGGGAAGTGGTCGAACTCGCCCTTGCACACGCGGTCGAACGCCTCGATCGTGTCCTTGATCGGCACGAACGAGCCCTTCTGGCCGGTGAACTTCTCCGCGACCAGGAAGTTCTGGCCGAGGAAGCGCTCCAGGCGACGGGCGCGGCCGACGAGGACCTTGTCCTCCTCGGACAGCTCGTCCATGCCGAGGATGGCGATGATGTCCTGCAGTTCCTTGTACTTCTGCAGGATCCGCTTGACCTCCTGCGCGACCCGGTAGTGCTCCTCGCCCACGATGGAGGGCTCCAGGATCCGGGACGACGAGGACAGCGGGTCCACCGCCGGGTAGATGCCCTTCTGGGAGATCGGACGGGAGAGTTCCGTCGTCGCGTCCAGGTGGGCGAACGTGGTCGCCGGGGCGGGGTCGGTGTAGTCGTCCGCCGGCACGTAGATGGCCTGCAGCGAGGTGATCGACTTGCCCCGGGTCGAGGTGATGCGCTCCTGGAGCTCACCCATCTCGTCGGCCAGCGTCGGCTGGTAGCCCACGGCCGACGGCATCCGGCCCAGCAGGGTGGACACCTCGGAGCCGGCCTGGGTGAACCGGAAGATGTTGTCGATGAACAGCAGCACGTCCTGGTTCTGGACGTCGCGGAAGTACTCCGCCATGGTCAGCGCCGACAGCGCGACGCGCATCCGCGTGCCGGGCGGCTCGTCCATCTGGCCGAAGACGAGCGCGGTGTCGCCGAGCACGCCCATCTCCTCCATCTCCAGGAGGAGGTCGGTGCCCTCACGGGTGCGCTCGCCGACGCCGGCGAACACCGACGTGCCGGAGAACTCGCGGGCGATACGGGTGATCATCTCCTGGATGAGCACCGTCTTGCCCACGCCCGCGCCGCCGAACAGGCCGATCTTGCCGCCCTTGACGTACGGGGTCAGCAGGTCGATGACCTTGATGCCCGTTTCCAGGATCTCGGTCTTGCCCTCCAGCTGGTCGAACGCGGGGGCCTTGCGGTGGATGCCCCACTGCTCGCCGTCGCGGCCGAGGCCGGGGACGTCCAGGCACTCGCCCAGCGCGTTGAACACGTGGCCCTTGACGACGTCGCCGACCGGCACGCTGATGGCGCGGCCCGTGTCGTTCACGGTCGCACCGCGCACGAGGCCGTCGGTCGGCTGCATCGAGATGGTGCGGACCAGGTTGTCGCCCAGGTGCTGGGCGACCTCCAGGGTCAGCGTCTTGGCCACCGCTTCGAAGGTGATCTCGACGTGCAGGGCGTTGAACAGCTCGGGCACCGCGTCGCGCGGGAACTCCACGTCGACGACGGCACCGATCACCCGGACCACACGGCCGGTGCGGGTGGTGGTGGCAGTAGCACTCATGTCACTCATCACTTCCTGCGCCCCCGGTAAGCGCGGAGGCGCCACCGACGATCTCGCTGATCTCCTGGGTGATCTGGGCCTGGCGGGCCGAGTTCGCCGCACGGCTGAGGTTGCGGACCAGCTCGGTCGCGTTGTCCGTCGCCGCCTTCATCGCGGTCCGCCGGGCCGCCGACTCCGAAGCCGCCGCGTCCAGCAGAGCCGAGAACAGCCGGGTCTTGACGTACTTGGGCAGCAGCGCGCCCAGCAGCGTCTCGGCGTTCGGCTCGAAGGAGTACACCGACTGGAGCTTCGGCTTGGACTCCTCGTACTCGATCTCCATCGGCGCGATGCGCTTCGCGGTCGGCTGCTGGCTCAGCATCGACTTGAACTCGGTGTAGACGACGTGGAGCTCGTCGACACCCTGGCCGCCGTTCTCGGTGCCCTCGAGGAAGGCCGGGACCAGCGTGTCACCCGCTTCCGCCGCGTTGACGTAGTGCGGGAGCTGCGAGAAGCCGCTCCACTCGCCGGCGATGTCCCGGCGGCGGAACCGGTAGTAGCTCGCGCCCTTGCGGCCGATGACGTAGAGCACCGGCTCCTTGCCCTCGGACCGCAGCAGCGCCAGCAGCTCCTCGGCCGCCTTGAGCACGTTGGCGTTGTAGCCGCCGCACATGCCCTTGTCGCTGGTGACGACCAGGACGCCGGCCCGCTTCGGGGTCTTGCGCTCGGTCAGCAGCGGGTGGTCGAGGTTGGCCGACGCGCTCGCCAGGGCGGAGAGCACACCGGTGATCTCCTCGGCGTACGGCTTCGACGCCGCGACGCGGGTCTGCGCCTTGGCGAGCCGCGAGGTGGCGATGAGCTCGTACGCCTTGGTGATCTTCTTGGTCGAGTTGACCGTGCGGATCCGTTGGCGCAGCTCTCGAATCTGTGCCGCCATGCCTACGTCACTTCTCGGTCGGAGCGGGTCGGTTGACCTTGACCGACTCGTGTCCGACCTTGTCGGCGTCCATCGCGTCCGCCGGTGCCTCGTTCACAACCGTGGCGCCGGTCGAAGCGGTGAACTGCTGCTTGAACGCGTTGACAGCGTCCACGATGCCCTTTTCGGTGTCTTCCGACAACTTCTTGGACTCGCGGATGCTGGACAGGATCACGTCGTGGCTGCGGCGCACGTGGTCGAGGAAGTCGGCCTCGAACCGGCGCACGTCACCGACCGGCACGGAGTCGTAGTGCCCGTTGGTGCCGAGGTAGATGGAGACGACCTGCTCCTCCATCGGGACCGGCGAGTACTGGGCCTGCTTGAGCAGCTCGACCAGCCGCGCGCCCCGGTCGAGCTGGGCCCGCGAGGCGGCGTCCAGGTCCGAGGCGAAGGCGGAGAACGCCTCCAGCTCGCGGAACTGGGACAGGTCGAGGCGCAGCGAGCCGGCGACCGTCTTCATCGCCTTGGTCTGCGCGGCACCACCGACGCGGGACACCGAGATGCCCACGTTGACGGCCGGGCGCACGCCGGCGTTGAACAGGTCCGACTCCAGGAAGCACTGGCCGTCGGTGATGGAGATGACGTTGGTCGGGATGTAGGCCGACACGTCGTTGGCCTTGGTCTCGATGATCGGCAGGCCGGTCATCGAGCCCGCGCCCATCTCGTCGGAGAGCTTGGCGCAGCGCTCCAGCAGGCGCGAGTGCAAGTAGAAGACGTCGCCCGGGTACGCCTCGCGGCCCGGCGGGCGGCGCAGCAGCAGCGAGATGGCGCGGTACGCCTCGGCCTGCTTGGTCAGGTCGTCGAAGATGATCAGGACGTGCTTGCCCTGGTACATCCAGTGCTGGCCGATGGCCGAGCCGGTGTACGGGGCGAGCCACTTGAAGCCGGCCGAGTCGGACGCGGGGGCGGCGACGATGGTGGTGTACTCCAGCGCGCCCGCCTCCTCCAGCGCGGTCTTGACGCCCGCGATGGTGGAGCCCTTCTGGCCGACGGCGACGTACACGCAGCGCACCTGCTGCTGCGGGTCGCCCGACTCCCACGCCTTCTTCTGGTTGATGATCGTGTCGATGCAGACCGCGGTCTTGCCGGTCTTGCGGTCGCCGATGATGAGCTGGCGCTGGCCGCGACCGATCGGGGTCATCGAGTCGATGGCCTTGATGCCGGTCTGCATCGGCTCGCCCACCGGCTGGCGCTGGAGCACGGACGCCGCCTGGAGCTCCAGGGCGCGGTTGTCGTCGGCCACGATGTCACCGAGGCCGTCGATCGGCTGGCCGAGCGGGTTCACCACGCGGCCGAGGAAGCCGTCGCCGACCGGCACGGAGAGCACCTGGCCGGTCCGCTTGACCTCCTGGCCCTCTTCGATCTTGTCGAAGTCACCGAGGATGACCGCGCCGATCTCGCGCACTTCCAGGTTCAGGGCCACGCCGAGCACGCCGCCGGGGAACTCCAGCAGCTCGTTGGTCATGGTGCCGGGCAGACCCTCGACGATGGCGATGCCGTCGTAGGTCTCCGCGACGACGCCGACCTCTTCCCGGCTGACTTCCGGGGAGTAGGTCGAGACGTACTTCTCGATCGCACTGCGGATCTCGTCCGACGAGATCGTCAGCTCCGCCATGTCGTTCCTGCTCTCACTTCGTTTATGAGGAAAGGGGCTTGTGGGCCGCGGTTCCGGGTGGTCAGCCGGCGAGGTCGCGGCGCAGTGCCGCCAGCCGACCGGCAACGCTTCCGTCGATGACCTCGTCACCGATCTTGATCAGCAGGCCGCCGCGCAGCGTGGGGTCGACCTCCACGTGCAGGGCGACCGGCCTGGAGTAGATCCGGGTCAGCGTCGCCTCGAGGCGGTCGAGCTGCGCCGCGTCCAGCTCCACGGCGGAGCGGATGTAGGCCACCGAGCGCTCCCGGCGCTTGGCCGCCAGCGACGCCAGGTCGGCCAGGCCGCCCACGACGCCCTGGCCCCGGGGCTCCCGGACGAGCTGCTCGACCAGGACCTTGGTCGTGTCGTCCACCTTGCCCGCGACGAGGCCGTCGACCAGCGCGACCTTGCCGTCGGCGTCGGCCGCCGGGTCGGTCAGCGCCAGCTCCAGCTCGTAGTTGCCGGCGATGATCCGCCCGAGGCGGAACAGCTCGTCCTCGACCGCGTCGAGCTTGCCGTCCCGCTCGGCCCGCACCAGCAGCGTGGTGCGGGCCAGTGACTCGACGCCGTCGACCAGCTCGCGCGGGCTGGACCAGCGGGCGGTGACGACCGTGGCCAGGACCTGGAGCGCGTCGCCGGAGACCTTGTCGCCGAGCAGGCCCCGCAGGAGCTGCTCGCGGCTCGCGGGCTCGGCCGACGACTCGGCCAGGGCCCGGCGCAGCGAGGGCTGCGCGGACAGCAGGCCGACGACCGCGAACAGCTCCGCACCCACCTTGCCCAGGGCGGCGCTGTCTGCGGCACCGTCGACGATCTCCAGCAGCCGCAGCTCGGCGGCGGCCAGCGCGTCACGGCTGGCGGCGTGCAGCGTCATCGGCGTTCCCTCACTTGGCGGCCGGAGCCGACGTGTTGTCCAGCTCGGAGAGGAACCGGTCGACGGTGCCCCGGCGGCGCACCTCGTCCTCCAGCGACTCGCCGACCACCCGGTCGGCCAGGTCGATGGCGAGCTTGCCGAGTTCGCCGCGCAGCTCCGCGACGATCTGGGCGCGCTGGGTCTCCAGCTGGGTCTGGCCCTGCGCGACGATCCGCGAGGACTCCTCCTGCGCCTTGGCCCGCAGCTCGCTGATGATCTGCTCGCCCTCGATGCGGGCGTCGTCACGGATGCGAGCGGCTTCGGCCCGCGCGTCGGCGAGCTGGGCCTTGTACTCCTCGAGCTTCTGCTGGGCTTCCGCCTGCGCCTGCTCGGCCTTCTCGATGCCGCCCTCGATCTTGGCGGCACGTTCCGCGTACAACGTCTCGAAGCGCGGCGACACGAACTTCTTGATGACGAAGAAGAGCAGCAGGAACGCGATCAGGCCGATGATGATCTCGGACGTGTGCGGGACGACGGGGTTGATGTCCTCGCCCCCCGCCGCCAGGATGAGGGTCTTCATCACAACTCCTAATGCGCGGTGAGGACGATCAGGCGTTGCTGGCGAGGAAGTACACGACGAAGCCGAGCAGCGCGAGGACCTCGACGATGGCGAAGGTCGTCCAGGCGAGGCTCAGCAGCACGCCGCGGGCCTCGGGCTGGCGGGCGGTGCCGTTGATGACCGAGGAGAAGATCAGACCAACGCCGATGCCGGGGCCGATGGCCGCGAGGCCGTAGCCGATCGCGGCGAGACCCGCGTTGTTGACGGTCTTGACGGCATCCTGAGCAAGAACGATAGCGCTCACTTGTGCTGTTCCCTTTCACTTCGGTCCGCGAAGGCTCGCGGATCGGAGGCTTGTTTTCTCAGTGCTCTTCCGCCAGCGCCGCGCCGATGTAGTTGGCGGACAACAGGGCGAAGATGTAGGCCTGGAGGACCATGATCAGCGCTTCGAGGAACGTCAGCGCGATGGCGAAGAGGAAGGCGATCGGCGCGACCACGACCGTGACCCCGCCGTTCAGCAGCAGGAACTCACCGGCGAGGGTGAACACCAGCAGCAGGAGGTGACCCGCGAACATCGCCGCGAAGACTCGGATGGCGAGCGTCAGCGGGTTCAGCAGGAACTTCTGGAAGAACTCGATCGGGATCAGCAGGATGAGCACGAACCACGGCGCACCGGGCGGCATGGTCGAGTGCTTCAGGTAACCGACGAAACCGTGGCGCTTGAAACCGACGTAGTGGTACACCGGGTAGATGACCAGGACCGAGACGGCGAGCGGGAAGCCGATGTGCGACATCGTCGGGAACTGGATGAACGGGATGAGCCCGTACAGGTTGTTCACCAGGACGAAGGTGAAGACCGTGAGGATCAGCGGGACGAACGGCTTGAAGTCCTTGCCGCCGATCTGCTCACGGGCGATGGAGTTGCGACCGATGTCGTAGACCGACTCGGCGGCGAACTGGAACTTGCCGGGAACGAGCTTCAGGTTGCGGGTCGCGACGATGAAGAACGTCCCGATGATGATGACCGACAGCACCAGCAGGACCATGGGCTTGTCGACCGACCCGAAGATCGCCGGGGGGAAGAAGTCCTTCACACCGGGCGCGACGAACTCGCCACCCGAGGCCAGCACCAACGAGGTCACTGTGTTCCTTCCGGTTCTCCCGGCCGGCGTTCACTCCGCCGGGGGAATCGTCACGATCGGGACAAACGTACCTTACGCACCGCACGCGCCCGCGAGAGGCACCCCTACCGACCTGGGGCGTCCCGTCCTCGCGCACCGTACCAGCCGGTAGATCAGGTGGTGCCGGGGGTGGGGATGATCACCTGACTGCGACTGCGCTTGGAAGCGCGGACCTCCATGAAGGTCGCCACGACGATGGTCGCGGCCATGGTCAGCGCGAGCGCGTTCACGTGCAGCACCGGGAACTTCTGGAGCAGCACCATCACCACCACGAGCAGGACCAGCTTGCCCAGGAAGCCGCCGAACGCGGCGATCATGATGAACTGCACGGGCAGCGCCGCGGTCTTGTGCATCAACCCGAGCGTGATCAGCGAGCACGCGATGGCCAGCGCGCCGCCGATGAGCGCCGCGACCAGGCCGGGGACGCCGGCCAGCACGGTCCAGACCACCGCCCCGACGGCGACGGTCGCCAGGGCCGCCCAGATGAGGCCCCGGAACATCTCGCCCGCGAGCCGCTGGACGACTTTCTCGTGAGTCCACTCCTGGCTCATGTCACCCCTCCCCACTGGTCGCAACCGAGTGTAAGTGGGGCTCGGGTGACACCTCTCGCTCGGGGTGCGGAAAGCGTTACTACGCCGTGGCCAGGACCGCCACCCGGCGGCGCGACGGCCGCCGTTCAGATCACCGAGCGTGACCGCCCGGTGGCCGCCGGCGCACCCCGCGCTCCGGCGTCCGGCGGTGCCGGAGGGGCGTCCGGCGGCAGCGGCGGCACCCGGCCGGAGTCATTTCCGCTCCACGCCGGAGCCGGCGCGACCACCCCGGGCGCCACCGGCCGGTCCCGGACCACCGCCCGGCGGCGGTCGGGTGCGGCGGTCAGGTGCGGCGCATCTCGCGCAGCCTCGGCACGGCCGAGACCAGCAGCGCGAGCAGCAGGCCGGCCGCCAGGCACCACATCACGACGGTCGCGTCGAACAGGGTCAGCGACACCGTGCCGAACGCCAGCACGCCGGCCCACAGGTAGATCAGCAGCACCGCGCGGCGCTGGGAGTGGCCGATCTCCAGCAGCCGGTGGTGCAGGTGCATCTTGTCGGCGGAGAACGGGCTCTCGCCGCGCCGGGTGCGGCGCACCACCGCCATCAGCAGGTCCAGCACCGGCACGAACAGCACCGCCGCGACCACCAGCAGCGGGGACAGCAGGCCGAGCAGGTCGATGGTCTCGATGGACTGGAACGAGCCGTAGTTGAGCTTGCCGGACGCGGAGGTGACGGCGGCGGCGAGCATCAGGCCGATCAGCATCGACCCGGAGTCGCCCATGAAGATCCGGGCCGGGTTGAAGTTGTGCGGCAGGAAGCCCAGGCACGCGCCGGCCAGCGTGGCGGCGATCAGCGCGGGCGGGTAGGAACCGACGTCGCCGCCGTTCTTGGCCAGCACGCCGATGCAGAACGCGCAGGTGGCCGCGGCGGCGATCAGGCCGATGCCGGCGGCCAGCCCGTCCAGGCCGTCCACGAAGTTCATCGCGTTGACCATCGTCACGGCGAGCAGCACGGTGAGCAGCGCGCCCTGGTTCTGGTCGAGCACGAGCAGCGAACCGCGCCCGTCCCCGTCGCCCCAGGGCACCCAGAACACCAGCCACTGCAAGCCGAACAGCACGAGGATGCCCGCCGAGGTCACCTGGCCGGCGAGTTTCGTCAGCGAGTCCAGCTCGAACCGGTCGTCCAGCACGCCGACCAGGACGATCACGCCGCCGCCGGCGATGACGGCCCACGGGTCGTAGGAGAAGTCGAACGCCGCGCGCAGCACGGGGAGCTGGTGCGCGAGCCCCATGCCGCCCAGGACGCCGCCGTACATGGCGAGGCCGCCCATCCTCGGCATGGGCTTGACGTGCACGTCGCGCTGGCGCGGGTAGGCGACCGCGCCGATCCGGAACGCGAGCGCCCGGACCAGGCCGACGAGCAGGAAGGTGACCACGGCGGCGGTCAGCGCGACGAGCAGGTACTCCCGGACCGGGAGGACGGAAGAGGTGTCGGGCAACGGGCCCACTGGTGCTAGCCCCTCGGGGATGGGGTTTCGGACACTGCGGGTGCCACGCTACTCCGATCGGCAAGATCCACTAGCCGGCGACCTCGACTTCGATGCCGAGCACCTCGCGCACGTCGGCCAGCGGCACCGCGCCCTCGCGCAGCACGAGCGGGTCGGGTCCGGTCAGGTCGACGATGGTGGACGCCACGTTCTCCGTGCACGGCCCGCCGTCGAGGTAGACGCCGACGTCCTCGCCGAGCTGGTCCCACGCCTCCTGCGCGGTGCCGGCGGGCGGGAACCCGGACTTGTTGGCGCTGGAGACGGCCATCGGGCCGACGTCGCGCAGCAGTTCGAGGGCGACCGGGTGCAGCGGCATCCGCAGCATCACCGTGCCCCGGGTGTGCCCGAGGTCCCAGGCCAGCGACGGCGCGTGCTGGAGGACCAGGGACAGGCCGCCGGGCCAGAACGCCTCGATCAGCGCGCGGGCCTGGCGCGGCACGGACAGCACGAGGCCGTCGATCGTGGTCCACGAGCCGACCAGCACGGGCACCGGCATGTCGGGGCCGCGCCCCTTGGCCTCGAGCAGGTAGCGGACGGCCTTCGCGTCGAACGCGTCGCAGCCGATCCCGTAGACGGTGTCGGTGGGCAGGACCACCAGGCGCCCGGACCGCACCGCGCCGGCGGCGGCGGCGAGACCGGCGGTCCGGTCGGCGGGGACGGCGCAGTCGTAGAGCGTGCTCACGCAGTGATCCTGGCACAACCGGTCGGACCGGAGCGGCGGAGGTCACAGCCGATCACCCGTCCCCGACTCCTTGTCCGGCGAACCGACCTGTAACTAAGGTTAGCCTCACCTAACTCAGGAGGTTCGGGAATGACAAGACCCAGGGTTTTCGGCGCCTGCCTCGCGGCGGGCGTCGCGGCGGCGCTGTGCGCGCTGCCCGCCCAGGCCCAGGCCGCCGGGCAGACCGTCGAGGACGCCACCTTCGTGTGGGGCCTCAACGGCTACGCGCAGGTCGGCATCTTCGGTCCGTGGAGTTACAAGGACCTCACCGGCAACGTCACCCAGCTCGTCGGCTCGGTCTCCGGCGGCTCCCAGGCCGAGTACGCCGTCACGCCCAAGCCGGGTACGTCCATGCCGGTGTCCTCGCCGCAGAAGACCCCGAACGCGGTGAAGTTCACCGCCGGCACCGGCACCGTCGACCCGGCCACCGGCGCGGGCAGCCTGTCGTGGACCGGCAGCTACACGGTCAACGCCTACCCCCCGCAGTTCAACGCGCCCAACGAGATCTACGAGGACCCGCAGCTCACCGTGCACGCCGACGGCTCGGGCTCGCTCTCCGTCGAGTTCCGCCTCGGCGCGGGCGTCGACATGGGCGGCAACCCCACCGCGCCGCAGGACTTCGGCCGGCTCACCCTGCTCACCTTCGACGCGGGCTCGGTCGCGGGGCTCTCCGCCTCCGGTTACCGGGTCACCCCGGACTACCAGGGCGTCGAGGTCGACTTCGCGGACGGCGGCGCGCAGACCCGCGCGTGCGGCACGGACGGCGGCGCGACCGGCTGGTGGGGCTCCTGGCCCGCCGAGTTCGTCAAGGCGGTCCCCGCGTCGGTCCGGCCGCACTTCTACTCCACCGGCTGCGGGGGCAACCAGGACTACAAGCCGCCGCTGCCGTTCGACGTCGGCTACACGGCGTCCACCGCGCCGTCCGGGACCTCCCAGGAGGTCGAGGTGACCGTGCCGGAGGCCCCGCAGCAGCCCGGCGAGTTCGTGTGGACCGTCGACGGCGGCAACACCCTGGTCGACCTGGGCACCGCGACCAAGGCCGGCGACCACTACCGGGCCACCGGCTCGATCAACCCGGTGCGGGTGACCGACACCCGGCTGGGCGCACCGGCCTGGTCGGTCTCCGCGCAGGTGAGCGACTTCACCGCCGGGGCCACGTCGTTCGCGGGCAAGAACCTGGGCTGGACGCCGGCGGTCACCGAGAACACCGGTGGCGCGGTCGCGGGCGCGGCCGTGGCGTCCGGGTTCGACCGGGGCCCCGGCCTGTCCGCGCCGGCCACGCTCGGCAGCGCCGCCTCGGGCCACGCGTCCGGCTCGGCGAAGCTGGGCGCGGAGCTGGAGCTGAAGGTGCCGTCGAGCGTCGGGGCGGGCAGGTACTCCGCCACCCTCACCCTGACCGCGCTGAGCTGACCTGACCACCGAGGGGCGCCGTCCACCGGGCGGCGCCCCCTTCCCAGGTCGGAGGCGACCATGCTCCGGGTACTGACCGCGCTCGTGACCGGTGCGCTGGTGGTGCTGCTCTTGGCGGCACCCCCGGCGTCCGGGCAGGACGACATCACGTGGGGGGTGCGGCCCGCCGACAACGCCCTCGGCGCGGGGCGCGCGAACTTCGGGTACACCGCCGTGCCGGGCGCGGCGATCTCCGACGAGCTGCTGGTGACCAACCACGAGACCCGGTCGCTGACGTTCCGGGTGTACGCGGCGGACGCGTTCACCACCTCGTCCGGGCAGCTCGACCTGCTGCCCGCCGGGAAGCCGTCGGCCCACGTGGGGACGTGGGTGCGGTTCGCCGCCGAGGAGGTGACCGTCCCGGCCGGCCAGGCGCTGGCCGTGCCGTTCACGCTGTCCGTCCCGGCCGGCACCACGCCCGGCGACCACAGCGGCGGCGTGGTGACGTCGTTGGCGGTCGCGGACAACGGCGTCGGCATCACCGTGGACCGGCGGCTGGGCGCGCGGATGCACGTCCGGGTCGGCGGCGACCTCGTGCCCCGCTTGGAGGTCCGGGACCTGCGGGTGTCGTTCGACGGGTCGGCGAACCCCTTCGCGCGCGGGGTAGCGAAGGTCTCGTACACCGTGGCGAACGTCGGCAACACCCGGCTGACCGCCGGGCAGCGCGTGCGGGTGGAGGGCCTGTTCGGCTGGTTCGGGCAGGACGCCGAGGTGGCCGCGCTGCCCGAGCTGCTGCCCGGGGAGGGCGCGACGCGCGAGGTCTCGGTGCCGTCCTGGCCCGCCGGGCGCGTGTCGGCGACGGTCGAGGTGACCGGTGCCGTGCCCGGCGGTGCCGGGGTGGACCCGGTGGCGGACTCGGACTGGGACCTGGCCGTGCCGTGGGCGGCGGTGATCGCCGCACTGGTGGTGCTGTGCCTGGCGCTGGCCCTGCGCGCCCGGACGAGGTCCCGCAAGGCGGCCGAGGAGGAGCGCATCGCCGCCGCCGTCGCCGAGGCCCTCAAGCGCTCCGAGTAGCGGGCACCGGTCCCCCGGTCCGGGGCGCTCCCGTGCGGGGCGCTCCGGACCGGGGTGTTTGCGGTTCGGGTGCTCCGGGCTGAGGCGTTTCGGGTTCGGGTGCTCCGGGCTGGGGTGCCTGGGGGAGAGGGGGTGCCGCACTCGCCGGGAGTGGTCACCGGCAAGCGCGGCCGGAGTGCGTGGCACGGGTCAGGTGCGGCGGGGGCGGTGGACCGCGAGGAGCACGGCCGTTCCCGCCAGCAGCACCGAGATCCCGAGCCACAGCACGTGTTCGACGTCGGCCCCGGTGTTCGCCAGGGGCCGGTACTGGAGCGGGGGCACCAGCGCGTTCGCCCGGACCGCCGGCGGCGGGGTGCCGGCGGGCGCGGGCGGCGGGGGTTCGGGCAGGTCCGCGCAGTCGGCCGCAGCCGTGAGCGCGACCTGGTCGAGCTCGGCACCGGCCTGGTAGAAGCCGGCGAACGCCTCCGCGCTGGTCAACGACGCGGGCACGGCCGACCAGGTGAGGCTGCCCGGCGCGGGCGTCGTGGTGCCGGCGGTCGGGCGCAGCGTGGCCAGGTCGACGTCCGGGAGGTTCTTCGACCCGGTCGGCGCACCCGGCTGGGCCTTCAGCTCGACGTCGGCGCGCAGCGTCGCCGTGTCGCCGTCGCGGCGCACCTCCGGGTCGCCGAGCACCAGCGTGAAGAAGTGCGCGGGGTAGGAGAACGCGACCTTCCCCCGGTAGTGCAGGGTGAAGTCGGTCGGGCTCCGGTACTCGGCGCGACCGAGCGCGAACCGGTAGGCACCGGTGGGGATGCCCGCCGGGTTCGGCACGCCGTCGCGCACCACCTCGTCCACGGCGGTGACCACCGCGCCGTCGGACGCGGTGATGGCGTTGCCGGCGGTGGTGCCCACGTACTGGCGGAAGCTCTTCTTGAAGCCCCACAGCAGATCGCCCCGGGTCGCGGTCTCCGAGGTGAGTTCGCACGACGCAGACCCGGTCGTGGTCGGCTGGGCGGCTTGCTCCTGCGCCGTGGTCGCCTGCGCCGCGCTCTGTCGCGCGGTGCCGGGTCGTGCGGTCGTCGTTTGTGCGGTGGTTGTTTGTGCGGTGGTTGTTTGTGCGGTGGTTGTTTGTGCGGTGGTTGTTTGTGCGGTGGTTGTTTGTGCGGTGGTTGTTTGTGCGGTGGTCGTCTGCTGCGCCCATGCGGGCGGGGTGACCGCCGCCAGGAGCGCGCCTGCCGCTGCCACACCTGCGAGCCTCATGCCGTCCTCCTCCGCTTCAGCAGCACCACGACCGCACCCACGACGACCAGCCCGGCCGCGATCCCGCCCACCAGGGTCCAGTCCGGCCCACCCGGTTCGGGTTGCGCGCCCGCCGCCACCGCCGTCGTCGCCACGACGGGCGGGTCGACGGTCAGGTCCACGCCGCCGCCGGCACCGGAGGTCGTCCCGGTGAACGCCAACCGGTGCACCCCGGCGAGCACCGACGACGGGATCGAGGCGGTGTAGGCGACGGCCCCGGCCTGGTCGGCGGTCACCGGCGGCAGGAAGACCGACCCCAGGGCCACCTGCACCTGCTCGCCGGCCGCGAACCCGGAGCCGGTCACCGCCGTGCTCTCCCCCGCCGGCAGCGCCGTGCGCGCCGCGTTCACCACGGCCGGCGCGGCGGCCGGCCGCACCGGGGCGTCCACGGTGGTCCCGGCGGTCGGCGGGGCCTGGGTCGGCTGCTGTGGCTGCCCCTGCTGCTGTCCCTGCGGCACGGCGAAGCGGACGGGGGTGAACGTCTCGTTGTTCGGGTTCACCACGCCGTGCGCGCCGATGGTGATCACGCCGCACTGCGCGGTGGTGCAGTCGACCTGGGTGGTGTTCCCGGAGCGGTCCACCGCCGCGAACCTCGCGCCGGGGATGACCAGCCGGGCGCTCCACGAGCCGTCCGGGGCGATGGTGCCGCCGTTGGCGCTGCTCGCGGTGTCGCTGCCGGGGAACGCCACGAAGCGCTGGAAACCGTTGTTGTCCTTGGCTTCGCTGTCCTGCACGTAGCGGTAGTCCGCGCCGACCTGTCCGCCCCGGCTCGGCTGCCAGGTGCCCCCGACCCAGCCGAAGAGGACGTAGATCCCGCCGTGCGCGTTGGGCACCGACTGGAACCCGGTGCCGCGCAGGTCGACGGCCGTGGCGTACTCGGGGTCGGCGGTGGCGACGGACAGCTCCACCCGGCCCGCCGCCGACGCCGGCGCGGGCAGCGCCACCAAGGCCGCCACCGCCAACCCGACCGCGCCCACCCCGCCGACCGCCCTGCGGGCCGCCACTCGGGACCCCGGTGCGGGTCCGTCGGGCGATTCCGCTCCGGACATCTCTCCGGACATCTCTCCGGCCACAGCGGGCATCACAGACCTCCTTGTCGGACCGGCAGCACGACCGGCCGTCCGGTGCGGGGATGGGGGAACACCTCGACCTCGTGCCGGTAGACCCGGGTCAGCAGCTCGGCCGTGCACACGTCGTCGGGCGGCCCGGCGGCGACCAGCCGCCCGTCCGCCAGCACCGCGACCCGGTCGGCGTGCGCGGCGGCCAGGCCCAGGTCGTGCAGCACGACCAGGACCGCCACGCCCGCCCCGGCGCGGTCCCGGGCCAGGGCCATGATCTGTTCCTGGTGGCGCACGTCCAACGCGGCCGTGGGCTCGTCGAGCATCAGCACGGGCGTGCGCTGCGCCAGCACGCGGGCGAGCGCGGTCCGCGCCTGCTCACCGCCGGACAGCTCGGAGTACGGCCGGTCCGCCAGCGCGGTCACCTCGGCGCGGTCCAACGCCTCGGCGACGGCCTCGTCGTCCTCGTCCTCGGCGGGCGTGCCGGTCCACGGCGCGCGGCCCATGGTGACGATCTCCCGCACGGTGAACGGGAAAGCGACCGGGTTGCGCTGCGGCAGCACGGCCCGCAGGCGGGCGAGCGCGAGCGGGCGCACGTCGCCGACCGGGCGCCCGTCCACCCGCACCACGCCCGCCGCGACGGCCCGGTCCCCCGCCAGCGCGGCGAGCAGCGTCGACTTGCCGGCCCCGTTCGGGCCGACCAGCGCGAGCACCTCGCCCGCCCGGACGTCCAGGCTCACGCCGTCGAGCAGCCGCCGGCCGCGCACCGCGACGACGACGTCGGCGGCCTCCACGGGGGTCAGGCCCATCCGCCCTCCCGGCTCCGGGTCCGGCGCAGCAGCCAGAAGAAGAACGGGCCGCCGACCAGCGCGGTCACCATGCCGATCGGCAGGTCGGCCTGCGGCACGAGGGTGCGGGCGACCAGGTCGGCGAGCGAGAGCAGGACCGCGCCGCCCAGCGCCGAAGCCGGGATCAGCACCCGGTGCGCGGGGCCGACCAGCATCCTCACCAGGTGCGGCACGACCAGCCCGACGAACCCGATGATCCCGGTGTAGGAGACGGCGGCCGAGACGCCGACCGCGACCAGGCACACCACGCCCATCCGCAGCCGCTCCACGTCCACGCCGAGGTGCCGGGCCTGCCGGTCGCCCAGCGCCAGCAGGTCCAGCCGCCGCGCCAGCAGCACCGCCGCGACCACCGCCGCACCCGCGAGCGGCGCGACCAGCCCCACGTACGGCCAGCGGCTGCCGGCGAGCGAACCCAACTGCCAGAACACGATCTGCTCGCGCGCGGCCTGGTCGCCCAGGAACATCAGCAGGGCGATGGCCGCGCCCGCGACGGCGTTGACGGCGACGCCGGTCAGGATCATCGACACCACGCCGGCCCGGCCGTTCGCACGGGCCAGGGCGTAGACGGAGAACGTGGTGAGCAGCCCGGTCAGGAAGGCCGCGCCGGGCGTGGTGAACGCGCCCAGGAACGTCCACCCGAACACGATGGACGCGCACGCGCCGACCGCCGCACCGGCCGAGACGCCGACCACGCCGGGTTCGGCGAGCGGGTTGCCGAACGAACCCTGCATGAGCGCGCCGCACACCCCGAGCACGCCGCCGACCAGCACGGTCATCACCACGCGCGGGAAGCGGATCGCCCACAGCGCGCCCTCGGCGTACCGGTCGGCGGGCGGCACGCCCACGTCGAGGCCGACGCGGTGCGCGATGGACCCGACGACCTCGCCGATCGGCACGCCGTACTGGCCGGCTGCTGCGGATACCAGCGCCACCACGACGAACCCCACCACGAGGACGACGAACAGCACCACGACCCGCGTGCGCCCGGTCGACCGGGTTGGCTGTCCTGAACAGACCGACTTGGCCGGTCGAATCGGTTGAGTGGTGGGTGTTGTGGGAGGTGAGTCTGGTGTGGACGGTGGTGTGGCGGGCGCCGCTGCGGGCGACGGGTCCGTCATGGCGCGTAGAGCGCGCGGGCCAGGCCGTCGAGGACGGCCGAGGTCAGCGGGCCGAAGCCGAGGATCTGGTAGTCGCTCATGTCGACGAACCGCCGGCGCTGGCCGGCCGGGGTCTGGGCGATGCCGGGCACGGTCAGCGCGCCCTCCACGCCGCCGACCGACTCCAGGCCCTTGGTCATCAGCAGGATCACGTCGGGTTTGGCGCGGGCCAGCGCCTCGGGGTTGATCGGGCGCATCCCCTCCAGCCCGACCTCCGTCGCCACGTCCACCGCGCCGAGGGCGGTGATCAGCGAGTCGGCGCCGGACCCCCGGCCGAACAGGTAGTAGACGCCCGCTGTGCCGCGCAGGTAGAGGAACACCACGCGCAGCTTGCGCTCCGGCTCGGCCGGGGCCAGGCGGGCGATCGCGGCCGTGGTGCGCTCGACCTCGGCGGCCATCCTGGCCGCCAGCTCGTCACCGGCTCCGGGCACGCCCAGCGCCCGCGCCACGGAGCGGACGATCGTCGCGTTGGTGTCCATGCCCCGCTTGTGGGTGACCACGACGACCGGGACACCCATGTCGCGCAACTGGAGGATCACGTCCCAAGGCCCGAGCGTGGTGTCGGTGAGCACGACGGTGGGCCGCAGCCCGACGATCCCCTCCGCGTTGAGCTGGTGCCCGTTCACGGTGACCAGCGGCAGCCGGCGCGCGGCCGGGAACCCGGTCGAGGTGTCCCGGCCGACGACCCGGTCGCCCAGGCCCAGGCCGAACACGGTCGCGGCGAGCGTGCCGGACACGTCCAGGGCGAGGATGCGGGACGCGTCGGTGACGGTGACCGAGGTGCCCTGGTCGTCGGTCACGGTGGCCGGCAGCTCGGGCTCGGTGCCCCGCCGGACCGGCTCGACGTCGGCCTGCTCCACCAGGGCGGTCGACGGCCCGGTGTGCGACCGGGGGTCGGCGAGCGGGGTGAGCTCGCCCAGCGGCACGCGGTCGCCCGCCGAGTCCTGCACCGCACCGGGCGGCGGCACGGTGCCGCACCCGGTCAGCGATCCCACCAGCGCCCCGGTCAGCGCCACGGCCAGTGCCGCGACCCGCAGCGCCGGTACGCGACGCCGACGCCCAGCCACCTTCGCCACCGCGTCCTCCCACCCTCGACTTAGGTGAGGCTAACCTACTTTCAGGCGGTGGACGCAAGCCTCGATCTTCAGATCACACCCGGGCTGCCGGGTGGAGCGAGGCGAGGCGGGGCGGGGAGGGCGGGGCGGACGAGCCGGGCGCGGGAGGGTCAGGTGCGGCGGGCCGTGGCGAAGCGGGGGCGGCCGGCCAGGTCGGCGTGGTCCCGGACGTCGGTCAGCACGCGGCGGGCGGACAGCAGCGCGGGCACGGCCTCGCCGTGCGTGTCGTCGTGCTCGATCGCCACGTGCCCACCCGGCTTGAGCAGGCGGGCCGACAGCGCGACGACGTGCCGGATCACGTCCAGGCCGTCCGCGCCGGAGAACACGGCGTCGTGCGGGTCGTGGTCGGCCACCTCGGGCGGCACGGCGGTCCCCTCGGGGACGTAGGGCGGGTTGCACACCACCAGGTCGACCGCCCCCTCCAGGTCGGTCAGCACGCCCGGTGCGGTGACGTCGCCGGAGTGCAGGCGGATCGGCGTGTCGCCCGCCTCGACCCGGAGGTCGGCGTTGCGCCGCGCCCAGGCCAGGGCGACCGGGTCGCGCTCCACGGCGTGCACGGTCGCGCCCGGCAGGCGGTGCGCCACGGCGAGCGCGAGCGCGCCCGACCCCGTGCACAGATCGACCACCAGGGGGGCACCGGCCACTGTGGACAGCGCCCATTCGAGCAGCAGCTCGGTCTCCGGGCGCGGGATGAACACGCCGGGGCCGACGTCCAGGTCGAGCCCGCCCAGGTGCGCCCAGCCGGTGATGTGCTGCAACGGGGTGCGCGTGACGCGCTCGCGCACCAGCCGGTGCAGCGCGTCGACCACGGGCGGGTCGACCAGCGGGATGAGCGGCAGCCGCGAGCGCTCGACGCCCAGCACGTGCGCGGCCAGCAGCTCCGCGTCCGCGCGCGGGCTGCCGACGCCCGCTGCGGCCAACATGCGTTCGGCGTCGAGCACGGCCAGCCGCAGCGGGTGTCGGGTCATGGGCAGAGCGTAGAGCGCTAGAAGTTGATCATGTGCCCGGCCAGGCCGTGCACGGCCTCCTTGACGGCCTCGCCGAGGGTCGGGTGCGCGTGCACGTTGCGCGCCACCTCGTGCACGGTGAGGTCCCACTGCTGCGCCAGGGTCAGCTCGGGCAGCAGCTCGGTCACGTCCGGCCCGATCAGGTGACCGCCGAGCAGCTCGCCGTACTTGGCGTCGCTGATCAGCTTCACGAAACCGGCCGAGTCGCCGATGCCGTGCGCCTTGCCGTTGGCGGTGAACGGGAACTTGGCGACCTTGACGTCGAAGCCCTTCTCCCGGGCCTGCGCCTCGGTGTAGCCGAAGCTGGCGATCTGCGGCTGGCAGTAGGTGGCGCGCGGGATCATGACGAAGTCCAGCTCCTGGGTCTCCGCGCCGGCGATGGTCTCCGCCGCGATGATGCCCATGGACTCGGCGGCGTGCGCGAGCATCAGCTTCGCGGTGACGTCACCGATCGCGTAGATGTTCGGCACGTTCGTGCGACCGCGCCCGTCCACGGCGATCGCTCCGCGCTCGGTGAGCTGCACACCGGTGTTCTCCAGGCCGTAGCCCTCGGTGCGCGGCTGGAAACCGATGGCCTGCATGACCTTGTCGGCTTCCAGGACCTCTTCCTCGCCGTCCTTGGACACCGTGACGCGGACCTTCGAGCCCGTGTCGTCGATGGACTCGACGCGGGTGCCGGTGCGGACGTCGATGCCGAGCCGCTTGTACCGCTTGGCCAGCTCGGTGGACACCTCCACGTCCTCCAGCGGCACGACCCGGTCGAGGAACTCCACGATCGTGACCTTGACGCCGTAGTTGTGCAGCACGTAAGCGAACTCGACGCCGATCGCGCCCGCACCGGCGATGACGATGCTCTCCGGCAGGTCGGAGGTGAGGATCTGCTCCTCGTAGGTGACCACGCGCTCGGAGAGGGACGTGTTCGGCAGCAGCCGGGTGGTCGCGCCGGCGGCGATGACGGCGTGCTCGAAGGTGATCGTCTCATCACCCACCCGGATGGTGTTGGCGTCGACGAACGTGCCCCGGCCGTCGTACTCGGTGATGCCGTTCTTCTTCATCAGGAAGTGCACGCCCTTGACGCGCCCGTCCGCGACCTTCCGGCTGCGGTCGAAGGCGGCGGTGTAGTCGAACTCCACCGTGCCGTCGACCCGGATGCCGTAGGTCTTCTGCTCGTGCTTGAACAGGTGCGCCAGCTCGGCGTTGCGCAGCAGCGCCTTCGACGGGATGCAGCCCACGTTCAGGCAGACCCCGCCCCAGTAACGCTCCTCGACGACCGCGGTCTTGAGCCCGAGCTGGGCCGCGCGGATCGCGGCGACGTACCCGCCTGGCCCCGCACCGAGGACCACGACGTCAAAGTGTGCGCTCATGCACGACACATTAGGTGCCCAGTTGGTCCGACAAGAACTCGATGGTCCGACTCCACGCGTCGGTGCGCGCGGCGGCGGTGGCGGCCGGGGTGCCGCCGTGGTCGAACCGGACGCCCGGACCGGGCAGCACGGTGTGCGCGGCGGGCCGGTGCGGCGGGCCGGCGATCAGGTGCCCTGCCTCCGGGTACACGACGTGCTCGTGCCGGAACGGGTGGCGGTGGGCGGTCAGCCGGCGCTCCGCGACCTCGCTCAGCGCGGCGCTCGGCCAGCTCCCGTCACGACCGGATGAGAGGAGCAACACACCGCCGGCGATCCGCTCCACCGGGATCTCGGCGGTCTCCGGGATGCCGTCGGACAGGTCGAACGCGGCGGCGAGCGTGACCGGCTCGCCCTCGACCACCTGGCGGCGCAGCTCCTCGGGGACGTAGTAGGGCAGGTAGGGCAGCGGGCGGCCCTTCCACGTCCAGGAGGCGGCCTCGTGGTCGAGCTTCTGCAGCAGCCGGCCGCCCGGACCGATGCACTGGGTCATCACGCCCGATCCCACGACGCTGACCACGGCGGCGACCTCGGGGTAGGTGGCGGCGGCGAGCAGCGCCAGCTCACCGCCCCGCGAGCCGCCCACGATCCCGACCTTGCCGGATCCGGCCCTGGCCGTGAGGAAGGCGAGCGCGTCGCCGACGTGCTCGACGGGGAGGTGGACGAGGTCGTCGGGGACGTTGCGCGCGCCGAAGTAGGCCAGGGCGAGGGTGGTGAAGCCGTGGCCCGCGAGCAGGGCCGCGTCCACCTCGTGCCGGCCGCCCTCGGAGCCGCCGAGGACGATGACTGCGGGGCGCGGGGTGGTGGTGGTGGTGGGAGCTGGTTCGAAGAGGACGGCGGAGAGGGTGTCCAGTTCGGTGCGGGTGACGTGGTCGGGGACGCGCAGCCGTTCGACCTCGACGGGCGTTGCGTCGCCGGCCTCGATGCGGGTCGGGTGCGGTTCACCCGGGCAGGGGGTCATCGACCAGAACAGGCCCATCGGGTCGACGGTGCGGTAGCCGCCCTTGAGCGGGGCGTGCCGGGTGAGGTCGACCACGCCGCGCTCGTCGGAGCGGAAGACCGCCTCGGACTCGTGGTCACCGGTGGACACCCGGACGGTGACCTCGGTGTCCGGGGCGAGACCCGTGACGCGGATGTCGAGCGGGTGGTCCAGGGGGGCACGCCGGGGACTCGCCAGGATCTCCGCCATCGTGCCCTCCCGTCACCCGCCGGCGAGCCGTTCCGCGCGGTCGGCCGACGCCAGCGCGTCCAGCACCGCGTCCAGGTCGCCGTCCAGCACCTGGTCCAGGTTATGCGCTTTGTAGCCGACGCGGTGGTCGGAGATTCGGGATTCCGGGAAGTTGTAGGTGCGCACCCGCTCCGAGCGGTCCACCGTGCGGATCTGGGTGCGGCGGGCGTCGGACGCCTCCTGCTGCGCCTTCTCCTCGGCCAGCACCTGGAGCCTGGCTTGCAGGACCTGCATCGCGCGGGCCTTGTTCTGCAGCTGGCTGCGCTCGTTCTGGCAGGACACGACGATGCCGGTCGGCAGGTGCGTGATGCGGACGGCGGAGTCGGTGGTGTTGACGCTCTGGCCGCCCTTGCCCGACGAGCGGAACACGTCCACCCGGAGGTCGTTCTCGTCGATCTCGATCTCGACGTCCTCGGTCTCGGGGAAGACCAGGACGCCGGCCGCGCTGGTGTGGATGCGGCCCTGGCTCTCGGTCACCGGGACGCGCTGCACCCGGTGCACGCCGCCCTCGTACTTCAGCCGCGACCACACGCCGTCCGGGGTGTCGGCCCTGGCCTTGATCGCCACCGTGACGTCCTTGAAACCGCCCAGGTCGGAGTCGGTGCCGTCGAGCACCTCGGCCTTCCAGCCCTGGCGCTCGGCGTAGCGGAGGTACATGCGCAGCAGGTCGCCCGCGAACAGCGCGGACTCCTCGCCGCCCTCGCCGGACTTGATCTCCAGGACGACGTCCGCGCCGTCGTGCGGGTCGCGCGGCAGGAGCAGCTCGGTGAGCTTCTCCTCGATCTTGGGGATGCGCCGGGTCAGCTCGTCCACCTCGTCGGCGAACCCGGGGTCCTCGGCGGCCAGCTCCCGGGCGGCCTCCAGGTCGTTGCGGGCCTGGTCCAGCTCGTGGGCCGCGCGGACGATGGGGGTCAGCTCGGCGTAGCGCTTGCCGAGTTTGCGCGCGCCTGCCTGGTCGGCGTGGACCGAGGGGTCGGCGAGCTTGGCTTCCAGCTCGGCGTGCTCGGCCAGCAGGGCTTCCAGGGTCACGGTTCGGCGCTCCGGTCTCGGGGTGGTGCTCCGCGAGTGTTCTGTGTGTGAGTGGGTTGCAGAGGGGGTGGAGAGACGGCAACGGCGTCCACCCGGAGGACCGGGTGGACGCCGTTGGTGCGGCTACTTGCCCTTGCGCTTGCCGTAGCGGGCCTCGAAGCGCGCGACCCGGCCACCGGTGTCGAGGATCTTCTGCTTGCCGGTGTAGAACGGGTGGCAGTTCGAGCAGACCTCGACGTGGATGGAACCGGAGGACTTGGTGCTGCGGGTGGTGAAGGTGTTCCCACAACCGCAGGTGACCTCGGTCGTCACGTACTCGGGGTGAATGCCGGTCTTCAACGTCTTGTCCCTCTCTTCGGTGGCCGCCGGGTCCTCGGTGGTCATGAGCACCACGAGAGGTGAACCGGAGCCGGACTCGACCTGACAGTCTGCCAGATGCGGTCGACAGCTCTGTCAACGCCCGCTGCTTCGGGGATGTTCCCGTGCCTGGTGGGACGGGGTGGGCCGGGGGGCTGGAAGACCGTTGGCCGTGCGGGGTTGACCATTGGGCGCTGTAGGTAACCGCTGGGCTACTCAAGGCATCACGAAAGTGGTGGCGGGCGTGAAACTTGGCGGGTGCTGTGCGCTTCCGGACGTCCGCTGCGGGTGGGCACGTGGCTGGCGGTGCCGTTCCTGTTCGGCAGTGCTGTGCTGGGCCTCACGGGGTTCGCCGGGTTGTTCGTCGCTGCGCCTCGGGAGATCGCGCTGACCAGCCCGTTGTTCGGCGCCTCGGTCGCGGTGGGGGTGGCGGTCAGCGGGACGGTGACGTGGCGGACCCGCCGGCAGAAGCGCTGGCTGAGGTGGGGCTACCCGGCCGGGCTGCTCGCGGCGGGGGTCGCGGTCGACGGCGTTCACCTGCCGGTGGCGGGGGTGGTGGCGGTGGGAGTGCCGGTGGTGGCGCTGCTGGTCGCTCTGTGCGTGGTGGAGCGGCGGAGGACTGCGGCGGAGTCCGCTGGGGAGCGATTCCTGAAGGAAAGAGTCCTCGCCGGACGGGCGAGCCGCCAAGGATGACACGACTTGGTGGGTGGAGTGTGCGCGAAAGGCCCGCCGGACTAGTCCGGCGGGCCTTTCTTGGACTGGCTCAGTCGTTGTCTGCGCCTGGCGTCGTCTTGGCCACCTGCATCAGGAACTCGATGTTGGTGCGGCTCTTCCTGAGGCGGTCCAGCAGGAGGTCGATGGCCTGCTGGCTGTCCAAGGCGTGCAGGACTCGGCGGAGCTTGTGCATGACCGCCAGCTCGTCCGGCGACAGGAGCAGGTCTTCCTTGCGCGTGCCGGACGAGTCCACGTCCACGGCGGGGAAGGTGCGCTTGTCGGCGATCTTGCGGTCCAGCTTCAGTTCCGCGTTGCCGGTGCCCTTGAACTCCTCGAAGATCACGCTGTCGCCCGCCGAGCCCGTTTCGACCAGGGCCGTGGCGATCACCGTGAGGCTGCCGCCGCCCTCGATGTTGCGGGCCGCGCCGAGGAAGCGCTTCGGCGGGTACAGGGCCGTCGAGTCGACACCACCGGACAGGATCCGGCCGCTGGCGGGGGCCGCCAGGTTGTAGGCGCGGCCCAGGCGGGTGATCGAGTCGAGCAGCACGACCACGTCGTGACCCATCTCGACCAGGCGCTTCGCCCGCTCGATGGCCAGTTCGGAGATCGTCGTGTGGTCCGACGGCGGCCGGTCGAAGGTCGAGGCGATGACCTCGCCCTTCACCGAGCGCTGCATGTCGGTGACCTCTTCGGGGCGCTCGTCCACCAGGACCACCATCAGGTGGCACTCCGGGTTGTTCTTCGTGATCGCGTTGGCGATCGACTGGAGGACGGACGTCTTGCCGGCCTTCGGCGGGGACACGACGAGCGCGCGCTGGCCCTTGCCGATCGGCATCACCAGGTCGATGACGCGGGTCGTCAGGATGTGCGGCTCGGTCTCCAGGCGGAGGCGCTCGTTCGGGTAGAGCGGCGTCAGCTTGGTGAAGTCGGGGCGGTTCTTCGACTCCTCCGGGTCCAACCCGTTGATCTTGTCCACGCGGACGAGCGGGTTGAACTTCTGGCGCTGCTGCTCGCCCTCGCGCGGCTGGCGGACGGCGCCGATCAGGGCGTCGCCCCTGCGCAGGCCGTACTTGCGGACCAGCGACAACGACACGTAGACGTCGTTCGGGCCGGCCAGGTAGCCGGACGTGCGGACGAACGCGTAGTTCTCCAGCACGTCGAGGATGCCCGCCACGGGCAGCAGGACGTCGTCCTCGCGCACCTCGGTGTCGGTGCCCGGACCCGCGCCGTCGCCACGGCCGCCGCGCCGGCGGCGGTCGCGGAAGCGGCGGCCCCGGCGACCGCCTTCCTCGTCGTCGCCGTCGTCCGGCACGTTCTGGACGTTCTGGCGGTCGCCCCGGTCGCGGTCCCGGTCGCGGTTGCGGCCGTCGCGGTCGCCACGGCCGTCGCGGCCGTCACGGTCGCGGTTGCGGCGGTCGCCGCGCTCGCTGCGGTCGCCCCGGTCGTTGCGCTCACTGCGGTCGCCCCGCTCACTGCGGTCGTTGCGGTCCTGGCGCTGTTCGCGCTGGTCACCGCCACGGTCCTGCTGGGCGCGCTCGGGCTGCTGGGACGGGGTGTCGGTGGTCGGCGCGGCACCGGACGCGTCCGGGCTGCCCGACGGGCGGTTCGCGGAGCGGCGGCGGCGGTTGCCCCGGCGGCTGCCCTCGTCGTCGGACTGCGCGGGGCGCTCCGCCACGTCGAGCTGCTGCTGCGTCGGCTTCTCCACCGGCTTGTCGGCCACGGCCACGGGCGCGGGCTGGTCGGCAGCGGGCTTCTCGGCGGCTGCGGGTGCCGCCTTCTTCTCGGCCTTCGGCGGCGTCGCGGCACTGCCCCGACCGGAGGTGCCGCCCTGACGCTCCTTGATGGCCGCGATGAGGTCGCCCTTGCGGAGACCGGCGGTGCCGGTGATGCCGAGCTGACCTGCGAGTTCACGAAGTTCGGCGAGCACCATGCCGGAGAGGCCCGCGCGCTTGCGCGGCGGGGCGCTGCCGTTCGAAGGGGTTGACAGAGCGTTCTCCTCGGCTCCGGAACTGGCAGCGGCGTTGGGAGCAGCAGGAGCTTCGCTGCTCAGCACATCAGTGTTGCTCACACATGTCCTTCCTGACCGGACCGCGCCTCCTACGCGGCCCAGCGGACCTGCCGTCCGACGGAATGCGGACAGGCAGTTCGCCTGCGTCTCGGAGGGCTCCGCCCGCGCGAAAACGCGCACAGTTGCGGAGTCCACCGGCACGAGACGTTCTCGGTCACACGGCGAGCGGGTGCCTTCCAGCGCCAACCCCGTCCATACGGCACAGGGCCAAGTCACTGGAGGAATGCGATCCGGAGCGAGTGTCCGGGCACCACACCGGCGCCCGTGCGCGCGGTGACTGATGGCCCCGAGGGTAGACGCCGGTTCGGCCAGGTGCAACAACCGGCCCCCGGCGCGTCGCATCACTCAACCGAGTGGCGCAACGCGCACTCCCGCGACGTCGACCGGGACGTGGTGCGGTGTGAAACCGCTCACGTCGACCGCGTCGGGGAGCTTGCCGTCCTCGGGCAGCGCCAGCACGGTCGGCCCGGCACCTGAGACCGCCGCCGCGACTCCGGCTTCCCGAAGCGCCCTGACCAGCGCGTACGTCGCCGGCCAGGCGGACTCCCGGTACGGCTCGTGCAGCCGGTCGTCCAGCGCGGTCAGCAGCAGAGAGGGGTCCGAGGTGAGCGCGTGCACGGCCAGCGCGGACCGGCCGGCGGCGAACGCGGCGTCGGCGTGCGGCACCGTCGCCGGCAGCAGGCCCCGGGTGGTGTGCGTGGCCGACTCCTGCTCGGGCACCAGCACCACGGGCGCGAGCGCGGGGTGCGGGTCCAGGCGCACCGCCCGGTAGCGGTCGCCCTCGGACCAGGCGACGGCCACGCCGCCGAACATCGCGGCGGCGGCGTTGTCGGCGTGGCCCTCGAACTCGGCGGCGAGTTGCAACGCGGTCGTGTCCACCTCGTGCCCGGCCAGCGCGTACCCGGCGGCGACGCCCGCGACCACGGCGGCCGAGGACGAGCCGAGGCCGCGCGCGTGCGGGACGGCGTTGCGGCAGCGCAGCACCAGGCCCGCCGGAGCCAGGCCGAGGTGCTCGCAGGCCCGCCGGAAGGCGCGGACCACCAGGTGGGTCTCGTCACCGGGCACGGTGGCGGCACCCTGGCCGGTCGCCTCGACCACCAGGCCCGACCCGGTGACCTCGAACTCGACCTCGTCGTGCAGGCCCAGGGCCAGGCCGAGGGCGTCGAAGCCGGAGCCGAGGTTCGCGGTGGACGCCGGGACGGTGACCCGGACGCCGGTCATGCCAGTTCCAGCGCGCTGGCGACCGCGCCGGGGTCGACCGGGACCGGCTCGACCTCGCCGACGCCGAGCAGCGCCGTGCCGGGGTCCTTCAGGCCGTGACCGGTGACCGTGCAGACGACCAGGGAGCCCCGGGGCAGGCGGCCGTCGGCGGCGGTGGCCAGCAGGCCCGCGACGCTGGTGGCGGAGGCGGGCTCGACGAAGATGCCGTCCCGGCTCGCCAGCGCGCGGTACGCCTCCAGGATCTTCTCGTCGGTGACCGCCTCGAACAGGCCGCCGGACTGCTCCTTCGCGGTGACCGCGCCGGTCCAGGACGCCGGGCTGCCCACCCGGATCGCGGTGGCGATGGTCTCCGGGTTCGCCACCGGCTCGCCGAGCACGAGCGGCGCGGCCCCGGCCGCCTGGAAGCCGAACATGCGCGGCGTCGAGCCGACCACGCCGTCCGCCGCGTAGTCGGAGTAGCCGCGCCAGTACGCGGTGATGTTGCCGGCGTTGCCGACCGGCAGGCAGTGCACGTCCGGCGCGCGGCCGAGCACGTCGCAGATCTCCCACGCGGCGGTCTTCTGGCCGACCAGCCGGACCGGGTTGACCGAGTTCACCAGGGTGATCGGGTACTCGGCGGAGGTCTTGGCGGCCAGTTCCAGGCAGTCGTCGAAGTTGCCGTCGATCTGGAGGATGCGCGCGCCGTGCGAGACGGCCTGGGCGAGCTTGCCCAGGGCGATCTTGCCGCGCGGCACCAGCACGGCGGCGGTGAGCCCGGCCTTGGCCGCGTAGGCGGCGGCGGAGGCCGAGGTGTTGCCGGTCGACGCGCAGATGACGGCCTTGATGCCGCTGGCCAGGGCGTGGGTCATCGCCACGGTCATGCCCCGGTCCTTGAACGAGCCGGTCGGGTTCGCGCCCTCGACCTTCACGTAGACCTGGCAGCCGGTCACGTCCGACAGGTGGTCCGAGGCCACCAGGGGCGTGCCGCCCTCGTGCAGGGTGACGACCTTCGCCCCGTCGGGGAGCTGGATCCGGTCCGCGTAGGCGTGGATGATGCCGGGCCACCCCGGTCGCACGCCTGCCTGGATCGTCATGACTCCTCGCCTTCCACCCGCATCACGCTGACCACGTCCCGAACCACGGGCAGCCCGCCGATCTTGTCCACGGTCGACCGCAGTGCCGCGTCCGTCGCGGCGTGGGTGACGATCACCAGGCTGGCGTCGTCGACCCGTCCCTCCTGCCGGACCGCCGCGATGCTCACGTCGTGTTCCGCGAACACCGCCGCGACCTGCGACAGCACACCCGGCTTGTCGGCCACGTCGAGGCTGATGTGGTACTTCGTGGACGCCTGGCCCATCGGCCGCACGGGCAGGCCCGCGTACGCCGACTCGCGCGGCCCGCGCCCGCTGACCACCTTGTTCCGGGCCACGGCGACGAGGTCGCCGAGCACGGCGCTGGCCGTGGGCGCACCGCCCGCGCCCTTGCCGTAGAACATCATCTCCCCCGCCGCGTCGGCTTCCACGAACACCGCGTTGAAGGCGCCGTTCACCCCCGCGAGCGGGTGCGACCTGGGGATCATCGCCGGGTGCACGCGGACCGAGATGCTGTCCGCACCGTCCTCGGTGACCCGCTCGCAGATGGCGAGCAGCTTCACGGTCCGGCCGAGGCCCTTGGCGGCGGCGATGTCGGCGGCGCTGACCCCGGCGATGCCCTCGCGGTGCACGTCGGCGGCCGTGACCCGGCTGTGGAAGGCCAGCGACGCGAGGATGGCGGCCTTCGACGCGGCGTCGAACCCGTCCACGTCGGCGGTCGGGTCGGCCTCCGCGTACCCCAGTCGGGTGGCCTCCTCCAGCGTCTCGGCGTAACCCGCGCCGGTGGAGTCCATCCCCGAGAGGATGAAGTTGGTGGTGCCGTTGACGATGCCCATCACGCGCGTGATGCGGTCGCCGGCCAGGGATTCGCGCAGCGGGCGCAGCAGCGGGATCGCGCCCGCCACCGCCGCCTCGAAGTACAGGTCCGCGCCGGAGGCGTCGGCGGCCTCGAACAGCTCGCCGGAGTGCTCGGCCAGCAGCGCCTTGTTGGCGGTCACCACGGACTTGCCCGCCTTGAGCGCCTTGAGCAGCCACGTCCGCGCGGGCTCGATCCCGCCCACGACCTCGACCACCACGTCGACGTCGGACCCGACGAGCGCGTCGACGTCGGTGGTGAGCAGTTCGGCGGGCACCTCGCGGTGCTTGTTCGGCTTGCGCACCGCGATGCCGGCCAGCTCCACGGGGGCACCGACGCGCGCGGTCAGGTCCGCCGCCTGGTCGGTCAGCAGCCGGACCACCTCGGTGCCGACCGTGCCGCAGCCGAGCAGCGCGACTTTGATCGGTTTACGGCCAGGCACGTCATACCTCCAGGCGGAACAGGTCTTCCTCGGTCTCCCGGCGCAGCAGCAGCCGGGACTGGCCCTCCGCGACCGCGGCGAGCGCGGGGCGGGGCAGCCGGTTGTAGCCGCTGGCCATGGAGTAGCAGTAGGCACCGGTCGCGGCGACCGCGATCAGGTCGCCGGGCGCGAGGTCGTCGGGCAGCCAGCAGTCGCGCACGACCACGTCGCCGGACTCGCAGTGCTTGCCGACGACCCGGCACAGCACGGCCTTCGCGCCGTCCTCGGCCTTGCGGGACACCAGCTTGCAGTCGTACACGGCGTCGTACAGGGCGGTGCGGATGTTGTCGCTCATGCCGCCGTCGACGCTGACGTACCGGCGGGTCGCGCCGGCGTCGAGCTGGACGTCCTTGATGGTGCCGACCTCGTAGACGGTGACCGTGCCGGGGCCGACGATCGCCCGGCCGGGCTCGACCGCGACGGCGGGCGCGGCCAGGCCGGCGTGCTCGGACTCCTTGGACACGATGTTGTGCAGCTGCCGGGCCAGCTCGGCGGGCGGCGGCGGGTCGTCGTCCGGGGTGTAGGCGATGCCGAGGCCGCCGCCGAGGTCGACGGTGGTGACGTGCTCCAGCACCTGGTCGCCGTGCTCGTCGCGCAGCTCGGCGAGCAGGCCGATCACCCGGCGGGCGGCCACCTCGAAGCCGCTGGCGTCGAAGATCTGCGAGCCGATGTGGCTGTGCAGGCCGATCAGGTGCAGGCCCTCGGCCTTGAGCACCCGGCGGGCGGCCTCGGCGGCGTCGCCGGAGGACAGCGAGAAGCCGAACTTCTGGTCCTCGTGGGCGGTGGCGATGAACTCGTGGGTGTGCGCCTCGACGCCGACCGTGACCCGGATCATCACCGGCTGCACGACCCCGCGCTCGCGGGCGACCTGGTCCAGCCGGGCGATCTCGTGGAACGAGTCGAGCACCACCGCGCCGACGCCCGCCTCGACCGCCGTGACCAGCTCGGTGATCGACTTGTTGTTGCCGTGCAGGGCGATCCGCTCCGGCGGGAACTCGGCGCGCAGCGCGATGGCCAGCTCGCCGCCGCTGGCCACGTCGATGCTCAGCCCCTCCTCGGCGACCCACCGGGCCACCGCGACGGACAGGAACGCCTTGGACGCGTAGTGCACGCGCGTCGGGTCGCCGAACGCCTCGGCGTGGTCGCGGCAGCGGGACCGGAAGTCGGCCTCGTCCATCACGAACAGCGGGGTGCCGTACTGCTCGGCCAGCGCCCGCACGTCCACGCCGCCCAGCTCGACCGCGCCGGCGTCGGTGCGGGCGGCGTTGCGCGGCCACACGGCCGGGTGCAGCCGGTCGAGCTCGTCCGGCGTGGCCGGGCGGTTGCCGGCGGTGGTGGACGGGGCCAGGACGTCGGCGTGCCGGGGACCGGCCGGGTGCGCGCGCATCACATCCGCTCCGGGGCGGTCACGCCCAGCAGCTGGAGGCCGTTGCCGAACACCTGGCGGGTGGCGGCGCACAACTGGACGCGGGCGCGGTGCAACTCGGTCGTCTCCTCATCGCCCCGGGGCAGCACCCGGCAGGCCTCGTAGAACCGGTGGTAGGTGCCGGCCAGGTCCTCCAGGTACCGGGCGACGCGGTGCGGCTCGCGCAGCTCGGCGGACGTGGCCACGACCCGGGGGAACTCGCCCACGGTGCGGATGAGGTCGCCCTCGCGCTCGTGGTCGAGCAGCTCGAACGCGTCGCCGGGCGTGACGCCCAGGTCGGCGGCGTTGCGCAGCACGGAGGACAGCCGGGCGTGCGCGTACTGGACGTAGAAGACCGGGTTGTCGTTGCTGCGCTTGCGCAGCAGGTCGAGGTCGATGTCCAGGGACGAGTCGGCCGACGAGCGGGTCATCGCGTACCGGGCGGCGTCCACGCCGACCGCGTCCACCAGGTCCTGCATGGTGATCACGGTGCCGGCGCGCTTGCTCATCCGGACCGGTTTGCCGTCGCTGACCAGGTTGACGAGCTGGCCGATCAGCACCTCGACGGTCCCCGGGTCGTCGCCGACGGCCGCCGCGGCGGCCTTGAGCCGGCCGACGTAGCCGTGGTGGTCCGCGCCCAGCATGTAGATGCACAGGTCGAACCCGCGCGAGCGCTTGTCCAGGAAGTACGCGATGTCGCCCGCGATGTAGGCCGGGTCGCCGTCGCTCTTGATGACCACCCGGTCCTTGTCGTCGCCGTACTCGGTGGACCGCAGCCACCAGGCGCCGTCCTCGAAGAACAGCCCGCCGGACGCCTTGAGCTGCTCGATGGCCTTGGCGACCGCGCCCGACTCGTGCAGCAAGTTCTCGTGGAAGTACACGTCGAAGTCGGTGCCGAAGTCGTGCAGGTCGCGCTTGATCTCCTCGAACATGAGGTTGACGCCGATGCGGCGGAACACCTCGTGGCTGTCGTCGGCGGACAGCGCGCCGGGCTCCTGCTTGAGCACCTCGGCCGCGATGTCGGTGATGTAGCCGCCCGCGTAGCCGTCCTCGGGCGCGGGCTCGCCCTTCGCGGCGGCGATCAGGGACCGGACGAACCGGTCGATCTGCGCGCCCGCGTCGTTGAAGTAGTACTCGCGGGTCACGTCGCCGCCACCGGCCGCGAGCACCCGGCCGAGCGCGTCGCCGACCGCCGCCCAGCGGGTGCCGCCGAGGTGGATCGGGCCGGTCGGGTTCGCCGAGACGAACTCCAGGTTGATCTTGACGCCCGCCAGCCGGTCGCCGTGGCCGTAGGCCGCGCCCCGGGCCAGCACCTCGCGGACGATGTCGCCCTGCGCGTCGGCGGCGAGCCGCAGGTTGAGGAAGCCGGGGCCGGCCACGTCGACCGAGGCGATGGCGTCGGTGCCGGTCAGCGCGTCGGCCAGCCAGCCGGCCAGGTCGCGCGGGACGACGCCGAGCTTCTTGGCGACCTGGAGCGCGAGGTTGGTGGCGTAGTCGCCGTGCTCGGGGTTGCGGGGTCGCTCGATGGTCACCGTCGCGGGCAGGGCGGCGGGGTCGAGGCCGCGGGTGGACAGCACGTCCACGGCCGTCGCACGGACCAGGTCAGCGAGCACAGCGGGAGTCACCCGTTAAGTCTAGGGAAGCGTTCCCCCTGGTCTCGCGCGGGATGGGCGTCCCGAGGCGTGGGAGGCCCGCCACCTGCAACTGTTAACGACCACCCGGGGTGACCGGCAGTTGACGGCGACCAGACACCCGTTCCCTACACTGGCCCGCGGCATGGGCGTATGACGACTGACCTGAGGCGGACATGACCAGCGGCAAGAAGACTAAGGCCACGCGGTCCAGCGTGGCGGCGGCGCGGTCCTCGGTGGTGGCGAAGAAGCCGAAGCCGTGGGGCACCATCATCGCGGTGATCGCCGTATTGGCGCTGGCGGGAACGGTGTTCGGGTACGCGTACTCCCAGATCTCGGCCAAGAACGAGCAGGAGGCCGCGCTCGCCAAGTGGAACCCGTCCGAGGAGAACAAGGACCCCTCGGACCAGATCCAGGGCGTGATCAAGAAGGACTACAAGGCCGGCAAGCACGTCCAGCCGACCCAGCGGGTGGCCTACGACCAGTCCCCGCCCTTCGGCGGTCCGCACGACGGCGCGTGGGCGAACTGCACCGGCATCGTCTACGCCAAGCCCGTGCGCACCGAGAACATGGTGCACTCGTTGGAGCACGGCGCGGTCTGGATCGCCTACAACCCGGACCAGGTCAGCGGTGACGCGCTGGCCAAGCTGCAGAAGAAGGCCGAGGGCCAGCAGTACACGATGATCTCGCCGTACCCGGGCCTCGACAAGCCGGTGTCGCTCCAGGCGTGGGGCCACCAGCTCAAGGTGGAGAGCGCGGACGACGAGCGCGTCGACCAGTTCATCCAGTCGCTGCGGCGCAACCAGTACACCTACCCGGAGATCGGCGCGGCCTGCGACTCGACCACGTTCGACGTCGACAACCCGCCGCCGTTCGTCGCCGAGAAGCCGGGCGCGGACGCGGTCCCGATGGACGGCGGCACCGAGGACCAGGCCGAGACCGGCGGCACGTCGGGCGCGGCCACCCCGCCGACCACCCAGCCGAGCAGCTGACCTTGACCTCCGAGGAGACCGGGCAGCAGGAGCGCGGCAGCACCACCGCCACCAGGGCCGTCGTGGTCGCGGTGGCCGTGGTGGCGGTCCTGCTGCTCGGTGCGGCGGTCGGGCTGCTGATCCAGCTGCCCGGCTCCGACTCGGCGAGCACGCCGGGCAGGGACTCGGTGGACGTCGGCTTCACCCAGGACATGGCGGTGCACCACCTCCAGGGCATCACCATGGCCAACACCGCGCGCGACAAGACGACGGACCCGGCAATCCGGCAGCTCGCGTTCGACATCGAGTCGACGCAGCTCGAACAGGTCGGCCGGATGAAGGGCTGGCTCTCCCTGTGGGGGGCGCCGGAGCAGTCGGCCGACGACACCCACATGGAGTGGATGGAGTCGTCCTCGCACGACCACTCGTCGTCCTCGGGAACGGGCCGGACCGGCCTGATGCCGGGGATGGCCACCTCGGAGGAGCTGGCGAGGCTGCGCTCGCTGTCGGGCACCGACTTCGACGTGTACTTCCTCCAGCTCATGCTCCGGCACCACCAGGGCGGTGCGCCGATGGCCCAGTACGCGGCCACGCACGCCGGCGTCCCGGTGGTCCGCACGCTCGCCGACAACATGCTCAAGTCGCAGTCGAGCGAGGGCGAGTACATGAAGCAGCTGATCACCGAGCGCGGCGCGGCCCCGCTGCCGTAGACCGGCTCGCGGGGCGCGGTCCGCTCAGCGGCGCGGCACCGGGGTCATGTGCAGGCCGACCGGGTACGCGGCGGTGGTGAACTTGGTCCGGGCCCGCGTCCCGGGCACCTGGACCAGCCGCCAGCGAGCCGCCACGGTGGCCAGCGCGATGACGATCTCGGTCTGCGCGAACACGTTGCCGATGCACTGGCGGGCGCCGCCGCCGAACGGGACGAACGCGCCCCGGGGCAGGGTGGCGACCCGGTTGCCGGCCCACCGGTCGGGGTCGAAGCGCTCCGGGTCCGGGTAGACGGCCGGGTCGTGGTGCACGACGTGCGGGCTGAGGATGACCTCCGCGCCGGTCGGCAGCAGGGTGCCGCCGAGGTCGACCGGCTCGACCGCCTTGCGCATCAAGATCCAGATCGGGTACTTCCGCAGCACCTCGTTGACCACCTGGTACAGGTAGCCGAGCCGGGGCAGGTCGGAGAACGCGACGGGCCGGCCGGCGAGCACCTCGTCCACCTGCGCGTGCACCCGGCGCTCGACCTCGGGGTTGCGGGCGAGTTCGTGGAACAGCCAGCCGAGCGCGACGGCCGAGGTCTCGATGCCCGCCGTGAGCAGGGTGATCACCTCGTCGAAGACCTGCTGGTCGCTCATCTCCTCGCCGGTGTCCTCGTCGTGCGCGAGCAGCAGCGTGGACAGCAGGTCGCCGTGGTCGACGCCCTCGGCCCGCCAGCTCGCGATGACCTCCAGGACGATGGCCCGCATCCGCTCGGTGGCCTGGTCGAACTTCCGGTTGACCGGGATGGGCAGCTTGGACACGAACGCCGGGGACAGGGCGCGCACGGCGCCGTTCTGGATCACGTCGAACACCGAGCGGCGGATCTCGGCGATGGCCCGCTGCCCGATCTCGGTGGAGAACAGCGTCTCGCCGACGACCGTGACCGCGAGCGCCTGCATGTCGTCCTCGACGACGCGGGGTTCACCGGGCCGCCAGCGGTCGACCAGGTCGGTCGCGGCGCGCACCATCGCCTCGGCGTAGTGGGCGATGCGCTCGCGGCTGAACGCGGGCTGCATCATCCGCCGCTGCCTGCGGTGGAAGCCGCCGTCGGAGAGCGCCAGGCCGTTGCCCATGTACGGGCGGAACCTCTCGAAGAGCAGGCCCTTGCGGAAGCGCGCGCCGTCGGTGACCAGGACCTGGTGGGTGAAGCGGGGGCTGGTCACGAAATAGGTGGGAATCGGGCCGAGGTCGACCTCGACTATCTCACCCCGGTCGCGCAGCGCGGCGGTGAATTCGGCACGCCCGCGAAGCAGTGACACAGTGTGACCAAGTAGGGGCAGCCGACCGGGTGCAACCGGGACAGACATTGTCACCCCTCGGTGGAAGGCGGGTAATGGCCGCTCACTTTAAGAGGCATTTGGCCCAGTTGGGGAGTACCCATTCGGGTGACGAGGGGTCACGCTGATGACGCAACGACCAGCGCGGAGAACATGGCTAAAATCGGGTGCTCACGAATGGCGAAGAAGGTGTTCGCGGTGGTCCGATCGGACTGGGTTCCGCACAGCGTCGACGTTTCCGTGCCGAGCATCGCGCGTGCTTACGACTTCATGCTGGGCGGTGCGCACAACTTCGCCGTCGACCGCGAGATCGCCCTGAAGATCGACCGGATGATGCCCGGCCTCCGGGCGGGCGCGCGGGTCAACCGGGCGTTCCTCGGCCGCGCCGTGCGGTTCATGGCGGCCCGGGGCATCCGGCAGTTCCTGGACATCGGGTCCGGCATCCCCACCGTGTCGAACGTGCACGAGGTCGCCCAGGCGGTGGACCCGGCGTGCCGGGTGGTCTACGTCGACCGCGACCCGATCGCGGTGGCGCACAGCGAGCTGATGCTGACCGGCAACGACCGGGCGGCGATCGTCCGGGCGGACATGCGCGACGTGGAGGGCGTGCTGGGCAGCCCGCAGGTCGCCGAGCTGCTGGACCTCACCGAGCCGGTCGGCCTGCTGATGATGCTGATGCTGCACTGGATCCCGGACGAGTGGGGGCCGGGCGAGCTGGTGGCCCGGTACCGGGACGCGCTGGCGCCCGGCAGCTACCTGGCGGCCAGCCACGTCAGCGCCGACCACGTCGGCCGGCCCATGCACACCGCCGCCGAGATGATCAGGGACAGCGGCAGCCGGGACCGGATGACGGTCCGGGACCACACCGGGATCCTCGCCCTGTTCGACGGCTTCGAGCTGGTCGAACCGGGGCTGGTGGGGTGCGCGGAGTGGCGGCCGGAGGGCCCCGGCGACATCTCCGACGAGCCGGACATGAACATGCTGCTCTACGCGGGCGTGGGTCGGGTCAACCCCCGACGTCCAGGATGACCGGATCGACATCCGCAAACCCGAAAATTGCGGAAAAGTAATTGACGGACTGTTACTCGAACAAGGTTCACGAATCGAACGAGTGACATTTGTTCACTCCTATGGTCGAGCGTGCGTGGACCCGAAGTAGGTAAACTGCCGCGCAACCCGGAATCGAAACAGGGCACGGGAATGCCTAACGCAGACCGCAGGCCGGACGGCACGCCGTCCGCACCGGCCCCCGAACGGGGGCGGGATCTGCTCGCGCGCAAGTGGGCCTACCTGCTCAGCGGCGCGGTGGTGGTGGCGCACACCAAGGAGCAGCTCGACGCCGAGCTGCGCGCGAAGCTGGACGAGATCTGCACCGCGCTGCACGCCGAGCCGTTAGCCGCCGAACACCTCGAACGACTCGGCGAGCAGCTCGTCGCCATGGGCTACGTCGACGAGGCCGGCCTGCGCCGGACCACCGACGTGCTCGGGCGCGGCCTGTTCGGGCTCGCCGAGTTCCAACCCCCGGCCGACCACGCCGAGCGCGTCGCCGTCGGGCTCGGCGCGCTGGCCGCCGGGTTCCTCGCCGCGAACCGCCGAGCGGTCTTCGAGCAGCAGGAAAGCATGCAGCTCACCCTGCTCAAGGCCGTCCGCGACGCCCAGTGGCGGCTCCAGGAGAGCGAAGCGCGCTTCGACGAGGTGGTCACCTCCTCCACCAGCGGCGTGCTGATCGTGGACCTGGCGGGCCACGTCGTGCGGGCCAACGCGGCGATCACCGCGATCCTCGGCCACTCCGCCGCCGAGCTGACCGAGCGGACCCTGTTCGACCTGGTGCACCCGGACTCGGTGTTCGCGCTGCGCGAGGCGATGGCGCTGCTGCTCGCCGGCGGCCACGACCGCGTCCGGCAGTCGCACCGGCTGGTGCGCAGCGACGGCGAGGTCGCCCGGATCACGCTGACCACCTCGCTGCTGCGCGACGCCGACGAGGAGCCGGCCCAGTTCGTGACGGTGGTCGAGGACGGCACCGAGCTGATGCTGCTGCAGGGCGAGCTGAACCGCCAGGCGCTGCACGACGTGCTGACCGGGCTGCCCAACCGGCAGTACTTCAGCACCTACCTGGAGAGCGCGCTGCGGCGGGCCGACCCGGTGCACGGCGTCACGCTGTTCCACCTCGACGTGGACGCCTACGGCATGGTCTGCAACAGCCTCGGCAGCCGGGCGGGCGAGCGGCTGCTCGTGCACGTCGCGCAGCGGCTCAAGGCGGTGCTGGCCGACGAGCGGGCGATGGTGGCCCGGTTCGACGGCGACGAGTTCGGCGTCCTGGTGGAGAACACCGCGCAGACCCCGGACATCACCCACATCGTGTCGGCGATCAACGAGGAGCTGGCCGAGCCGGTGTTCGTGGACGGGCACGGCCTGGCCGTGTCGGTGAGCACCGGCGTGGTGCGGCGGCCGGCCCGCGACGTGGAGCCCGCCGAGCTGCTGCGGGCCGCCGACCAGGCGCTGCGCCGGGCCAAGGCCGGGCGGCGCGGCCAGTGGGAGCTGTTCCACCGCGACCAGGACGCGGAGGACCGGCGCAGCCAGGCGCTGGCGGTGGGAATGCCCGGCGCGTGGGAGCAGGGCGAGGTCGACGTGCGCTACCGGCCGGTGGTCGGGCTGGCCGGCGGGGTCGCGGGCGTGGAGGCGCTGCTGCGCTGGGACCGCGAACCGCCGCTGGCGCACGACGCGTGCCTGGAGCTGGCCGAGCAGACCGGCTTGGTGCTGCCGCTGGGCGAGTGGCTGCTGCGGGTGGCGGGCGGCCAGGCGCGGTGGTGGCGGCAGCGCGACGGCGGGGGTGCCCCGCTCGTGGTCGGGCTGACGGCGGTGCAGTCCGGGGACGCGGACCTGGTGTCGCGGGTGGTGCGGGTGCTGGAGGAGACCGGGCTGCCGGCGGACCGGCTGGTGCTCGGGGTGCCGGTGGGCGTGCTGCCGGTCGCGGAGGCGGTGGACAACCTCACCGTCCTGGCGGACATGGGCGTCGGCACGGCACTGCACGACTGCCGGCTGGGCCTGGACGAGTTGGCGGCACTGGACGTGCTGCCGCTGCGGGGCGTCCGGGTGGCGGCCCGGCTGGTCGACCACCGCGCGGAGTACGTGCCGGCGCTGGTGTCGGCGGTCCGGGCGTCGGGGGTGACCGTGACGGTGGACGGCGTGCGCAGCGAGGCGCAGGCGTCGTGGTGGCGGTCGGCCGGCGCGGACGCGGGCTCGGGCGACTACTTCGGCGTGCCGTGCACGGCGGCGGACGTCGTGGCGCACTTTCGCTGACCGGCTCTCGACCGGGCGCACACCGCGCTGAACGCGCACGTCCGGACAATTACCGGAATGAGAATTTTCGGCCGTGATCGTTGCCACCGCGCTCCTGTCGCACGGCTGCGACCAGCGTCGAAGCCCTGGTAGCGGTCCCAGGACCGCTACCACCACCGGTCAGTACCGTAACGCTCACAAAGCGTGATGATGTTGTGCAAAATACGCCTCAAAAGGGTTACCGGCTCTGGCATTAAGCGTGGTGACCGATCACAGTGGGTCGGTAGCAGGGGTCCTCCGCCCCCTCCGCACCCCCGACGATCGGCAACCTCCGTGAACCACGACTCGATGCAGCACTTCTCCTCCGGCGCGTGGACGCTGGTGCTCGCCTACGCGGTGTCCGTCATCGGCTCGCTGATCGGCCTGTCCTGCATGGCGCGGGCCCGGCGCGAGCCCGCGCGCGGCGCGAAGGTCCTGTGGACCGTGCTCGGCGCCTTCGCCATCGGCGGCATCGCCATCTGGCTGATGCACTTCATCGCCATGCTGGGCTTCGACATCCCGGGCGCGACGATCAAGTACTCCGCGCCGCTGACCGCGCTGTCCGCGCTGGTCGCCGTGGTCGTGGTGGGCATCGGCCTGTCCATGGTCACCCTGGTCAAGTTCACCAGGATGCGGCTGGTCCTGGCCGGCGTGCTCGCGGGCGTCGGCGTCGCCGGGATGCACTACCTGGGCATGTCCGCGATCCGCTTCAAGGGCGAGATCGGCTACGAGCAGTCGCTCGTGGTGCTGTCGGTGGTGATCGCCGTCGCGGCGGCCACCGCCGCGTTCTGGTTCACCCTGGTGGTGAAGACGACGACGGCGAGCGTGGTGGCCGGGCTCGTCATGGGCGTGGCGGTGACCGGGATGCACTTCACCGGCATGGCGGCCGTGCACGTGGTCTCGGACGCGAAGCTCCCCGCGCCGCAGGGCACCGGCGTGTTCGACCTGGTGTTCCCGGTGTTCGTCATCAGCGGCCTGGTCGTGGGCGCGCTGCTGTGGATGCTGTTCACCTCGGCGAGTTCCCTGAACGAGCCGGAAACCGCGCACTGACACCGGGGACGCGTCCAGCGTCCTCAGTGGACAGAACTCCGCAGCGGTCCCGCGCGACCACCTCCCGTGGTCGCGCGGGCCGGTCAGGCGGACAGCAGCGCCCAGCCCACGTCGACCGCGAACACCACCGCCGCGACCGCGAGCACCCACGGCGCGGCCCGCCGCCACCGCGCGGTCCGCCGGGCGGCGCGCACCGGTCCACCGGCCGCGAGCCGGCAGGCCAGCAGGAAGACGCCCAGGCCGACCGCCAGCACCGCGCAGAGCGCGGCCGGCACCAACCCGGTCCCCACGTCGACCATCACGGTGCCCATATTGCCAACCTGTGGCGATTGCGGCCCGACCGCCAACGGAGATCACACCCGGACGTCCGCTCCGGCGGACCACCTCCCGGTGGGACGGCCGCGTTGGCGGCGTCCACTGTGGTGCGGGCGGACGGCGGACGAGTCCTCATGGGACGCGCTGTCCGGAACCGGAAGCCGGTCCGGACGAGGACCGCTCACCTGTGACCGTGCGTGCACACCTCGGGGTGCGCAATGCCGGGTCGAACCGGACAAAACCTCGACGGAATACGCCCGACCACCCGGAGAACCGACCAAAATGGTCACCCGGACTCACCGGTACCGGCACTGACCAGGGCCTTAACAATTGCCGGAAAACCCCGCGCACCCCGACCGACCGGGGGTATTCCACGCCGAACGGAGCCCAGCCGCGCGACCAGTCGGCTGGATTGCGGCAGCCACCCCACGGAATCCCGACTCGCCCGTTCGGTTCATTCGAGACAGTAGCCCACCACGACTTATGCGGGTCGGATACCAGGTCCGACCTGCGGTCCTGTACACCTTCTGGGGGTGTCCCACCCCTGGAACCTGCGCTACCTTCAGCTTTGCCGCACCGGTTTCACCTGAGGCGCAATTAATCTATCTGGGCACCCGGTCAGAAGGCTTGAAAATTCACTCTGCGGTCGGTCGGACGGCTCTGCCCCGCGCTTCGGCAGATGAACATCAAAGCTGGATGATCAGGGGTGAAAAAGTGGTCGAGAAATGGTCGGAACCGGCCGGGACCGCCCCGGCCGAGTCCTGGCAGGCCGTCGGGCGGGACGGTGCCGGGGAGGTGCCGGGCGGGCTCATGGTGCGCAAGTACGGCGGCTCGTCGCTGGCCACCCCGGAGCAGGTCCGGGAGGTGGCGCGCTCGCTGGCCGCGCTCACCGCCCGGGGCGCGCGGGTGGTCGTGGTCGTGTCCGCCCGGGGCGACACCACCGACGAGCTGGTCGCGCTCGCGGGCGAGTTCGCCGACCAGCCCGGGGCGCGGGAGCTGGACCAGCTCATGGCGACCGGTGAGCAGGCGTCGGCCGCCCTGCTCGCGCTGGCCCTCGGCCAGTGCGGGGTCGCCGCCGGGTCGCTGACCGGCGACCAGGCCGGGATCGTGGTGGGCGGGCGGCCCGGGGCGGGCGTGATCGAACACGTCGACGCCCGGCGCGTGCGCGAGCGGCTGGAGCGCTGGCAGGTCGTGGTCGTCGCCGGGTTCCAGGGCCGCGACCGCGACGGCGAGCTGCTCACGCTCGGCCGTGGCGGGTCGGACACCACGGCGGTCGCCCTGGCCGCCGCGCTGGGCAGCGCGGACTGCGAGATCTGCACCGACGTGCCCGGAGTGCACACCGCCGACCCGAGGGTGGTCCCCGGCAGCGCCCGGCTGGACGCCGTGCCCTACGACGCGATGGCCGAGCTGGCCGGGCGCGGCGCGAAGGTGCTGCACCCGAGGTCGGTCGCGCTCGCGCAGCGGCACCTGGTCCGGGTGCGGGTGGTGCACTCGGCGTGGCCCGTGCCGGGCACGACGGTCGCCGCCGAACCGCTGGAGGCGGGCCACCGGGTGGTCGGGATCGCGCACGAGCGCGACGTCCGGCTGGTGGCGCTGGGCCTCGCCGGCGCGGGGGCCGACCGGTGCGCGCCCGCGCTGGCCCGGCTGGTCGGGCACGGCCTGCACCCGGACGTGCTGACCTGGGAGGACGGCCGGGAGGTGCGGTTCACCGTGCGCGGCGGCGACGACCGGCTGGACGACCTGGTCGAGGAGGTCGCCCGCGAGCTGGGCGGGCCGTGGTCGGTGCGGGCCGGCCTGGGCGCGGTGTCCGTCGTCGGCGTCGGCCTGGTCGACCACCCCGGCTACCTGGCCGGGGTGCTGCGCGCGGTGGGTGAGCTGGGCGTCCCGGTGCCCGCGCTGTCCACCTCGCCGTCCCGGTTGACGGTCGTGCTGCCCGGGGACCTGGTCGACCGGGCGGTGCGCCGCCTGCACGACGTGTTCGGGCTCGGCGAGCCCGTCGGGGCCGCGCGGTGAGCCCCCGGGACGCACCCGTCGGCGTCCTCGCGGACGGCCGGGTCCTCACCTGCGGCGGCTTCGGCCAGGAGGCCCGCTGGCGTCCGGGCGAACGGCTGGAGGAGGTGTTCGAGCGGCACTGCGACGCGATGGGCACCGCGCTCGCGGTGGACGCGGCGGACCTGCGGCTGACCTTCGGCGAGCTGGACGGCGCGGCCAACCGGCTGGCCCGGCACCTGCGCGCCGGGGGCGTCGAGCCGGGTGACCGGGTCGGCCTGCTGTTCGACGACCCGGCGCACACCTACGCCGCCGTGCTGGCCGTGCTCAAGGCGGGCGCGGTCTACGTCCCGCTGGACCCGGCCTTCCCGGACGACCGGCTGGCCTACATCGCACGGGACGCGGGCATCCGCCGGGTGCTGACCACGGCGGCGCTGCGCCACCGGGTTTCGGTCGGCGCGGTCTGCGCGGACGAGGCGGACCCGGGCCTGCCGGCGCACCGGCTGACCGCCGACGAGCGGGGCGTGCCGCCGGACGACCTGTGCTACGTCGTCTACACCTCCGGCTCGACCGGCCGGCCCAAGGGCGTGACCGTGGAGCACGCCGCCATCTGCAACTTCGTCCGGGTCGCCGCCGAGGTCTACGGCATCGAGCCCGGCGACCGGGTGTACCAGGGCATGACGATCGCCTTCGACTTCTCGGTCGAGGAGGTGTGGGTGCCGCTGCTGTCGGGCGCGACGCTCGTGCCCCGCCCGCCGGGCGCGGCGCTGGTCGGCCACGAGCTGCGGGAGTTCCTGCTGGACCGGGGCGTCACCGCGCTGTGCTGCGTGCCGACGCTGCTCGCCACGGTCGACGGCGACCTGCCGGACCTGCGGTTCCTGCTGGTGTCGGGCGAGGCGTGCCCGGAGGACCTGGTCGCCCGCTGGCACCGGCCCGGCCGGCGGTTCCTCAACGTGTACGGGCCGACCGAGGCGACGGTGACCGCGACGTGGGCCGTGGTGCGGCCGGACCGCCCGGTGACCATCGGGGTGCCGCTGCCGACGTACTCGGTGGTGGTGCTCGACCCGGACGGGCCGCGCGCGCTGGAGCGCGGCGAGGCGGGCGAACTGGGCATCGCCGGGATCGGGCTGGCCACCGGCTACCTCGGCCGGCCGGACCTGACCGCGCGCGCGTTCGTCCCGGACTTCCTGGGGCTGCCGAACAACCCGTCCGGCCGGATCTACCGGACCGGCGACCTGGCCCGGATCGACGAGGCGGGCGAGGTCGAGTACCTGGGCCGGATCGACACGCAGGTCAAGGTCCGGGGCTACCGGGTGGAGCCGACCGAGGTCGAGTCCGTGCTGCTGCGGGTGCCCGGGGTGGCCCAGGCGGTGGTCGAGCCGCACCGGCCCGACCCGGCGACCTGCGAGCTGGTCGGCTACTACAGCCTGCGCCGGGGCGCGACCGACCCCGGGCCCGAGGGGATCTACCGGGTGCTGCGCGAGCGCCTGCCCGCCTACATGGTGCCCGCGTACCTGGAGCGGCTCGACCTGGTGCCGATGACCCCGCAGGGCAAGGCGGACCGGCGGAACCTGCCGCCGCCGACGACCCGGCGCGGCCTGACCGGCGGGCGTCCGCACGTGCCGCCCGCCGACGACACCGAACGGCTGCTGGCCCGCGCCCTGGCGGAGACCGCCCGGGTGGACGAGGTGTCGGTGGACAGCGACTTCTTCACCGAGCTGGGCGCGGACTCGTTGCTGCTGGCCAGGTTCTGCGCGAAGGTGCGGCAGAGCACCGACCTGCCGCCGATCCCGATGCGGGACGTGTACCGGCACCCGACGGTGCGCGCGCTCGCGGCGTCGCTGTCCGGCGGCTCGACATCGCTCACCGTGCCTCCGGCGCAGACCTGCAGCACTTGGCGGTACCTCTCGTGCGGGTTCGCCCAGGTGCTGGTGTTCCTCGGCTACGCCTGCGGCGCCGGCGCGCTGCTGGAGACCGGCTTCGGCCGGATCGCCGCGGCGGACGGGCCGGTCGAGCTGTACCTGCGCGCGGTCGAGCTGGCCTCGCTGGGGTTCGCCTTCCTCGCCCTGGTGCCGATCGCGGCGAAGTGGCTGCTGATCGGGCGGTGGAAGGAGCGGGAGATCCCGTTGTGGGGCTGGGCGTACCTGCGCTTCTGGACGGTGAAGGCGCTGATCCGGTTCAGCCCGGCGGCGCTGCTGGCCGGCTCCCCGCTGTACGTGCTCTACCTGCGGGCGCTGGGGGCGAAGATCGGCCGGGGCGCGCTGTTCCTGACCCGCAACCCGCCCGTCTGCACCGACCTGCTCACCGTCGGCGCGGGTGCCGTGGTGCGCAAGGACTCCTGGCTCAACGGCTACCAGGTGCGCGGCGGGCGGCTGCGGACCGGGCGCGTCGAGCTGGGCCGGCGGGCGTTCGTCGGCGAGATGTCGGTGCTCGACGTCGACACCGCCGTCGGCGACGACGCCCAGCTCGGTCACGCGTCGTCGTTGCACGGCGGGCAACGCGTCCCGGACGGCGAGTCGTGGCACGGGACACCCGCGCGCAAGTCCACTGTGGACTACCGCGCGCTGGGCACCACCCGGCTGCCGCGCGGGCGGCGGGCGTTGTACGGCCTCGCCCAGCTCCTGGTGCTGCTGCTGGTCCCGCTGCCCGCGTCGCTGCTCGTCACCGACCTGGTGATCGCCATGGTGTACGAGGGTGCGCCGGACTTCACCAGTTGGGCGTTCTACCGGGGGCAGCTCGCCGACTCGGCGCTGCTGTACTTCGGCGGCCTGCTGGTCACCCTCGTGGTGGTGCTGACCGTGCCCAGGCTGCTGGCCCCGTTCGTCCGGCCGGGGAGGGCCCACCCCCTCTACGGGCTGCGCTTCTCGCTGCACCAGGCCGTTTCCCGGCTGACCAACGTCCGGACGTTCAACTACCTGTTCGGCGACAGCTCGGCGATCGTGCACTACCTGCGCGCGCTGGGCTACCGGCTCGGCACCGTGGAGCAGACCGGGTCGAACTTCGGCGTGGACGTCAAGCACGAGTCGCCCGGCCTGTGCGAGGTCGGCACCGGGACCATGGTCTCGGACGGGCTCTCCCTGCTCAACGCCGACTTCTCCGGCACGTCGTTCCGGGTGCGGAGGGTGGTGGTCGCGCCGAGGGCGTTCCTGGGCAACGCCATCGCCTACCCGCCGGAGGCCCGGGTGGGCGAGAACTGCCTGCTGGCGACGAAGGTCCTGGTGCCGCTGGACGGTCCGGTGCGGACGAACACCGGGCTGCTGGGCTCGCCCGCGTTCGAGATCCCGCGCACCGTCAAGCGGGACGCCGAGATCGACGTCCTGGGCGGTCGGCGGCGGCACCTGGGCGCGAAGAACCGGCACAACACCGCGACCGCCCTGCTCTACCTGCTGGTGCACTGGCTCCAGGTGCTGGGGCTGGTGCTGGTCGGCGTGGCCACCGGCAGCCTGCACGACACCTACGGCTGGGCCGCGACCGCGGCGAACCTCGTGCTGTCCGTGCTGTTCTCGGCGCTGTTCATGGTGTTCGTCGAACGGGCCTCGCAAGGCTTCCGACGCCTGCAGCCGAGGTTCTGCTCGATCTACGACCCGGTCTTCTGGCGGCACGAGCGGTTCTGGAAGCTCAGCCCGGGGCGCTACCTGATGCTGTTCGACGGCACCCCGGTGAAGAACGTGCTGTGGCGCCTGCTGGGCGTGCGGATCGGCCGGCGGGTGTTCGACGACGGCTGCTCGATCCCGGAGAAGTCGCTGATCACCATCGGCGACGACTGCACGCTCAACGCCGGCAGCGTGATCCAGGCGCACTCGCTGGAGGACGGCGCGTTCAAGTCCGACCGCGTCGCGATCGGCGCGGGCGCGACCCTGTGCACCGGCGCGTTCGTCCACTACGGGACGACGGTCGGCGAGCACGCCCTGTTGGAGCCGGACTCCTTCCTGATGAAGGGGTCCGACGTCCCCACCCGGTCGCGGTGGCGGGGCAACCCCGCCGTCGAGCTGACCGAAGAGAGCGCGGCACCACCCGCGCGGAGGCAACCATGACGCAGACCACCGAACACTACCCGCTGGTCGCCACCGACCTGCCCGGCCCGAGGTCGGCCGAGTACCTGGACCACCAGGGGCGGTGGGAGTCCAACGCCCGCAGCTACCCGCGCCGCCTGCCGATCGCGCTGGCCGAGGGCTTCGGCAGCTACGTGCGCGACGTGGACGGCAACGTGTTCATCGACTTCCTGTGCGGCGCGGGCGTGCTCTCCCTGGGGCACAACCACCCCGAGGTCGCGGCGGCGGCGGCCGGCCGGCTGTCGGTGCTCACCCACGCGCTGGACTTCCCCACCCCGGCCAAGCGCGAGTTCCTCGACGCCCAGCTGTCCATGCTGTCGCCCGACCTGCGGTCCCGGATGAAGGTCCACTTCTGCGGGCCGACCGGCGCGAACGCCGTGGACGCGGCGCTCAAGCTGTGCAAGACCGCCACCGGCCGCAGCGAGGTCGTGTCGTTCCAGGGCGGCTTCCACGGCTCCAGCCACGCGGCGATGGCGCTGACCGGCCTGGTGTCGCAGAAGGAACCGGTCGCCGGCGGGATGCCCGGCGTGCACTTCTTCCCGTACTCGCACTGCTCCCGGTGCCCGCTCGAACTGCGGCCGGACACCTGCCGGACCAACTGCGCGGCCCTACTGGAACACGCGCTGGAGGACCCCAACGGCGGCATCCCGAAGCCGGCGGCCGTGGTGCTCGAACTGGTGCAGGGCGAGGGCGGGGTGATCCCGGCGCGACCGGACTTCGTCCGCCGGATCAGGGCGCTGACCAGGGCGCTGGACATCCCGCTCGTGGTGGACGAGGTGCAGACCGGCTGCGGCCGGACCGGCACCTGGTTCGCGTTCGAGCAGTACGACGTCGAGCCCGACGTGATCATCGCGTCGAAGGCGCTGAGCGGCATCGGGCTGCCGGTGGCGCTGATCCTCTACGACAAGCGCCTGGACACGTGGGCACCCGGCGCGCACACCGGCACGTTCCGGGGCAACCAGGCGGCGTTCGCGGCGGGCGTGGAGACCATCCGGATCTTCGAGCGCGACGGCGTCCTGGCCAACGTCCGCGAGCGCGGCGCCCAGTTGCGCGCCCGCCTGGGCGAGCTGGCCGACAACCCGTGGGTGCACGAGGTGCGGGGCCTGGGCCTGATGTGGGGCGTCGAGCTGGCCGACCCGACCACCGGTGCCCCGGCGGCCGAACGGGCGGCGGCCGTCCAGTCGTACGCGCTGCGCCGGGGCCTGATCGTCGAGTTGGGCGGCCGGGACGACAGCGTGATCCGCCTGATGCCCCCGTTGAACGTGACGGCGGAGGTCGTCGACGTGGCGGCCGGGATCGTCCTGGAGGCGGTCCGCAGCTACTGCTCCTGAACCCCACCACGAGGCGGCCGGCTCCCGATACGGTCGGGGCCGGCCGCTGCCGTGCGTCGAGCGCCGGCCGGGGAGATCGGGGCTGGGCATGGGCAGCGGGCGGGTCGCGGCGGGTCTGGTGGGCCTGCTGCTGGCGGGCACGGCGGCGGCGGTACTGGTCGTCGCCAACGGTTCGGAGGGCCGGGAGGTCCACGGCGACTTCGCCTGCGCGCCGGGGTCGCTGCCCGGCGCGCGGGTCGTGGCGGAGGCCACCGTGGACGCCGCGCGGCGCGACTTCCCCCGGGTCGCCGGCCGGGTGGAGATCAGCCTGCCCGCGACCGACCCGCTGGTGCCGGCCCTGCTCGCGCCGGTCGGGGACTCGGCGTACCGGGGAGCGCTGCGCTGCCTGCTCGGCCGGGGCCGCGAGGAGGACCGCCCCGCCGAGATCCGGGCGGCCCCGGCGTCGGTGACCGTGGAGGGCGACCGGGTGAAGGTCGTGGACGACGTGCACGCGGACGTCGTCGGCACGCCCGACCTCGCGGTGGGCGTCTTCCGGGTGAGCGCGCCCGCACCGGACCGGTGGCAGGTCACCCTCCAGCCGCCGCCCGCGCTGTCCGCCGCGACGTGGACCCGGGTCTCGGTGCGCACGCCCGCCGACTGGTCGAGCACGCCGGAGCAGCCGCCCGCCGCGCACACCGCCGTGGAGACCGCCTGGACCCCCGACCGCGCCGGTCCCCTGGCCGTCACGCTCGTGCCGGACGGCCGCGTGCTGCTCGGCGCGACCTCCGTGACCCACCCCTGGTACGCCCTCGCGCTGGCCTTGTCGTGGCTGTCGCAGGTCGTCGTGGCGGTGGGGTTGGTGCTGTGGGTGCGGCGGTCGCCGGTGCCGGCCGGGGCGCGCGCCGAAGCGCTGAGGTCGGTCGTCCCGGTCGCGGTGGTCGCGGTCGCGGTGGCGGTCGCGGACGTGGCGACGCAGGTGTTCCTGGGCGCTCCGGGGACCGACGCCGACTGGCGGCTGGTCGGGTGGGTGGAGGGCCTGGCCGTGTTGGCGCTGTTCGGGTTCTGCGCGGTGCGCCGGCGGGTGCGCCCGCGTCCGCTGCCGGCGTTGCTCCTCACCGCCGTGGTCGTCGCGGCGCTGCCGATCGTCTGGACCTACCAGGGGTGGCCGTCGTCAGTCCCGGTGAATCCCCTGTCCGTCACGGTGAAAGCGGCGTTCGTGCTGCTGCTCGGCACGGTCGTCGCGGCCGGGGCGGCCCAGGCGTTCGGGACCGCGCGACACCTCCGGTCGTCCTACCGGATCGGCCCGTGGGCCTGGGTCGGCGCGGCGGTCGTGGCGGTCCTGCTGGTGGTGGACCGGGTGTTCGCCGACGTCGTGACCACCGGCCGGGTCCGGTGGCTGTCGCCCTTCCCGGTCGACGCCGCCTCGGTGTGCTGCACCTTCGACCGGTTCCCCGCGCAACTGGCCGAAGACGTGTCCGGCCTGCTGCTGCTGATCCCCGTGGTGGCGTTGTGGGCGTTGGCGAAGCAGCACGTCGCGCAGAACGAGCACGTGGACGTGCGGTGGCTCAAGACCACCGCGGGCGTGCTGTTCTTCGTCGGCGTGCTGGACTGGGGCGTCCAACTGCGGGGCTGGACGGTCCCGGTGTGGGCGGTGGTCGGGGTCGTCGTGCTGCTGGTGTTCCGGCGGCTGCGCTCGCCGTTGGACCGCGTGGTGTCCGCCACCGGGGCGACGGTCCGGGACACCGTCGCCCGGTCGGGCCTGGACGTGCTGCGCGGCCACGTCGCCGAAGCCCTCACCACGGAGGGCGCGGGTCGTCGGGGGAAACGCTTGCGCGGCAAGGGTTCCGACGCCCTGGCGGGTCTCACGCCGGCAGAGGTGCTGCTCGCCGCCGGGCCGGGCGCGACGCCCGTGGCGAACGCCCGGCACGCGATCCGCTACGCCCTGCTCCTCGGGCTGCCGGTGAACCTCCTGCTCAACGGCGGGGAGTGGGTCGGCGGGCTGTCCACCGCGCAGCGGCCGTCCTCGTACCTGTTCGACGCGGCGCTCCTCGCCTGCTGGCTGGTGGTCCGGTGGCTGGTCACCGGCGCGGTGGTCGGCCTGCTGTGGCAGCACCTGCCCGGCCGGAGCGGTCCGGTCCGGGTGCTGCCCGTGGTCGCGCTGTTCGTCGGGACGAGGCTGGTCTCCGACGGCCTGCTCCGGCTCGCCGACGCGCAGGCCCGCGAAGCGCCGCTGGTGGGCGCGGCCCTGTACGCCGTGGTGCTGGTGGCCGTCGGGTGGCTGATGGACCGGCGCACGCTGAAGGCGCTGCGCTCGGCCGAACCGCTGCCGTAGCCGTCGTCCCTCAGGCGCGACGGCGCGGTTCGAGGCCGTCCAACACGCGGTCGAGGCCGTAGGCGAAGTTCTGCTCGCGCAGCTCGGCCGGGTCGACGTCGTCACCGACCACGTACTGCTCCCGCAGGTTCGGGTAGTCCTCGACAGCGCGGACGACCGCCGGGCCCAGCCTGCGCTGCCACTCCTGCTCGCTCTGGCCGCTGCGGGCCAGCATGGTCAGCCAGGCGGCCTCGCTGACGCCGACGCCGATCACGTAGGAGAGCACGGTGCTGATCGCCGGGCCCGCCTCCTCGACCGGGAAGCCCGAGTCGCGCAGCATCGCCACCATGCCCTCGTTGAGCCGCATCACGTTGGGGCCCAGGTAGGACAGCCCGACCTGGCCGATCACCGACGCGACCCACGGGTGGCGCAGGATCATCTCGCGCACGCTGCGGGCGCAGTCGGTGACCGACGCCCGCCAGTCCTCGCCCACCTCCTCGACCCGGATCTCCCCGTACACCTCGTCGACGACCAGTTCGACCAGCTCGTCGCGGTTGGCGACGTGCCGGTAGAGGGAGGTGGCGGCGGCGTCCAGGCGGGTGCCGAGGCGGCGCATGGTCAGCGCGTCGACGCCTTCCGCGTCCAGCAGCGCGACCGCCTCCGCGACGATCTGCGACCGGTTGAGCGAGGGCTGGTCGCGGGACCGGCGCTGCCTGGTCCACACCGAGGGGAGGTCGTCGGTCGCCATGCGCCCACCCTAGCGGACGCCATACGCACTTGCGTACAGCGTTCCGTCATGCGTACGTTGTTCGCATAGCCGGAACAACGTACGCAACCCTTGGGGGAAGATCATGACCGACCACCGCCACCCGCGCCGGTGGCTCATCCTGGTCGTGCTGTGCCTGAGCACGATGGTGCTGGTCGTCGACAACATGGTGCTCACGGTCGCGGTCCCGCCGCTGACCTCGGACCTCGGGGCGAGCGCCCAGGACGTCCAGTGGGTGCTGGACAGCTACATGCTGGTGTTCGCGGGCCTGCTGCTCACCTCGGGCAGCCTCGCCGACCGGTTCGGCAGGCGGAAGGTGATGGTGGTCGGCCTGGTCCTGTTCGGGGCGGCGTCGCTGTTCGCCACCTTCGTGAGCAGCCCCGGCGAACTGGTCGCCGCCCGCGTGGTGATGGGCGTCGGCGGCGCGCTGGTCATGCCCAGCACGCTGTCCATCCTGATCACCGTCTTCGACGAGCACGAGCGCCGCAAGGCGATGGCCGCGTGGAGCGCGGTGGCGGTGCTCGGCATGGTCGGCGGCCCGGTGCTCGGCGGCGCGCTGATCGCCTCGTTCTCGTGGACCGCCGTGTTCCTGATCAACGTCCCGGTCGCCGCGGTCGCCGTCGTCGCCGCCCTGGTGCTGATGCCCGAGTCGCGCGGCCCGTGGCAGAAGCCGGACCCGCTCGGCGCGGTCCTGTCCGCGATCGGCATGACCTCGCTGGTGTGGATGATCATCGAGCTGCCCCAGCACGGCCTCCTGCACCCGAACGCGCTCGGCGCGCTCGCGGTGGCCGTCGTGTCCCTGGGCGGCTTCGTGTGGTGGGAGCTGCGCACCGACTCCCCCATGGTGCCGCTGGGCCTGTTCCGCGACCGCGACTTCAGCGGCGGCAGCCTGTCGCTCACCCTGGTCCAGATCGGCAACGGCGGGCTGCTGCTGGTGCTGACCCAGTACCTCCAGTTCGTGCTGGGCTACACCCCCACCGAAGCCGGGCTGGCGTTCCTCCCGATGGCCGTCGCGTCGCTGGTGTTCAACTCGCTGGGCGCGGCGCTGGGCTCCCGCGTGGGCAACCGGACGCTGACCGTCGTCGGCATGGTCGCCATGGCCGGGGGCTTCCTGCTGCTGTCCGACCTGGGCACGACCGCCGGCGTGCCGGTGCTGGTCACCGCCCTCGCCCTGCTCGGCGCGGGCGGCGGCCTGGCGATGCCGGCCGCCATCGCGGCGCTGATGGGCGCGGTGCCGCCGGAGCAGGCGGGCGTGGGCTCGGCGCTCAACGACACCATCCAGCAGATGGGCGCGGCGCTCGGCGTGGCCGTCCTGGGCAGCCTGGTAGCGGCGAACTACACCAGCGCCATGCCCGCCACGGCACCGGACGCGGCACGCAGGTCGATCGGCGAGGCGCTGTCCTCCGGCACGCCCGGCCTCATCGACTCCGCCCGCACCGCCTTCTCCGACGCGATGTCCACCGCGTTCGTGGTCGGCGCGGTCGGCGTGCTGGCCGCCGCGACCGTGGCGCTGTTCGTGATGCGCAACCGCGAACCCGCCCCCGAGCCGGTCGCCGCCTGACCTCCACGAACGCCCGGGAGCGCCCGGCGAAGGGGGACTTCGCCGGGCGCTGCGGGCATCAGACGGTCAGCGTCCAGGAGTCGATCTTCCCGGTGTCGTTGACCTCGACGTCCTGCACGCGCAGGCGCCACGTGCCGTTGCGCGCCTCGCCGGACAGGTTGACGGTGTAGGTGCGGTTGATGTTGTCGGCGCTGCCGCCGGCCCGGTTGTGCAGCACGTAGACGCTGCCGTCCGGCGCGACCAGGGACACGACCAGGTCACCGACGTAGGTGTGCGCGATGGTCACCGCGACGGTGGAGGTGGCCGACGCGGTGCCCGAGCAGCCGGACACGGTGACGGAGCTCTGCGCGGTCTGGAGGTCGCGGATCGCGTAGTCGGTGCCGTTGGTGACCGGCGCGCAGCCGCCACCGCTCGTGGACACGGTGATGGTGAAGCTCGCCGACCCCTTCTTGCCCGCCTTGTCGGTCGCGGTCACCGTCACGTTCGCGGTGCCGGCGGCGCTGGGCGTGCCGGAGATGCGGCCGGTGGCCGAGTCGACCGACAGGCCGGCCGGGAGCCCCGTGGCGCTCCAGGTGTACGGCGAGGTGCCGCCCGTGGCGCTGTTGTCGAGGCTGAACGCCTGCCCCACGGTGGCGGTCCGGTTGCCGGGGTTGGCGACCGCGACGTCACCGGGCTGCGGGTTGCCGTTGAGGAAACCGGTGTACAGCAGCACGTTCGGCGAGCCGGTGCGGATGTCGGTCAGCTTGCCGGTCGTGCCGTTGTCGACCAGCGCGGCGCGCACCTGCGCCGGCGTGGCCCCGGTGTTCTGCGCCAGGTACACCGCCGCCGCGCCCGCGACGTGCGGGGAGGCCATCGACGTGCCGGACATCGTGGCACTGCCGGTGTTGCTGCTGTACGAGGCGGAGACGATGTTGTCGCCCGGGGCCCAGATGTCCAGGCACGAGCCCCAGTTGCTGTCGCTGCGACGGGCGTCGGTCTTGGTGCTGTTGCCGACCGTGATCGCGGCGCCGAGCCGCTGCGGGCTGTAGTAGCAGGCGTCGTCGGTCGAGTTGCCGGCCGCCTGCACCCACTGCACGCCGCTGTCGATCACCGCCTTCACGGCGTTGTCGATGGTCTGGTTGGTGCACCGCTGGCGGCAGCCGATGCTGTAGTTGACGACGGCGGGCTTGACGGCGTTGTTCTTCACCCAGTTCATGCCGGCGATCAGGTCGTCGTCGGTGGCGCTGCCGGAGCAGTCCAGGACGCGCACCGCCACGATGGTCGCCTTCTTCGCCACGCCGTAGGTCGTGCCCGCCGCGGTGCCGGCGACGTGCGTGCCGTGCCCGTGGCAGTCCTGCGGGGAGGTGTCGTTGTCGACCGCGTCAAAGCCCGCGGCGATGCGCCCGGCGAAATCCGTGTGGTTGGCGTTGATGCCGGAGTCCATCACGTAGACCCGGGCGCCCTGCCCGGGGTTGCCCGGGTAGGTGTAGGCGTTGTTCAGCGGCAGGTCCCGCTGGTCGACGCGGTCGTCGCCCCAGTTCGGCGGGTTGTTCTGGGTGTCGGCGACGACCATGCGGGTGACCTGCTGGACGTAGCTCACCTTGGGGTCGCGGGCGACGCGCGCCGCTTCGCCGGCGGACATGGCGGCGGAGTAGCCGTCGAGCACGGAGCCGTAGGTGTGCCGGATCGCGCCGCCGTACTGGCGGGCCATGGCCGAGGCCGCCGCGCCCACCGACTGCGCGCCCTGCCCCTGGTCCTTGAACACGACGATGTAGCGGCCGGGCACGGCGTCCGCCGAGTCGGCGTTGACGATGGCGACCGGGGGCTGCGCGGCCGGGGCGGACGCGGCCGGTGTCGCGAAGTACGCGACCATTCCCGAGGCGGCGATCGTGCAGGCGACCGCCTTCAACGTTGTTTTTCTCATGGGTTGCCGAAATCCTCACTTCGCAGGGTGATCGAAGCCGATGCGCCACAGCGCCGACTTCAGACAAACCGTACGATCAGTTTCAGCGACGATCCACGACGTGGTGTCCAATACTCGCAATAAACGGTGAACCCGCAGGTGGACCGCTACCTAGGGAAGACGATCGAGGGCCGGTACCTAGTGTTCCCGCCCAACCTACCCATAGCTACGGAAAATATCTCCCGGCAATTCTTTGCCACTTTGTGTGACAGTGCCCGCGAGACCGCCCCCACTCGACCGGGGGATGCGGATCTCGGTCGGCGGGATGAGCGGGCGTCATCCCGCCGACCGACGCCCGCCCACTCCCGGCCCGGCCATGATCGCCCCCACCGACACGAGGGGACGACATGAGAAGAGCACTGGCCGCAGCCGCCGCGCTGGGCCTGGCCGCCGCGGTGGCGGTACCCGCGTCCGCCGGGGCGGCACCCGCACCGGCCTGGCAGCCGTGCGGCGACCACGGCGCCGAGTGCGCCACCGTCCCGGTGCCGCTGGACTGGGCCAGGCCCGGCGGCGACCGGATCTCGTTGGCCGTTGCCCGGTTGTCCGCCGCCGACCCCGCGCGGCGGATCGGCGTCCTGTTCGTCAACCCGGGCGGTCCGGGCGGCCCCGCCGTGCCGCTCGTGCGCGACGAGCCGACCGAGGTGTTCCCGGCGAACCTCCGCGACCGCTTCGACATCGTCGGCGTCGACCCCAGGGGCGTCGGCGAGAGCCGTCCGGCGCTCACCTGCCCCGACACCGCCGTACGACGCGAAGATCTCCCACCACCCGCAGACCCCGGAGCAGTTCCGCGCGCTGCTGGCCTACAACCGCGAGGTGGCGGAGTCGTGCCGCCGGGCGACCGGGCCGCTGGTCGACCACGTGGACACCATCAGCGCCGCCAAGGACTTCGACGTGGTCCGCGTGGCGCTGCGCGCGGACAAGGTGAGCTGGCTGGGGATGTCGTACGGCACCCTGCTCGGTGCGACCTACGCGCAACTGTTCCCGTCACGGGTGCGTTCCGCCGTCCTGGACGGGGCGATCGACCACACGATCGGCGCACGCCGGATGGCGACCGACGAGGCACGCTCCACCGAGGACGTGTTCCACGAGTTCGCGCGGTGGTGCAGCGGGACCACGTCGTGCGCGCTGAACGGCCGGGACGTCACGGCCGAGTACCAGGCCCTGCTCGCCCGAGCGGACCGGCACGGCGTCCCGGCGGAGGGCGTCCCCGGTGGCATCACGGCGGAACAGCTCGGTTACGGCGTCTACTCGGCGTTGTACCTGACGGAATCGTGGCCCAGGCTCTCGGAGATCCTGCGGGACGTGATGGTTCCGGACGCCGACGCGTCACTGTTCACGCGCGTGGGATCGGACGCCGCCTACCGCGTGATCGGGTGCCACGACTTCCCCAGCGACGTCAGGACGTTCGAGGATTTCTCGGCACGCCAACGGGAAGCGCGACGGCTGGCCCCGGTCACCCGGGGGTACATCGAGGCGTGGGACCTCCAGGCGGGGTGCGCGGGCCGGCCGATCCGCGCGGCGAACCCGTGGTCCCGGCTGGAGGTTCGCGGTGCGCGCAACGTCCTCGTGGTGAGCGGCGAGCACGACCCGGCCACGCCGAGGGTGTGGGGCGACGGCCTGGTCCGCCAGATCCGGGGCGCGGAGCACCTGGTGTGGTCGGGCGTCGGCCACACCGGCTACTTCAACGACCCGGCCACGCGGGATCGTGAGGTGGACCACTTGCTCAACGCCTCCTGAGACCGGGCTCGCGTCCCGGTGCCGGGCGGCACCGGGACGCGAGCCCGGTTCTCCGGGTGGCACGGGAGTTCGGCCGGGCACTTCCGCGCACGCGATCAGCTCGACCGATTGGCCTACACCGCTCAGCGCTCGCCCAGGGCCGCTTGGCGCAGCGGAGCGCCGGGGGAGCGATTCGGGGTCGGCGGTCCGCCATGCTCGACAACGCCGTTTCGAGCCCTGCTTGAAGGAAGAGCTGTTGAGCGTAGAGGTGGAAGAACACCCGGTGCCGGATCTCCTGGCACCGCAACGGGGCGACTGCGGGCGCGCACCCGTCCGGCACGGCCTGCTGCTGCACCGCCTGCCGACGTCGGGACGTCCCCCGGCCAGGCCCCGACCGCCCGCGCGGGACCACGCGCCGCGATCGCGCCGCCCCAGCGCGGTGGCCCAGCGCCGCCGGAACAAGGTGCTGCTCGGCCTGGCCCTGCTGGGCACGGTGCCGATCGTGCCCCTGCTCGGCCGCTGGTCGGTGGTCTCGCTGACCGCCATCACCGGCTGCCTGGTGGTCACCTACCTGGACGCCCCACCCCGCCCGTGACCCGCGCCGGTTCCCCGGTCGCGGGGACCGACCACACCGCGAGGACGGCCGCCACCGCGCCCGCCGCCCCGAGCAGGGCGAACACCACCGGGTACCCGCCGACCCGATCGGCCACCGCCGTCGCCACCCACGGCGCGACAGCCGTGGCGACGGTGAGCGGCGCCTGGAGCAGACCGCTCAACCGCCCGTAGTGCCGCGTCCCCCAGCGGTCGCTGACCGCCGTCGCCTGCAACAACGTGAACACCCCACGGACCGCCCCCGACAGGACGGCGATCACGACCAACGCGACCGCCGGCCCCGGGACCAGTCCTAAGAGGACGGTAGTGGTCGCGGCACCGACCAGGATGCCGACGGTCCGCCCCCGCGCGGAAGTGCGGTCCACCAACCGCCCGAACCCCAAGCGCGCCAGCACCTGTCCGATCCCCGCGAGCCCGATCGCCCACGCTGCGACGGACGTCGACAACCCGCGCTCGGCGAACAGCGGCACGATGGCGATCACCACCGCGTACACGGCGAACGCACCCAACGTCATGGCGACCACCAGCACCACGAACGCCCGGCTCCGCGCCACGGAGGTGGGGTGCCTCACATCGTGCCCACCGTGCGGGGTCCACGGCAGCCGCAACCCGAGGAAGTGCGCCGGAATGGTCACCACCCCCAGCACGACCGCCAGGACGAGGTAGGTCCGCCGCCACCCGACCTGCCCGACCAGCGCGGCCGTCAACGGCGCGAACACCGTACTGGCCAACCCGCCCGCCAACGTCAAGACCGTGAGAGCGAAAACCCGCCGCTCCCCGTACCACCGCGTCAACGCCGCGAAAGCGGGTTGGTAGAGCACTGCGGCCATGGCCACCCCGACGGAGGTCCAGGCCAGGAAGAACCACCACAGCGAGGTGGCGGAAGCCACCCCCAACAACGACAGGACCGCCAGCGCCGACCCCCAGGTCATCACCACCCGAGGCCCGGCCCGGTCCAACACCCGCCCGACGACGACCCCGACCACCGCCATGGCGAGCTGCGCCACCGAGAAAGCCCCGATCACCCCGGCCTGCGACCACCCGGTCTCCGCCGAGACGTCCGGCGCGAGCACCGGCAGGGCGTAGAACAGCACCCCCCACCCGACCACCTGCGAAAGGCACAACACGACCAGAACCCGCCGCTCCCCCACGCCAGCCCCCCGACCGTTCCGGCAGCGCCGGCCGACAGCCGGACCCCACCCAGGTCTAGGACATCCGGCGCGGTACGGCAACACCCACCCGCATCGCGGTGTCGACGCTGGTCGTTCTCAGCGGTTGGCGTTCCGCCCGCGTCGGCTGCCTTCGTAGGCACTCTCGCGGAGGCGGCTCAGGAAGGCCGGTGCGACGTCCAAGCCCGGCGGGGTGTTGAGCACCGGGTCGAACGAGATCCCTTCGGGTGGGGCGATCGCCCGGTGCACCGACAGGCGCGCTATGTCGCGCCAGCCGGTTCCCGCCGAACTCGCGCTCAGCGTGAAGGCGAGCGGTCGGGTGCGCAGCAGGTCCACCAAGTCGCGCAGGGACCCGGCGACCACCGGGGCGTCGGGCTCCGCGACCGCGCTCAGCCAGCGGAGTCGGCCGCGCCACCAGTACGGCATGATGCTGCCGTAGCGGGGGGCCGCCCAGTGACGCGCCGGCAGCGGCAGCGCCCGGGTCACCCTGTTCCCGCCGGAGCTGGACAGGGCGAGGTCCCACGGGCCGTCGAACCCCTCCCCGCGCGGTACCCGGACCGCCAGCCCCAGGACGTCCGGCAGGGCTCCCGCCGTCCCGACACCCTTGGACATCCTGCCGGTGACCGGCGTCGCGTCCGCGAGCAGGGGGAATCCGCCCTCCGGCAGCCCCGTGACCGTCCCCTCGAACCAGACGCCGCACGGGTGGAAGGCGCGGGCACCTCGCGCGCGGGCCAGCGCGCGGAACGCGTCGAACAGTCCCATGACGCAGTGGTAGCCCTCCTGAACGAGCTGAAACCGGAGGCCGGCGGACGGCTGCCGACCCCGTCACCCGACCGGTGCGGGGATTCGCGGTCCTGCCGGTGTCAGGGGGCTTCGTGCGGGAACACACCCCCTATGACCGAGGAATCACCGGAGGAGCTGCCCACCATCGGTGGCCTGGCGGAACTGGCGGAGCTGCTGGAGAGCGCGCCGCAGGACGAGCTGTACGTCCGCTGGTCGAGGGGTCCGGGGGTGGACCTGGGCGCGAGCGCGCGGAGCCGGGACGAGCTGACCGGGGTTCGCCTGCCGGGGCTGTCGGCCAACCCCCTGCGGATCGAGCCGTGGTGGGACGACCGGCCGGTGGAGCTGTGGCTGGCCCGCCGGCTCTACGACTACCGGCACCTGGGCGACCACCGGCGGCCCGGCGTGCGGCCGTGGGTGCTGAGCGGCCACGAGCTGGGGCGCGGCCCCGACAACGAGCCGCTGGTGGCGTGCGACCGGCCCGTCGCCTGGGTCGCGGACGAGGTGCTGCGGGAGGCGGAGCGGATCGTCGAGGAGCAGGGCAGCGCCGGCTGGGGCCCGTTGGACCGCAGCCGGCACCCCTGATCCGCAGCACCCTCGACCCCGCAGCACCCCTGACCCGTGCCGCTCCGGGCCGGAGGGGTGCGTCACCGGGCGACCACGCGGATCGACTCCAGCTCCGCGTCGGCGGGGTCGGGCAGCACCATGCCGGCTGCCAGCCCGCTGCGGACGTAGTCGAGCACCTCGCGGGTGATGACCTCGCCGGGCAGCACGGCCGGTGCGCCCGGCGGGTACGGCGTGATCATCTCGGCGGCGACCCGGCCGACCGCCCGGTGCGCGTCCACCTGCTCCACCGTGGCGAAGAACGCGTCACGCGGCAGCATCGCGGTTTCGAGTTGCAGTTCCTGCGGCGACGGGAGGTCCACCGGCTTCGGCGTCGGCAGCGACCCGGCCTCGCGGGTCAGGGCGCGCAGCGCGTCCACCAGCGCGGTCGCGCTGTGCCGGTCGTCGGCGTGCGTGAAGTGGGCAACGAGCCGGCGGTGGTCGGACAGGCCCACGGTGACCTGCCGGTGCTCGCGCAACCAGTCGGTGGCCTGGTAGCCGCTGATGTCCAACCCGGACACGTCCACCACGATCTTGAGCGGGTCGAACGAGTCGGCGAGCGACGGGCCGGTGAACTCCGCCTCGCCCATCACCCGCAGGCCGGGCAGTTCGTCGATGGTCGCGCGGGTGCTGTGCGCGAGGTCCAGCGCGGTGGTCAGCAGCGCCTTGCCGTGCTGGACCATCTGCCGCCGCCAACCGTCCAGGGTGGCGTACACCAGTGACGTCGCGCTGGTCGTGCCGAGGAGGTCCTCGCGCGCCTTGAGCACGTTCGGGTCGACCCGGTCGCCCTGGAGGTGGAACACCGAACTCTGCTCCACGGCGGATCCGGACTTGTGGACGCTGGTCACGCACAGGTCGGCGTCGGCGTCCATGGCCCACGGCGGCAGGTCGGGGTGAAACGGCAGGTGGGCACCCCACGCCTCGTCCACGATGAGCGGTTTGCCGAACTCGTGGCACACCGCCGCCACTGCCCGGATGTCACCGCACGTGCCGTAGTCGGTGGGGGTGACCAGCAGCATCCCCCGGGCCTCCGGCTCGGCCCGGAACAGCTCCCGCACCTGGTCGGGGCCGGGCGGGTGGGCGAGGTGCCGCTCGGCGTCCCAGTGCGGCGAGATCCACACCGGCGAGACGCCGCTGAGGATCAGCGCCGAGATCACCGACTTGTGCGCGTGGCGGGGCACGATCAGCTTCTCGTGCGGACCGGCCACGGCCAGCATGGCGCTCTTCACCGACAGCGAGCTGCCGCAGGTCGAGAAGAACGCGTGGTCGGCGTTCACCGCGTCGGCCATCAGCTCCTGCGCCCGCTCCAGCACCCGACCGGTGGTGCGCCGGTCGTCCAGGCCGTTGGGCGTGATCACGTCCGCCGCGAAGACGTCCGCGCCGACGACGTCCAGCACCCTGGGGTCGACCCCCCGGCCCTGCCGGTGACCGGGCGGGTTGAACGGCACGTAACCGCGCTCGCGGAACTGCTGCAACGCATCGAGCACCGGGGTCTCGCTGTGGTCCATGGTCGGGGAGTAACCAGAGACACCGCCGCGCAACCTGATGAACCCGTTCGAGTGTCATCTGGGGTGGACGAGACCACCCGCACACCAGGCCCGGCACCGTCCACGTCGGTCTCCGGACCCAGGTGAACCGACCTGTAGCGCGCGGAGGACCGGCAAAACGCCCTCGAACCGGTGATGCAAGGGGCGCGACGGGTGAGCTGCGTATGCATGGGACAGCCGTGCGCCCATCCACGACGTCACGACCTGGATGCATCGGAACATCCGCGTGGGGGCCTCGTCCTCCACCTCCCGGAGGTATGTCGTGAGCACCACTGAAGAGCAGGCCGTCGAAGCCATCGAGTCCGGTCCCCCGATCATCCTGGCCCCCGGCCCACGCACGACCAACCGCACCCCGCCCGCACCCGACGACGTCTAGGACCTCCCCTACGGCACCGCCTGGGTCTACTACGGCGAGGGCAACGGCCAACTCACCCGCCCGGTCCTGATCGCGGACGGCTTCAGCGCCGGCCCCAGCGACCTCGCCCTCACCTGGGAACTCCTGGAGCACGGCCCGTTCCCGCTGCTGAGCGAGTTCCGCCGCCGGGGCCGCGACCTCGTCCTGATCGGCTACCACGAGCGCAGCGCGTCGATCCTGCAGAACGCCGAAGCGGCGATGGCCGCCGTCATCGAGGCGATCGACCGCCGCGTCGGCGACCACCCGCTGACCGTCGGCGGCTTCAGCATGGGGGCCTGGTCACCCGCTACGCCCTCGCCAAGCTGGAGACCGACGGCATCGAGCACCAAGCGCAGCTCTACTTCTCCTACGACAGCCCCCACAACGGCGCCTGCATCCCCATCGCGTTGGAGGAGGTCGGCAACTGGCCCCAGGCGAGGGAAACCCGGCTGATCGCCCTCGCCAACGGCCCGGAGACCGGAGCGGGCAACGGCATCCACCCCGGGGTCGACGCCCTCACCGGCCGGGGAGCCACCGTCGCCGGCACGGTGCTGCGCACCCAGTCCGAAGGCGAGGACCAGGTCGTCGCAAACCTGAGGGTCCTCACCACCCCGACCCGCGAGGTCCACACGAACGGACTGCCCGACATCGACGGGGCACCCGGCGGCACCCTCGACGGCTTCGGCATCCTCGCCGACCGGCTGAACAAGCTGAAGCTGCTGGGATCCGGGGTCGACAACCCCGTTCGCGGCCACTGCTTCGTCCCGGCCGTGAGCGCCGTCGCGCTGCGGGAGCCGGACACCCACGACAACCTCTACACCCCGATCGGCGAGGAGGAGCTGGAGGAGACGCCCTTCCACGCCGTGAAGCTGTCCTCGCAGAGCGACACGCACACCCTGGTCACCGAGGAACTCGCCACCTGGTTCCTGGACCAACTGCCCTGAGCCCCCCGTCCCGCCGTCGGACCAGGTCGAAGTCAGTGACCTCGGTCCGGCGCGGGCGACCGGGCGGGCGGACGGAATCCAGGAAGAACCGGGACGAGCGTCAGCTCAAGCAGCGCGACCGGGGCACGACCCGCCCAACCCCAGCCCGCCCGAGCTGACGGCCCTGCTGCACCGCCACATGCGGGCCTACGGCACCGCCCCGGACGGCAGGCTGTTCCGCAGCGAGCGCAACGACGAGCTGCCCAAGCCGACGATCCTGCGCGCCTGGCACAAGGCGAGGGAGAGAGCGCTGCCGCCCGAGCCGGCGGCAACCGACCTGGCCGCCTCGCCCTACGACCTGCGCCACGCAGGCATCTCGCCGTGGCTCAGCTTCGGCGTGCCGCCGAAGCAGGTCGCCGAGAGGGCCGGACACGGTCTGGAGGTGCTGTTCCGGATCTACGCCCACGTGCTCAGCGGCTCCAACGACGCTATCCGTGCGCTGGTCGAGAAGGGGCTTCAAGGCGATTCGAGCGACACAGAGTGACTCCCTTCCTGCGTCCACGCACCCCTCTCAGCGGTGAGCCGCGCGCCGGTCATGCACAGTTCTACCGACTCGCTCCTTCAGTGCCCGAGCCTCGGCAGTGGACCAGGGACACTCACCGCACCTGCCGATGTGGGTTGATCCAACTCCTGGAGATGAGCATTCGACACTGATCGGCAACGTGTGATGACTCGATCTTGCCATGACTGTTCACGCCTACGTCCGCCGACGTCGGCAATTCATCACCGCAGGTCAAGGGCGCGGACCAAACTCATTCGGAAGTGTACAGAGCCTATCACTTCGTGCTTGCCGCGACAGAAGCACTGCTCCCCGTACGGGTTCTCTTATGTTCCCATCGAAGTCACCGCCGATCTTTGCCTGGACGTCTGCCAGATTCTTCACGTACGGTCGCCACTGGGCGTGGAATTATCACGCTTGTAGGTTTTTGATCGAATGAGCGAGGAGACAAAGGTGAAGTTCAAAGGGTTGACCGTGGCATTCGTCACCATGGCTGCACTCGGCACTTCCTTCGCCAGCGCCCAGGCCACCGTTGCAAGCGGCCACGCTGTCGACGTTCAGGTGGCACCGAAGCCCAACTGCGCAAAGAACCATGTCTGCTTCTGGACCAAAACGAAGTTCAACGGCACCAAGACCTCCGAAGAGGCCGACAGCGAGTGCACCACTCTGACCGAGACGGCACGATCGGCGCAGAATGCGTTGAAGGAAGGGACGTTGTACCTGTTCAGCGACACCAAGTGCAAGAACCTGCGTGAAACCCTCGACGAGGGTCAATCGGACGACGACACCGGAACGGTGAACTCCTGGAGGACGGACATCAGCCTTCCCAACCCTGGACTCACCCGGTAGAACCGACTCTTGCCCCGCGCCTGCCGTTCAGGGATGAGATGACCAAGTAAGTGCTGCAGACATCTCGAATCCATGTGACACGGGCACCGGCAGGACCGGCTGCCTCCAGGCGGAGATCCATACTGAAGTTCTGCCCGACGTCCAGGTCGTCCAGTGAACTTCACACTGGACGACCTGGTGCGTGTCGGTGGATGAACACCGACTCAGCATTCATCAGCAGTGTCCCATTCGTGATCGCTTCAGTGACGTGACTGAGGTCACTGCCAATGGGCCCTGATTGCCCTCTTGATCAAGTTCGAGGGAATCTCGTCGGCACACCATCGGCACAGACACCCGTAAACGGCCGGTTTTGGCCGGACACAGCCGGACAAACGCAGAAGGCCCGTGACCATGTCTGCTGGTCACGGGCCTTCTACCTGGGGTGCCCCCGGCAGGATTCGAACCTGCGCACCCGCCTCCGGAGGGCGGTGCTCTATCCCCTGAGCTACGGGGGCCGCAGCTACGGGCAGAAGCTTAGCAGGGCTGTCGGGATGGCTTCACACCCCCTACCCTCCGAGGGGTGGGAGCTGCTCGGGAACGGTTGGTTCAGGGGGTTGACCTGCGGATTCGCGTGGTCGAGGAGGGGGTCGAAGAAGGACCGGTCGTCGTCCTCGTGCACGGGTTCCCCGACACGCTGCGGGTGTGGCACGGCGTTGCCGCGCGGTTGGGGCGGCGGTTCCGGGTGGTTCGGGTGGACCTGCCGGGAGCCGGCGGGTCGGAGCGGCCGGCGGATCGGAGCGGGTTCCTCATCGAGCGGGTCGTGCGGGAGTTGGTGGTCGTCGTCCGCGAGATCGGGCAGCCGGTCCACCTCGTCGGGCACGACTGGGGGTCGGTGATCGGGTGGTCCGCCGTCGCGGCGGAGCCCTCCGCGTTCCTGTCCTTCACCTCGCTCTCCGGGCCGGACCTGGGGCACGTCCGGGACTGGGTGGCCCGGCACCGGTGGCGCCCCCTGGCCGTGCTGAACCTCGTCCGCAAGTCCTGGTACATCGGCGGGTTCCTGCTCCCCCGCGTGCCCGAGCTGCTGTGGCGCGTCCCCGGTGTGCGGCGGCGGATGGGGGCCGGGCGGCGGGAGCTGGTCAACGGGCTGGAGCTGTACCGCGCCAACATCGGACGTGGCGCCGTGCCCCGGAAGGTCTCCGTGCCGGTGCACCAGATCGCGCTGGCGCACGACCCGTACGTGTCGCGCCGGCACCTGGAGGCCGCCGAACCGTGGGTGGCGGACCTGAAGCGCACCACGCTGTTCACCGGGCACTGGGCGCCCCGCACCCACCCGGGCCAGGTGGCCCGGGTGGTCGAGGACTTCATCGACGGGCGGGAACGGCGGCGGGTGGTCGTCGTCACGGGGGCGGGTGGCGGGATCGGGCGGGCGACGGCGTTGCGGTTCGCGCGCGGGGGTGCGCTGGTCGTCGCCTTGGACGTCGACCTCGCGGCTGCCCGGCGCACCGCCGAGGAGGCGGGCGGGCACGCCTACGAGCTGGACGTCGCCGACAGCACCGCGACGAGGAACGTCGCGCGGACGGTGGTCGAGCGGCACGGGGTGCCGGACGTGGTGGTGGCGAACGCGGGCGTCGGGCTGGCGGGCGCGTTCCTGGACACCTCCGAGGAGGACTGGCGGAAGGTCGTGGACGTCAACCTCTGGGGCGTCGTGCACACGCTGCGCGCCTTCACCCCGTACCTGGTCGAGCGCGCGCAGGGCGGCCACCTCGTGGTCACGTCCTCGGCGGCCGGGTACTTCCCCACCCCGGCGCTGCCCGCGTACTCGGCGACCAAGGCCGCCGTGCTGATGCTGGCGCAGTGCCTGGTGGCCGAGCTGGAGCCGCACGGGATCGGGGTCAGCGCGATCTGCCCCGGCGTGGTCGACACCGGCATCGCGGGGTCCACCCGGTTCGCGGGCGCGGACCCCGAGGAGCAGGCGGCCCGGCAGCGGCGGGCCGCGCGGGCCTACCGGCTGCGGAACTTCGGGCCCGACAAGGTCGCCGAGCAGGTGGTCCACGCCGTGGAACGCAACCTCGCGGTGGTCCCGGTGACGCCCGAGGCGAAGTTCGCGCACGTCGCGGGCCGCATCTCACCCAGGGTGGCACGCCTGCTGGGACGGGCGGTCAAACCCACCTGATCTACCGGTTGCACCCATGCGCATGTGACTATATGTTTCAACCATGGGTCACGGACACGGCCACGGAGTGTCATCGGGGAGCGCGAAGCACCTCGGTCGCCTGTGGGTCGCCTTCGCCATCGGGGCGGCCTTCATGGTCGTCGAGTTCGTCGTGGGCTTCACGACGCGATCGCTCGCGCTCATCTCCGACGCCGCTCACATGCTCACCGACGTCCTGGGCATCGGGATGGCCCTCACCGCCATCGTCCTGGCTCGCCGCGCGTCCTTCAAGGGAAGTCGCACGTTCGGGCTCTACCGGGCCGAGGTGCTGGCGGCCCTGGCGAACGCGGTGCTGCTGTTCGGCGTGGCCGGGTACGTCGTGGTGGAGGCCGTCGGCCGCTTCGGGGACCCGCCGGAGGTGCCGGGCCTGCCGGTGGTGCTGGCGGCGGCGGCCGGGCTGGTCGCCAACGTCGTCTCGTTCTTCATGCTCCGCGAGGGCGCGAAGGACAGCATCAACGTGCGCGGCGCGTACCTGGAGGTGCTGGCCGACCTCATCGGCTCGGTCGGCGTGCTGGTCAGCGGCGCGGTGACGCTGCTGTTCGGCTGGCGCTACGCCGACCCGGTGATGGGTGTCGCCATCGGCCTGTTCGTGCTCCCCCGCACCTGGAAGCTCGCGGCGGGCGCGCTGCGCATCCTCTTCCAGCACGCCCCGGAGCGCCTGGACGTCGAGGCGATGCAGGCCGAGCTGAGCCGGCTGCCGGGCGTCGAGGAGGCGCACGACCTGCACGTCTGGACGCTCACCTCGGGCATGGAGGTCGCGTCGGCGCACCTCACCACGTGCGCGGACGCCGACCCGGCGCGGGTGCTCGAAGCGGCGCAGACGCTGCTCGCCGAGCAGTACCACATCGAGCACGCCACGCTTCAGGTCGAGCCGGGCGCGTCCGCCGAGCGCTGCCGCGAGATCTCCTGGTGATACCGGGCGGCGTGGCCGGTCGGGGTCTCGCCGAACATCGCGGTGAAGTCGCGGACGAAGTGCGCCTGGTCGGCGTACCCGAGGTCGGCGGCGAGCGCGGCCCAGTCGACCCGCGCGCCGGCGGCCATCCGCTGGGTCACCTCGTGCAGCCGGTAGCGCCGGATCACCCACTTGGGCCCGATGCCGACGTGCTCGGCGAACAGCCGCTGCAACTGCCGGGGGCTGCGCCCGGTCTCCTCGGCCAGTTGGGACACCCTGGTGATGCCGGGCCGGGCGACGATCCGGTCGACCAGCTCCGACGCCAGCTCGGCCGCCGGGTCGGGGTCGGGCAGGCACGCCCGCAGCATCTCCTCCACGGCGGGCACGCCCGGTTCCGGGACGTCCGGGAACACCGAAGGCACGGTCCGGTCCGTGATCGTGCGCACGGGTGCGCCGAGGAACGCGCGGAAGCGGCCGGGCCGGAACGCCACGCCGAACACGTGCCCCTCGCCGTCGAGCTCCTGGAAGACGTGCCCGCTGGACACGCCGGTCACCAGGGCCCGCCCGCCCCGGAAGGTCAGGTGCACGTTCGGGTAGGGCACGATCAGCTGCCGGTACGGCCGGTCGTAGGACCAGTGCACGACCCAGTACCGCGCGACGAACGGCGCGAGGTCCGGCGAGGGCAGCGGGAACTCGTGCCGCTGGTGCCGGCGCCAGTCCAGCTCACGCTCGTCCCGCACGTCGACCAGGGTATGTCGCGTTTGTTCAATACACCGCCGGGGCCCGGCTCGTAGCGTGCCGCGCATGAACACCGAACGGCTGGTGGCACGCGCTGCGGCACCCCTCCTGGAGATCATCGACGACATCACGCCCGACCGGCTCGACGCGCCGACGCCGTGCGCCGAGTACGACGTCCGCCGGCTCGTCGGGCACCTGCTGTTCTGGGGCCCGTCCCTGGAAGCCGCCGCGCGCAAGGAGGTCGTCACGCCGGAGGGCGGGGAGGCCGACGTCGACCTGACCGACTGGCAGCCCCGGCTGCGGGCCCAGTTGGAGCGCACGGCGGCGGCGTGGGGTGCGCCCGGGGCGTGGCAGGGGACGACGCGGCTGGGCTCGCCCGACGAGATGCCGGCGGCGGTGATCGGCGGGATGACCGTGGGCGAGGTCGTGGTGCACGGGTGGGACCTGGCCACCGCCGTGGGCCGCACCCCGACCTGGGACGACGAGGTGCTCTCGTTCGTGCACGCGGACCTGGTCGGCAGCGCGCCGATCGCCCGGGACATGGGGCTGTTCGGCCCCGAGGTGCCGGTACCGGCCGACGCCCCGCTGCTGGACCGGCTGCTGGGGCTGACCGGCCGCAAGCCCTAGAACTCCGCGCACTGGCCGACCTTCGGCCCGTGCACGTCGTTCGCCCACCCGTTGTCCACCGGTGGCGGGTCGCTGGTCACGCAGGACAGCGGCCCGCGCACGGTGTTCGCGGCGACGGTCGTGCCGCCCCTGTTGGCCGCCAGGGTCACCGGGCCGTCCACGGTGGTGTGCTCCAGGGCGACTTCGCCGGTCGTGCCGGTGATCGTGACGAGGCCGCCGACCGCGCTGTCCACCACCACGACGGCCGCCGCTCCGGTGGCCGACAGCGGGCCCTGGAGGGTGCCTCCGTAGACGTGCAGGGACGCGCCCGCCTCCACCACGACGGGACCGGCGACCGTGCCGCCGTCCACGCAGGTGGTCCCGCGCACCCGCAACGGTCCCCGGTGCTCGTCGGTGATGGTCGTCGTGCACGTCGCGGGCGGTGCGGCCAGCAGTTCGACCTCGGCGAGCGTCACCACCGCCGGGAACTCCAGGCGGTAGTGCCGGTAGTGGCCCGGCTCGGCGATCTTGAACGCCCGGGTCTGCTGCCGGTGCGGGAAGGTCACGTCGTGCCGTTCGTCCACTGTGGACCACGACGATCCGTCGTACGAGCCCTTGAGCACCCACGAGGACGGGTCGCCCGTGCCCTTGCCCGACGTCAGCGTGTAGAACGCGGCCTTCTCCTTCACGTCCGGGCGGTCGACCCGGAGCCACGACACGCTCGCCGACGTCCGGGACGTGTCGTCCACCAGCGGTCCCGCCGCCGATGACCCGGTCACCACCGACGACGACGTGACGTCGCGCACCGGCCGGGGCGGCTCGGTGCCGGTGGTGGGTGACGGTGGCACGGCGTCCGCCCCAGTGGCCCACCTCGACGGCCCGGGGCCCATCTCGAAGTCGAGCGTCCCGCCGTGCGCGATCTCGGCGTGCGGCAGGTACGCCTTGTCCCACACCTTCCCGTTGACCTTCAGCGATTGCACGTAGACGTTGCGCGCACTGTTCCCGGGGGCGTTGACGACCAGCTTGCGGCCGTTCTCCAGGTTCACCGTGGCCTTGGTGAACAGCGGTGAGCCGATGGCGTACCGCGCGTCACCCATCTGCAACGGGTAGAACCCGAGGGCGCTGAACAGGTACCACGCCGACTGCTCGCCGTTGTCCTCGTCGCCGGGGTAGCCCTGGCCGATCTCGCTGCCCACGTAGAGGCGGGACAGGATCTCGCGGACCTTCTCCTGCGCCTTCCACGGCTGCCCGGCGTAGTCGTACATGTAGGCGATGTGGTGCGAGACCTGGTTGCTGTGCCCGAGCTGCCCCATCCGCACGTCCCGCGCCTCGGTCATCTCGTGGATGACGCCGCCGTACGAGCCGGGGAACTTCGCGGTCTCGGGCAGCGCGAAGAAGGCGTCGAGCTTCCCGGCGAGCGCCTCCCGGCCGCCGTGCAGGTTGGCCAGGCCCTGGCCGTCGTGCGGCACGGAGAACGCCATGTTCCAGCCGTCGGTCTCGGTGTAGTCGTAGCCCCAGACGCGCGGGTCGTAGTCGGCGGTCGGCACGCGCCAGGTCCCGTCCGGCTTGCGGCCCTGGAAGAACCCCGTGCTCGCGTCGAGCACGTGCACGTAGTTCTGCGCCCGGCCGGCGAAGTACTCGTGCTGCTCAAGGTACTCCGGGTCACCGGTCCGCTCGTGCAGCGCCTTGGCCATCGTGGCGATGCCGTGGTCGTTCACGTACCCCTCGATCGCCCACGACATGCCCTCGTCGGTCGCGGTCGACGTGTAGCCGGTGAACACCGAGGTCTCCAGGCCCTTGCGGCCGACGCCGGCGCTCGGTGGCGCGACGGTCGCGTTCTTCACCGCCGCGTCGAAGGCCGCCTTCGCGTCGAAGTTCGCCACGCCCTTGACGAACGCGTCCGCGAAGGCCACGTCCGAGCTGGTGCCGGTCATCAGGTTGGCGTAGCCGGGCGAGGACCAGCGGGAGATCCAACCGCCGTCCCGGTACTGCTGGACGAACCCGTCCGCCAGCTCCCCGGCCTTCGTGGGGGTGAAGAAGCTGTACGCGGGCCAGGTGGTGCGGTAGGTGTCCCAGAACCCGTTGTTCACGAAGATCTTGCCGGGCACGACCTTCGCTCCGGTCCGGGTCGGCGTGGACGGCCCTGCCGGCTGCACGGGCGAGGCGTACCGGTAGTCCGGTGCGTCCGCCGTGCCGGTGTTCTCGTAGCCGGAGTTCGGGTACAGGTAGAGGCGGTAGAGGTTGGAGTAGACGGTGGTGAGCTGGTCCTCGGTCGCGCCTTCGACCTCGACGACCCGCAGGACGTCGTCCCACGCCCGCTGCGCGCGGTCCCGGACCGTGTCGAAGGTGTCCGAAGTGGACACTTCGAGTTCGAGGTTGCGCCGCGCCTGGTCGACGCCCAGCAGCGAGGTGGCGATCCGCAGGGTGACCACCTTGTCGGCGGACGTGTCGAACCGGAGGTAGCCCGCGACGGCGTCACGGCCCGCGCCGGTCAGCCTGCCGCCCGCCATTACCGGCCGGTCCACCACGCCGTAGACGAACATCCGGGTCGCGCCGGCCGACAGGCCGCTCTTGACGTCGGAGAACCCGCTGACCACGCCGGTCGCCGGGTCCAGCACCAGGCCGCCGCTGTTGTTGACGTTGTCGAACACCAGGTTCGACGTGTCGTCGGTGAAGGTGAAGCGGAACACGGCGGCGTGGTCGGTGGGCGCGATCTCCGCGCGCATCCCGTTCTCGAACTGCACGCCGTAGTAGTGGGCCCGCGCGATCTCGTTCTCGTGGCGGAAGGGCAGCGCGCGCCGGGCGCGGTCGGCCGTGGGCGTGCCGGTCGTCGGCATGACCTGGAACGTCTGCCGGTCCCCCATCCACGGGCTGGGCTCGTGGCTCGCGGTGAACGCCTGGAGGGTCGGCACGTTGTCCCGGTTGTTGGCCTTCGCGTACTCGTAGAGCCAACTGGTGGATCCGGCGTTGGTCATCGGCGACCAGAAGGTGAACCCGTGCGGCACGGCGGTGGCCGGGAAGGTGTTGCCCCGCGAGAAGCTGCCGCTGGAGTTGGTGCCCCGGGTGGTCAGCACGCGGTCGGTCGGCCGCACGCGCTCGACCGCCTCGGGCGCGGCCTTCACCGCGATGTCGTCGATCCAGCCGTTGAACGACGCGGGCCCGGACGGGTTGTCGTAGGCCACCAGCACCCGCTTGACGACCTTGCCGGCGGCCACCGCGCCGATCACCGACGCGACCCGGTTCCACTGGTTGGTGTACAGCGACTTCGCCGCGCCCTGGCCGCGCGGCGACAGCTCGAACCCGTGCTGGTCGACGGCTCCCAGGTCGCTGAGGTACGTGCCGTCGGCGAACGCGAGGTCGACCGCGACGAACGTGCTCGGGTAGCTCAGGTCGTCGGTGACGAATGAGGGGAACACCAGGTAGGACAGCTCGGTCGTGGCGGTCACCGGGATGTCGACCTCGAACACCTTGTTGTACGAGTAGCCGCGCCCGGTGGCGACGTGCGTTCCCCGGTACCGCAGCGCTTTGAGGCCGGTGAACCCCGCGCCCGCCTTCGCGTTGTACCCGCCGGTGGCCCCCTTGCCCGCCGTCGTGCGCATGGTGCGCGCGGGCGGGGTCGAGGAGCCGTCGGAGAACTGCACCTCGGCCAGTTGCAGGAGGTCCACGCCACCCGCGTTCGCGGAGATGTCGACCTGGTAGTACCGGAACGCCGTGGTGTTCGCGGTTTCGTAGAGCTTGGTCCGGTGCCGCGACTCGAACACCTCGCCGGAGCGCGTGTCGAGGGTGGTCCACGCGGTGCCGTCCGTTGAGCCGCGCAGCACCCAGTCCCTCGGGTCGCGCTCGGGGGCGTCGTCGGCCGAGGTCAGCGCGTACCGGCGGACGGCGACCGGCTCGGCGAAGGTGAACCGCACCCAGCCCGTCGGCGTGAAGGTCAGCCACTTGGATCCCGGGCTGCCGTCGACCAGGTTCTCCTTCACCTCGCCCGCAGCGGTGTTCTCCGCGTTGGCGGCGACGTCCGCGACCAGGTCGGTGACGTCGCCGGGCAGGCCGGTCGAGTCCGAGCCGTCGACGCCGTGCGCCCGGGGCTTCCCGCTCGGGTCGACCTCGACGGCGCTGGTCCACGTCGGCCGGGGTTGCCCGTCCTCGAACGAGGTGGCGAACAGCGTCCCGCCCACGGCGGCCTCCCCTGGTGCGGCGGCGGCAAACGACCAGCCTCCCACGCCCGCCGCGACCACCGCAGCGGTCAACGGGATGACCAGGGATGACCGCAGGAAGCCCATCGCGCACGCCCCTCGCCTCGGCCGGCCGGCTCACCGCCAGCGAAACCGCCGGCTGACATCGTTGTCAAGACCGGTCGGGCGACTTGTCCGCAAGCCTGTCCGCTCGGTGCGCCACCCGATCTAGACTCACCCGATGGTCCGGAAGTCGCCCCAGGTGGGCACCCCTGCGGGGATGCGCGTGCTGAACCAACGCGCCGTGCTCGACCGGCTGCGCCGGGGCGGGCCCGCCACCCGGCCGCAGATCGCCAAGGACACCGGACTGTCCAAGCCGACGGTGGGCCAGGCGCTGCTCGACCTGGAGCAGCACGGGCTGGTGCGCCCGATCGGCCGCACCACGTCCGGGCCGGGCCGGTCGGCGATGGTCTACGAGCCGAACCCGGCGGCGGGCCACGTGCTGGGCATCGACATCGGCCGGCAGCGCATCCGGGTCGCGGTGGCGGACCTGGCCGGGGCGGTGATCGCGCGGGTGGACGAGCGCAACCGCTGCCGGTCGGCGGGTTCGCTGGTGCGCACGGTCCGCGAACTGGCCGAGCGGACGGTGTCCGACGCCGGCCTGTCCATGGCCGACCTGGTGGTGAAGGTGGTCGGCACGCCCGGCGTCCCCGACCCGCGCGGGCGGGCGCTGGCCCACGCGCCGAACCTGCCCGGCTGGGAGCGCCGGGGCCTGCTGGACGACCTGGAGGCCGAGCTGGGCCCCGACCTGCTGGTGGAGAACGACGCCAACCTGGCGGCGGTCGGCGAGCGGGCGTACGGCGCGGCGCGCGACGTCGACGTGTTCGTGTGCGTCATGGTTGGCACGGGCATCGGCATGGGGATCGTGGTGGACGGCCGGTTGTTCCGGGGCGCGCACGGGGCGGCGGGCGAGATCGGCTACCTGCCGTGGGCCGCACCGTCCGAAGTGGACGACCACGGTCGGGGCCGGCTGGAAGCGGCGGCGGCGGCGGAGTCCGTGGTGGCGATGGCGAAGCTGCACGGCATCACCTCGGCGAGGTCGGCGCGCGACGTGTTCGTGCTCGCCAAGACCGGGGACGAGCGGGCGCTGCGGGTGGTGCGCGACGAGGCCGAGCGGCTGGCGTTCGTGGTGGCGTCGGTGGCGGCCGTGATCGACCCGGAGCTGGTCGTGCTGGGCGGCGGCATCGGCGGGAACACCGAGCTGCTGCGGGAGCCGATGGCGGCGGCACTGGCCCGGATGACCCCGCTCGCGCCCCGGATCGCGGCCGGCGAGCTGGGGGACGGCGCGGTGCTCAGCGGCGCGATCGCCATGGGCCTGCGGTCGGCCCGCGACCTCGTCTTCGACCGCCGCAGCCCGGTCACTCTCTGACGGTAGTCGAGTGGTTCTCACCTGGTAATTCACTCAAACGTACTAGGTGCGAACCGGCGTTGATTGGCATAGCGTTACCGCACCTCCTCCTGGAGGGTGTGTGTCCTTCCGTAGTTGCCAGGGGAGTCGGGAGGGGAGTACGGGGGACGTGGTCCCCTTCCGGCCGTACACGGGGCAGGTGCCGCGCCCGTAACACACCTGCCCCGTGTAGCAACTGCCCCGGCGGACGCGCCCGGCGCGCGACCTCCCGCCGCTCCGCCCGCTGCCGGCTTCGCCGTCGATCCGAGCGCGCTCATCGGGACCGGTCGAGCACCTGGTTGCCGGCGACCCGAACGCCCCCGACGAGCGCGGCACACTCTGCGTAGACCTCCCCGGCGGCGGCCGTCTCGATAGGAGGGACGGCGGCCACCCGGCGTAGCGCTCCGGGTGGTCAGCCCCAGATCGACGCAGCCCACTCCGGGTGGTCGATGAACGGGTTCCGGTTGTGCTGGAAGCTGTCGAAGATCACCTGGTTGCGGCGCTTCTCGAACGCGTCCGGCGGGTCCTGCGCGTGCCACTGCAGCAGTACCGACAACCGGCCCATGTAAGGCGCGGAACCGTTGCCGACGTTGTTGTTCAGCTCCAAGTTGACGTAGCCGTCGCCGCCCTCGTAGCGCACAGCCATGTAGAACAGCATCCGCGCCACGTCGCCCTTGACCGCGTTGCGCGGCTCCCACGAGTCGGAGTCGGTGAGGTTGCCGGGCGCCTCGGCCGCCGGCGAGCCGCCGAGGTCGAAGTCCTTGTTGCCCCGGTCGGCGTTGACCGACACGTCCTCGGGGCGCAGGTGGTGCAGGTCGGTGCCGGGCCCGGTGGTCGTGCCGAAGTCGCCGTGCGACTTGGCCCAGACGTGCTCGCGGTTCCAGTCGTTGCCGTTGCCGCCGTTGGTGGACTTGCTCTGCGAGCGCCCGCTGTAGAGCAGGACGACGTTCGCGGGGTTGGCCGGGTCCTCGTCGGTGGCCTTGAGGGCGTTCCAGACCTGGTCGTAGGAGAGCTTGTCGTTGGTCCGGATGATCTGGTTCAGCGCGGTCTTCAGCGCGGGCCCGGTCTTGCCGGCAGCCGCCCGGTAGTAGTCGTCACCGGGGGCTCCGGTGGTCGGGGCGGTGGTGGTCGTGCCGGTGGGGCCGGTGCCGGCCGGCGCGAACGCCGTGGGCGAGGTGAGGCCGGGGTGCGCGAAGTAGGCCGAGAGCCGCCCGGTCACGTCGATCCGCGAGCCGAGCAGGCCGGGGTTGGTGCGCAGGCCCCACGCGGCCCGGAACGACGAGGTGACCTGCACGTAGAGCAGCCGCGCGGGGTCGGTCTGCCCCGGCGCGTCGGCCAGGGCCAGGGCGTGGTCGGACGGGAAGCCCGAGGTGACCACGGTGGAGGTCGCGGTCGGCTGGCCGACGACGTACCCCCGCACGGTGGCGGACGCGCCGGCCTGCTGCCCGACCGCCTGGGCGACCGTGATCGGCGCGGCACCGACGGCGGTGGGGATCAGCAGGGTGGCGGTGAGGGTGGCGGTGACGGCCGTGGCGGCGACCACGCCGGCCACGCGCCAGGAGAACGTGCGCACGGTGGGTGTCCTCTCCCCGAATGCGGCGCGCCGCAGGGTGACAGCGCGCGCCAGAGGGCCTGACAGTGCGTGGTCAGCGGTGCCGACCACTCCGGCAGGATCGCACGAAAGTGGCCACGATCGAGTGAATCGGCACCGACGTCGAGATGGCCGCTCGGTGCGCCCGGCCACCGCGCGGGGGACACCGGACCCCGACACCGCGCCGAACGCTGCACCGGGCACCGCGTCCGGGCACGGGGCACGTCCGAGCCGGCGGGCCCCGCGCGGGTTCGGGAGCGCGCAGCGGACGGCGCGGGGTCGGCCGCCGGCGACCGGGCCGGCGGGCGGCGGCTAGTGTCCCGGAGGACATGCCGTGGGAGGGCTCGGTTCGATGATCGACTCGTTGGCCGTGGGGCTGACCGTGCTGGCGCTCGTCGCCGCCGCCTGGTCGCTGCTGCTCGCGGTGCTGGACAAGCCGTTGACGCTGGAGACCAAGCTCACGCTGGGCGTCGCCGGGCTCGTGGTGCTGCTCGAACTCGGGCTGCTGGTGCAGGCCGTGGTCGGGATCGTGCGGCTGGTCGGGCTGGACCGGGAGATCTCCGGGGCCACGTTCGTCGGCTACCTGCTCGGGCCGGTGCTGGTGCTGCCGCTGGCCGGCTTCTGGTCGATCGCGGAGCGGTCCCGGTGGGGCGCGGCGGTGCTGGTCGTCGGCTGCCTGAGCGTGCCGGTGATGATCGTGCGGCTGCACCAGGTCTGGCAGGGCCATGCCTGACGCCGCGCCCAACGCGACCCGGTCCGGTCCGGGCCGGCTGCTGATCGCCGTCTACGGGATCTTCGCGCTCGCCGCGACGGCGCGCTCCGGCGTGCAGATCGCCACGCGCTTCGGCGACGCACCCGTCGCCTACCTGCTGTCGGCGCTGGCCGCCGTGGTCTACCTGCTGGCGACCGTGACGCTGGCGGTCGGCAGCCGGGGGTCGCGCAGGGTGGCGTTCGGGTCGTGCGCGGTGGAGTTGGGCGGGGTGCTGGTGGTGGGCGCGGTGAGCCTGCTCGTGCCGTCGTGGTTCCCGGAGGCCACGGTGTGGTCGGGCTTCGGCGTCGGCTACGGCTTCGTCCCGCTCGTGCTGCCGGTGCTGGGCCTGCTCTGGCTGCGCCGCACCCGCCCCGCCGCGCAGCCCGCCTGACCTCAGCCCGGGATCGGGAGCAGCCGGTAGGAGAGCGCGGAGGTGCTGGGCACCTCGTCGTAAACGTAGGTGGGGTGGGTGGCGCAGGTCGCGTCCGAGTAGAGCGCCGGCGCGGTGCCGTCGCCGTAGCCCCGGGCCGCCGAGCGCGCCGGGCTGAAGCCCAGGCTGCTCACCCGGTGGCAGCCGTAGTCGGCCGGCAGCACGGCTTTCGTCCCGCCGAAGCCCTCCCCGGAGAACAGGCAGTAGCCGTCCTCCTGGCAGTGCGGGCCGACCGCCGCGCCGGCCGGTGCCGCGCCGAGCAGGCCGCTCGCGAGCACGACCGCGCCGATGACCGCTGTCCGCTTCATGGTGTCCCCCCGGAGTCGACTGCTCCCACCATGCCGGCCGGCGCGCGGGGCCGGGAGGTCATTCGGCCAGGGATTCCAGGACGGTCCGGAGGGTCGCCGCCAACCGCTCGCGCTCGGCCGGGTCGAGGGCGGCCAGCAGGCGCTGCTCGGTGGCCAGGTGGTCGGGCAGGGTGCGGTCGACCAGCGCCAGGCCCTCGTCGGTCAGCGCCACCACGACGCCCCGGCCGTCGACCGGGCTCGGCAGCCGGGTCACCAGGCCGCGCGCTTCGAGGCGGTCGAGGCGCTGGGTGACCGCGCCGGAGGTGATCATGGACGACCGCATCAGCTCGGTCGGGGTGAGCCGGTGCGGCGGGTCGCTGCGGCGCAGGGTGGCCAGGACGTCGAAGGACGGCCGGTCCAGGCCGTGCCGGGCGAAGGTGGCGCGCAGCTCGGCGTCGACCAGTCGGGTGAGCCGGGACAGCCGGCCGATCACCGCCATGGGCGACACGTCGAGGTCGGGGCGCTGCGTGTGCCACTGGCGCAGCACCAGGTCAACGTGGTCTCCCATGCGAACTACCTTAGCGGTGAGGCAAATCACCGACCAACTAGCTTAGCGATGAGCTAATTTGACTTAGTGCTAAGCAATCGGCTCGTCACCGCGCTCGGTCCGGCCATCTGGGGCACCACCTACTACGTCACCACCGAGTACCTGCCGCCGGACCGCCCGCTGCTGGCGAGCCTGCTGCGGTCGCTGCCCGCCGGGCTGCTGCTCGTGGCCGTCGTCCGGCGGCTGCCCACCGGCGACTGGTGGTGGCGGTCGCTCGTGCTGGGCGCGCTGAACATCGGCGCGTTCCTGCCGCTGCTGTTCCTGGCCGCCTACCGGCTGCCCGGCGGGGTGGCCGCCACCGTCGGCGCGGTCCAGCCGCTGGTCGTGGCCGGGCTCGCGGCGGGCTTCCTCGGCCGGCGGGTCACCCTGCGGGTCGGGTTGGCCGCCGTCGCCGGGATCTTCGGCGTGAGCCTGCTCGTGCTGCGGGCGAACGCCCAGCTCGACGCGCTGGGCATCGCGGCGGCGCTGGGCGGCGCGGTGGTGATGGCGGTCGGGACCGTGCTGGGCAAGCGGTGGGTGTCCCCCGCGCCGCTGCTGGCCACCACCGGGTGGCAGCTCGTCGCGGGCGGGCTGCTCCTGCTGCCGCTCACCTTCGCCGTCGAGGGCCCGCCGCCCGAGCTGTCCGCGCGCAACCTGGCCGGGTACGCGTACCTGGCCCTCGTCGGCGCGGCGCTGTCCTACAGCCTGTGGTTCCGGGGCGTGAAGCTGCTCGCGGCCACCGAGGTGACGTTCCTCGGCCTGCTCAGCCCGGTGGTCGCCACGGCGGTCGGGTGGTCGGTGCTCGGCCAGGACCTGACGGTGGCGCAGCTCTGCGGTGCCGTGATCGTGCTCGCCGCGCTCGTCGCGGCACAGACCAGGGGGAGGAAGAACGATGAGGATCACCGTGTTCGGGGCGGCCGGTGGCGTCGGCAGCCGGGTGGTGGCCGAGGCGTCGCGGCGCGGCCATGACGTCGTCGCGGTCTCGCGGAAGGCGCGCGCCGGGTTCCAGGTCGGCGACGCGCGGGTGCCTGCGGACGTGACCCGGCTCGGCACCGGGCAGGACGTCGTGATCAGCGCGACCCGGCCGGTCGACGGGCAGGAGCGCGAGCTGGCCGTCGCGGCGAAGGCGCTGCTGGAGGGCGTCCGGCCGACCGGGGCGCGGCTGCTGCTGGTCGGCGGGGCGAGCAGCCTCGTGCGGCCGGACGGCGTGCTGGTGCAGGACGCGCCGGACTTCCCGGCGTCCCTGCGGCCGATCGCCCTGGCCTGCACCGCCCAGCTCGACGCGGTCCGCGAGGAGGTCGCCGTGGACTGGGCGTACCTGAGCCCGCCGGTCGTGCTCGAACCGGGCACCCGGACCGGCGCGTACCGACTCGGCCGCGACGACCTCGTGGTGGACGGAGATGGCAACTCCTCGGTGTCGCTGGAAGACCTGGCGGTGGCGCTGCTGGACGAGGTCGAGCGCCCCCGGCACCACCGGGTCCGCTTCACCGTCGGCTACTGACCGCCGGGCGCGGCACACTGGGGGCAACACAGGTCCTGCGGGCGGACACGAACAGGCATGAGGACCGAAGACGACCGCGCGCTGTGGGCCCGCGCGGCGGAGGGCAGCGGTGCCGCGTTCGGCGAGCTGTTCGACCGGCACGCCAAGGCGGTGTACAACCACTGCTTCCGGCTCACGGCGTCGTGGTCCTCCGCCGAGGACCACCTCCAGGCCACGTTCCTGCTGGCGTGGCGCAAGCGGGCCGGGTTCCGGCTGGAACGCGAGTCGGCGCTGCCGTGGCTGCTCACCGTGGCCACCAACGTGGTGCGCACCGAGCGGCGCTCGTTCGCCCGCCGGCTGCGGCTGCTCGACCGGGTGCCGGCCGAACCCCCCGTCCCCGACCACGCCGACCAGGTCGCCGGCCGGGTCGACGACCAGCGGCGGATGGCCGCGCTGCTGGCGGCCGTCGGGCGCCTGCCGCGCGGTGAGCGGGAAGCCCTGGCGCTGTGCGTCTGGTCGGGCGTCTCCTACCCCGACGCCGCCGCCGTGCTGGGCATCGCGGAAGGCAGCGTGCGGGCCCGGGTCAGCCGGGCCAGGTCCCGACTGGCGGCGCTGCTCGGCACGCGCTCCGAGGCCGTCCCGTTCACCCCCATCGTCGTGGAGGACCGATGAACACCGCACCGCCCGCCGCCCGCGACCTCCCGCCCGGCCGGCACGCCGCGATCCGGGCCGAGGTCGAGCGCGCCACCACCGCACGCCGACCGTTCCGGCACGCGCCGGTGGTGACCGCCGCCGCCGTGGTGGCCCTGGCCGTCGTGCTGCCGCTCGCGCCGTGGCCGGGGCGCGACGCCGTCGACCCGGCGGCCGGTGCGCCGACGGCCTCGCTGGCCGACCTGGCGCCACACCGCGTCAAGGAGGTCGAGGCCGGCTGCGCGGAGTCCGCCATGACGAGCCGGTCGGCCAAGCTCTACCAGTACCGGGAGGACGTGGCCGGCAAGTACGCGATCCTCTACACCTCTGACGCCGCCGGGTCCGACACCTTCGGCTACCTGCTGCCGTGCGCGGTGGACGACCGGTTCGCGCCGTTCAACAGCGCCAAGCTCACCATGACGGCCCTCGGCTGGCTGCCCGGCCACTTCTCGCTGGACCACACCGAGGGTCGCGGCGGCGCGGACTCGCCGGGCGGGGAGGGGTCGCCGGCCTGGCGGGTGGCGGTGGGCCGGGTCGACGCCGAGGTGGCCAGGGTGACCTACACCTACGAGGGCACGACGGTCGAGGCGACCGTCACCGACGGCACCTACCTGGCGCGCATCGTCTACCCGGACGGGCACCTCCCCTACAGCGGCCCGGCCGGCGAAGTCCGCGCGTACGACCGGAACGGCCGGTTCCTCGGCACCAGCGCGGACCTCGGCCGGCAGTGCTACCTCCGGCCCGACGGCGCGGTCGTGTACGGCGGCCAGTTCTCGTCGGACCGGGCGACGTGCGTGCCCGCCACGCCGTGGCCGTAGGTCACGCAGCCGTGGGTCACGCCGGGGGCCGCCCGCCGATCCCGCGATAGGGCAGGGTCTGGCTGTAGACGATGTTCGTGGTGGTGCTGCCGAACGCCGTCAGCTCGCCGATCAGGTCCTCCAGGTGCGCCATCGACCCGGCGGCGACCTTGAGCGTGTAGCAGTCCTCGCCCGTGGTGCGCAGGCACTCCAGGAACTCCGGCCGTTCGGCGAGCAACGCGCGCAGCGGCTCGTGCCGGTTGCCGGGGTACTTGAGGCGCACCACGGCGAGCACGCCGTACCCGACCTTGTCGAGGTCGACGGTGGCGCTGTAGCCGGTGATGATCCCGGTCTGCTCCAAGCGCTTGACGCGTTCCGCCGTGGCCGACGCGCCGAGGTTGACCCGGCGGCCCAGCTCGGTCAGCGCGACCCGGCCGTCCCGTTGCAGCTCCGCCAGGATCGCCCAGTCCGTCGCGTCGAGGGTCTCGGCCATCCGGCCAATCTACCGTGGAATCCACGGCGTGGACGGTCCTATGCCGTGGCGAAGCCCTTCAGAGTTCGGCGGGCACGACCTAGCCTTTCCAGGGTGTTGATCGGTGTGAACGTCCCCAACTTCGGCCCCGGCACGACGCCGGCGGTGCTGCGCGACTGGGCGCGGACCGTGGAGGGGCTCGGGTTCGACCTGCTCATGGTCTCCGACCACGTGGCCGTCACGCCCGACGTCGCGGAGCAGTACCCCGCCCCGTTCTACGAGCCGTTCACCGCGCTGTCGTGGCTGGCCGGCGTGACCGAGCGCATCTCGTTGGGCACCACCGTGCTCATCGCGCCGTACCGGCACCCCCTGCTGGTCGCGCGGATGGCCGCGAACCTGCACCAGCTCAGTGGCGGGCGGTTCGTCCTCGGCGTCGGCGTCGGGTGGGCGCGGCAGGAGTTCGAGGCGCTCGGCGTGCCGTTCCGGCAGCGCGGCAAGCTCACCGACGACCTGGTGGTCGCCGTCCGGCGGGCGTGGCGCGACGAGGCCGACTACGGGACCGGGCGCATCCCGATCTGGGTCGGCGGGCACAGCGACGGAGCGCTGCGGCGGGCGGTGCGGCACGGCGACGCGTGGCACGGCCTGCGGTTGACGCACGCCGCGTGGCGCGAGGCGGTGGCCCGGCTGGGGGAGATCGCCGACGAGGAGGGACGGCCGGTGCCCGAGCTGGCCCCGCGCATCCTGCTGCGGATCACCGACCGGCCGCTGGCCGAGCGGCGGATGGGCGAGGGCGACGTGGGACAGGTCGTCGGCGACCTGGCGCTGCTGGCGGAGCAGGGCGCGCGGGCGGTCGTGCTGGACCCGTTCGTCGGCGACCCGGCCGAGACGCTGGACCCCGGAGTGGCGTGGCACGCGCTCGCCACCGTGCGAAAGGAATTCCGGTGAACGAAGAGCACCTGCGCCGCGCGATCGCCCTGGCCGCCGAGGCCCGCGCGGGCGGCAACCCGCCGTTCGGGTCGCTGCTGGTCGGCCCGGACGGGACGGTGCTGGCCGAGGAGCGCAACAGCAGCCTCACGGACCGGGACATCACCGCCCACCCGGAGTTGAAGCTGGCCCGCTGGGCTGCCCGCGAGCTGTCGCCCGAGGTCGCCGCCGGCACCACCATGTACACGAGCTGCGAGCCGTGCGGGATGTGCGCGGGGGCGCTCGCGCGCTCCGGGCTCGGGCACGTCGTGTTCGCGCTGTCCGCCGAGCAGCTCGACGGCCTGCGGACCGGCGGCGGGTTCCCGGCCGTGCCGACCGAAGGGCCCGCGCTCCACTCCGAAGCCAGTGCGCCTTTGATCGGCTACTACCCCTAGTACGATGTGCCGAAAGGCACGGAGTTCGCACCGGTATTCCACTCGGACGATCTCTGCGGAATCGAACACCTATTCGGATCGCGTTCGGGTAACTTCCGGATGACGGTCGGACCAATTACCGCACTGCCGGGCACGAGTCTCCTACCCGGCCGCCGGACCTCGGTGTACGACCTATTCGCCCGAACGACCGGAACCCGCCGTTCGGCGTCGCCCGATAGGCGGAATCACGATTTGCCAACGGGTGACAATTCGCCGAATACCGCAATCAAGCGGAGGTGCCGGAGAGGGAGGCTGCCACCATATCCCCCGTCGTGAGGGGGAGAGGCGGGGATAACGGGTGTCGACGGGGATGGTGTGCACGTTCGCCGAACTCGACGCGCTCGGCGAAGCGCTGCGCGTCGACGTGCGGGTGTTCCCGTTCGACATCGGCCACCACGGCTCGACCCGCGAGGAACGGGTCGCCGTGGTCGCCCGCGCGCACCGGGACCTGACCGACCGGGGGCTGGTCCGGGCGGGCGGGTTCGCGCCCGACCTGGTGGAGTCGCTGCGCCTGCTCGCCGGCGGCCGGGTGGCCGTGGCCCTGGTGGGCACCTCGGGCGGGGAGCGCCCGGTGGCCCTGGCGGCGGCGGACGACCGGGCCGGCGTGCTCGCGGTGGGCGGCGACGCGACCGTGACCTTCCACCGCCGGCACCCGGACGACGTGGTGCCCGCCCTGGTCGACCTGCTGCCTGCGGTCCGGCCGGGCCCCGGCGCGTCGGTGACCGTGGTGGACGCCCCGGCACCCGCCCGCGCCCCGGACGAGGACTTCTCCGAGTTCCGCTTCACCGCCGCACCGGGGCCGGCCGCCCCGTCGGCGCGGGCGGCGGTCGAGGACATCCTGCGCCGCCCCAGGGTCGGCGCGGGCCACTTCACCGTGACGGCGGGCGGGGCGCACCGGGGCTCGCTCACCTACCTCGACACCGACGTCGGCCGCTACGCGGTGATCCCCGGCGTCGACCGGGACGGCGCTCTCTCGGCCACCTACACGCCCGCCGACCGGGCCGCGCTGGCCCGGCACCTGTCCCGGCTGGCCACGACCGGACCCGGAGCAGCCCGGGAAGGGAGTCCCCCATGGCGGTAGGCGGCATCTCCGAGGGCCTGGCCGGCATGTCCCACGCCGTCCAGGGCTTCCGCGCGGCGACGGCGGCGGGGTTCGCCATCAGCGCCCAGGGCGGCAGAGCGCTGCTGGACGCGATCGAAGCGATGCAGGCGGAACTCTCGGTGGCTCTCAGCGACGCCTCGCTCCTGGCTCAGGAGCCGCCCCTCGGCACAACCCCGGCGGCCAGGGTCTACCGGCCGTTCCTCGCCTCCATCGCCGGCGACCCCGCACAGGGGTTCTACCCGGCGCTCCAGCGGCTGTCGCAGGACCTCACCCAGTTGGCGGCCGACGTCCGGCAGTCAATGGACCTCTACGAGACGACCGAAGACGACAACACCTACGACCTGAAATCCGCCGGCGGCTCCGTCAACAGCGCCTGACCGACCGGGAGCACCCGTGAACCCTCGACTCCGCCTGGCCTGCCTGGTGGTCCCGCTGCTCGCACTCGGCGCGTGCAGCGAACCGACCCACGGCTTCGCCAGAGGCGCGTCGACCACGTCTGCGAAACCCACGCGACCGTCCACCGGCCCGACCGGCACCACCACGCCGGGCAACGCGGACACGAGCACGACGCTGGAGCGGACCGACCCGTGCTCCTACCTCACCCGCCAGGAGGCGGAGGGCGCGCTCGGCCGGCTGCTCAAGGACCCCGAGAACAGGAAGGTCGCCTCGGCCGTCACCTGCCGATATTCACCGTCGTACGGCGTAGTCGTCGTGGCGGTGCGGACCAACGTGGGAATCGCGGGTGTGCAGCCCAACGGCGGCGAGATCAAGGAGGCATCTGTCAGCGGCCGTCCCGCCAAGGAGTTGCTCGACTCGACCGGCAGCTGCGGGATTTACATGGGGGTGACTGAAACCTCGCGGGTGGATGTCGTCGTCACCACGGTGGGCAGCGACAAACCGCCGTGCCCCATCGCGGTCCAGGTCGCCGGGCTGGTCGAACCGAGATTGCCGTAGCGACGGGCCTGAGGGGGCGACGGGATGGAGCAGGGGGCCTCACGACGTGAGCCGGACCCGTACGAGGACTACGGGCTGCACCGGCACACGTCGGCCAAGACCGACCAGGAGCTGCTCGACCAGGTGGCTCGCGACCAGGGGCTGGACGGGCCGCTCGCCCGCCTGCTCACCGAGCTGCTGCACGCGGGCGAGGTGGACGACGTGCTCGACCACCAGGCCCTCCGGCTGGGTGAGGGCGTGCCCACCAGGTCCGCGCCACCGGACCCCGGCGCCTACTACCCGGGCATCCCCCACCAGGAGCTGTACGAGAGCGTGCACACCGAGGTGGACCCCGGGCGGGTGGGCGAGATGGGGAGCGCCTGGACCACCCTCGGCAACGCGCTGACCGGCTTCACCGAGTCCATCGCCAAGGCGATCGCGGACAGCGAGGAGGACTGGGTGGGCACCTCGGGCGACGGGGCCCGGCAGGCGCTGGCCGACCTGGGCAACCGCGCCGGGAGGACGGGCGTCTCGGCGCAGCTCGCGGGCACCCTGTTCGCCCAGCAGTCGCGGGCGCTGTCCGACGCGCGGAACAGCGTGCCGCCGCCGCCCTCGCCCGCGTTCTCCGTGCAGGAGGCCAACGACCGGCTGCTGCGGATCACCGATCCGCTGGAGGTCGTCCGGCAGGCGGCGGCCGACCGGGCGGCGTTCGAGCAGCAGCAGGAGGACCACCGGGAAGCGGCGCGGGTCGTGCAGACCTACGACCGGACGGTGGCGCAGACGGCGGCGGCGCAGCCCGCGTTCGCCCCGCCCCCGGCCGTGCCGGAGGAGGCCCGGACCGACGGGGAGACCCCGGTCGGCACGCGCGGGACGTCGTCCCGCCGGGTGGCGGCGGTCCCCGAGGTCCCCGGGACGTCCGACACCACCGGGACCTCCGGCACCACGGCACCGGTCGCCCGGACCGGACCGCCCGGCGCGGAGCCGCCCGGTGTCGGCGGGGTGACGCAGCCCGGCGGTACCGGCCACGGCGCGGACGTCACCCCGGGCAGGCAGCCCGCCGGCGGCGTGCCGGGGGTGGGTGCGGTCGGCGGTTTGCCCGGGGTCGGTCCGGCCGCCGGCCGGGCCGGGGCGGCGTCTGCGCGCACGACCTCGTTGCCCGGCGGTGCGGCGGCGGCTCGCGGTGGCCGTGCCGGCGGCGTGCCGGGGGTCGGCGGTGGTGGCAGGCCGGGATTCGGCGGGGGTGCGCCCGGAGCAGGCGGACAGGGGCCCGGTGGGCACGGTCCGGGTGGGCACGGTCCGGGCCAACACGGCGTCGGGCACGGCGGCTCGTCCGGTGTCGCGCCGCCCGGCGGTCAGCAGCCCGCTGCCGCGCGGGGTGGCGCGGCGACCGGGCGCGGGGCCGGCGGACCGGTCGGCGCGGGCGGTGTGGGCGGCGTCGGCGGGCCGCAGCGGGAGGAGGACGTCGAGCACCACAGGCCGTCCTACCTGGTCGAGCCCGACCCCGACGGCGTGTTCGGCGACCCCACGGCGAGCGCGCCCCCGGTGATCGGCGACTGGGACCACTGACCACCCCCGCACCCACGGCCCGAGCCGCCCACGACCGCTACGGCCGGGTCAGGCCCAGGTGGTCGCGGAGGGTCGGGCCGGTGTAGTCGGTCCGGTAGACGCCGCGCTCCTGCAACAGCGGCACGACCGTGTCGGCGAAGACGTCGAACCCGCCCGGGGTCACGTGCGGCACCAGGATGAAGCCGTCGCTCGCGTCCGCCTGCACCAGCTCGTCGATGCGACCGGCCACGGTGGCGGGCGACCCGATGAACGTCTGCCGCGCGGTCCGCTCGATCACCAGGTCCCGGATGGACAGCTTCTTCGCCGCCGCCAGCTCGCGCCACTCCCGGGCCGTGGCGGCGGGATCGCGGTGGCTGCGCACGCTCGCCCGGCCGCGCGCGACGGTGTGCTCCCCCGCCACCGGGTCGACCTCCGGCAGCGGGCCGTCCGGGTCGTAGGCCGACAGGTCGCGGTTCCACACCTGCTCCAGGAACTTGATCGCGGTCTGCCCGCTCACCTGCTGCCGGCGCACCTCGTGCGCGAGTTCCTGGGCCTCGGCGTCGGTGTCGGCCAGCACGAACGTCGCGGCGGGCAGCACCTTGAGCTGGTCGGGCGTGCGGCCGTACCGCTCCAGCCGGCCCTTCACGTCGGCGTAGAACGCCTTGCCCTCCGCCAGCGTCGCGTGCCGGCTGAAGATCGCGTCCGCCTTGGCGGCGGCGAACTCGCGGCCCTCGTCGGAGTCGCCCGCCTGGAGGATCACCGGCCTGCCCTGCGGCGACCGGGGCAGGTCGAACCGGCCGGAGATGTCGAAGAAGTCGTCCCGGTGCGCGAAGTCACCGCCCTGCTGCCACGAGTCGAACAGCACGGTGGCCGCGTCGAGGAACTGCTTCGCCCGCGCGTAGCGCCGGTCCTCGGGCAGGTAGCCGCCGCGCCGGAAGTTCTCGCCGGTGAACGCGTCCCACGAGGTGACCACGTTCCACGCGGCCCGCCCGCCGGACAGGTGGTCCAGCGAGGTGAACTGCCGCGCGACCTCGAACGGCTCGTTGAACGTCGAGTTGATGGTGCCCGCCAGGCCCAGGTGCGTGGTCACCGCCGCCAGACCCGCCAGCACGGTGAACGTGTCCGGCCGGCCCACCACGTCGAGGTCGTGGATGAGCCCGTTCTGCTCGCGCAGCCGCAATCCCTCGGCCAGGAAGAAGAAGTCGAACTTGGCCCGCTCGGCGGTCCGCGCGAAGTGCGCGAAGGAGGAGAACTCGATGTGGCTGCCGGCCTGCGGGTCGCTCCACACCGTCGTGTTGTTCACGCCGGGGAAGTGCGCGGCGAGGTGGATCTGCTTCATCTCGTCCTCTCAGGCGGCGTAGCGGTTGGCGGGCCGGGGGAGTCCGAGGTGGCCGCGCAGCGTGGTCGCCTCGTAGGCGGTGCGGAAGGCACCGCGCCGCTGGAGCTCCGGCACCAGGTCGGACGTGATCGCCACCAGGTCGTCCGGGAGCTGGGCGGGCCGCAGCCGGAAGCCGTGCGCGCCGGCGTCGCGCCACTCCAGCAGCAGGTCGGCGAGCCGGGTGGCGTCGCCCGCGAACACGACCGCGTCGGAGTCGAGCCCGCCGGCGTCCTCGGCCCGCGCCTTGCGGTCGGTGTCGGAGAACACGACCACGTCCACGAAGTGCCGCAGCCCGCGCACTTCCGCGACGATCGCGCGCAATTCGTCGGTGCTGCGCGGAGTGGTGAACACCAGGTCCGCCGAGCGCCGCGCCAGCTCGTGGATGCGGGAGGCGTGGGACAGCACCGCGACCGGCGGCTGCCCCTGCGGCGGGCGCGGCGTGATGGACGGTCCCTTGACGTCGAACCACTTCCCGCTGAAGTCCGCGTAGTGCAGCTTGTCCCGGTCGATGAACCGGCCGGTGGCGGCGTCGCGGATCTCCGCGTCGTCCTCCCAGCTGTCCCACAGCCGCCGCAGCACCTCGACGTAGTCGGCGGTCTCGTCGAGCACGTCGGCCAGCAGCGCGTCGTCCAGCACGTCCGGGAAGACCCGCCGGCCGACGTGCCGGGCGTGGTCGGGGGCGAAGCTCCCGCGCACCCGGACCCCGGCCCGCCCGGTGCTCACGTAGTCCAGGGTGGCGATCGCCTTGGACAGGTGGAACGGCTCGGTCAGCGTGGAGACCACCGTGGGCACCAACCCGATGTGCGTGGTCAGCGGCGCGACGCGGGAGGCGACCAGCACCGAGTCCAGCCGCCCGACCGGTCCGAGGTCGTCCTCGAAGGTGACGAGGTCCAGCAGGCCGCGCTCGGCCTCCCGCACCAGGTCCACCCAGTACCCCGGGGTGAACCGCGCGGGGTCGCCCGGCGCGGTGGGGTGCCACCCCGGTGCTTCCAGCGCCACCGCCAGGTGCAGACCAGCTCCCATGTCCCGGCTCCCTTCGCCCTCTCCCGGATTCTGCGGCAGCTCCGGGAGCCGGCGGAGGGGCGACCACCCTGTGGGAGGTTCGGGATCACCGGCCCCGGGCGGGAATATCGAGCGCGAACCGCCGATCACCGCCGGCGTCGGACGTGGCGAGGTCGGCCAGCACCCGGCCGACGGCCGGCACGAACTTGAAGCCGTGGCCGGAGAACCCGGCGGCCACCACGAGAGGCCCGTGCCGGTCGAGCACGAAGTCCGCGTCGGGGGTGGAGGTGTAGGTGCAGCTGATCGGGGCGAAGTCGTCCGGGTCCACGCCCGGCAGCCACTCCCGGGCGTAGCGCCGCAGCGCGGCCAGCCGGCCGGGTTCGGGGCGGAAGTCGCGCGCGTCCGGGTCCACCACCGGGCCGCCGCCGTGCGCGCCGACCTTGATCCCCTCGCCCGGTGTCGCCAGCCCGTACACCGCGCCGGGGCGGCGGTGGATGAACGCGGGCCAGTCCGTGCCGTCGACCGGCGCGAAGTGGGCGGGCTGCTCCTGGGTGACGGTCAGCGGCGGCAGCGGGACCAGCCCGCCGAGCAGCTTCGCCGACCACGCGCCGACCGCCACCACGACCCGCCGGGCCCGGAAGGTCTCCCGCTCGGTGACGACCTCCACCCGGTCGCCGACGCGCAGCTCCCGCACGGGGGTCCCGTACCGGACCTCGCCGCCGAGCGCGGTCGTCAGGTCCTGCAGCAGCCCGACCGCGCGGTCGGCGTGCAGCCGGCCGGAGCGGGGGTGGAAGAAGACGTCGCCGTCGAACCGGAGCCCCGGCCACCGCTCGCGGGCCGCGCCCGCCGTCAGCACCTCACCGGGCGCCCCGGCTGCGGCCATCGCCTCGGGCAGCCCGGCGGTGTCGCCGTGGTCGACGCCGCCGGTCTCGGTGAGCAGCCCGCCGCCGAGGTCCCGCCACAGCGCGAGGGCCTCGGCCGCGAACCGGACGTACACCGGGTCCGGGTAGACGAGCCGGAAGATCCGGGACGCGCCGTGCGACGCGCCGAACGCGTGCCCGCGCGCGAACCGCTCCAGCAGCACCACCTCCACGCCCCGGGAGGCGAGCTGCCACGCCACCGCCGACCCCATCGCCCCGCCACCGACCACCACGACGTCCGCTTCGCCCACACCCACGAGCGTCGCCGGGCGGCCCGGCGCTGTCCAGACCTCCCACCCGCCGGGCGGCCGACCGGCCGGACAGGCCCGTGACCTGCACGAACAAAAAACTTCGAAAAGTTTCGCCGGTCGTGTCGATCCGGCGGGGGTCCCGATCGTCGCGTAGGCAAGACCACCGAGAAGGGACCCGGACATGACCACCACCGCCCCGGCCACCGCCACCACGTCCGCCCGCACGACCCGGCGCAACGACCTGATGCTCGCCGCGTTCCGCGTGGTGTTCTCGTTCCTGTTCGCCTGCCACGGCCTCCAGGGCTTCGGGTTCCTCGGCGGCGTGGACGGGCAGGGCACGGCGGTCCCGGTCGGGTCGTTCCCCGGCTGGTGGGGCAGCCTCATCGAGCTGGTCGGCTCGGTGCTGGTGGCCGTCGGGATCGCCACCCGGACCGCCGCCGTCCTGTGCTCCGGCGCGATGGCCTTCGCCTACTTCGTCGTGCACCAGCCGACCGGCCTGCTGCCCCTGCACAACATGGGCGAACTCGCCGCCGTCTACTGCTGGGCGTTCCTGCTGATCGCGGTCGTCGGGCCCGGCTCCTACACCCTGGGTCGCGCGTTCCGCCGCTGACGTTCCGCACCACCGGCCACAATGGAAGACAACCACTCCGAAAGGGACTACCGAGATGCGTTTCATGGTGATCGTCAAGGCCACGAAGGACAGCGAAGCCGGCGCGATGCCCAGTGACGAGGAGCTGCGCGCGATGGGCGAGTTCAACGAGGAACTGGTCAACGCGGGCGTGCTGCTGGCGGGCGAGGGCCTGCACCCCAGCTCGAAGGGCGCGCGGGTGTTCTTCGACGGCGACCAGCGCTCCGTCGTGGACGGTCCGTTCACCGAGACCAAGGAGCTGATCGCGGGCTTCTGGCTGCTGGAGCTGAAGTCGCTGGAGGAAGCGGTGGAGTGGGTGAAGCGGGTGCCGAACCCGACCGGCGAGCAGTCGCAGATCGAGATCCGCCAGGTGTTCTCGCCCGAGGACTTCGCCGACGCCTCCCCCGAGGTGCTCGCGCACGAGGAGGAGCTGCGGGCCCGGACGGCCGCGCAGCGCGAGGCGTAGGCCCCACCCCCCTTGCCGACGCGCGTCGGGAGCTGGTCTGATCTCCGATCGTGACAGCTCCCGATGCGCGTCGTGCTGTCGAGGCGGTCTGGCGGATCGAGTCGGCACGGTTGATCGCGGGCCTCGCCCGGCTGGTCCGAGACGTGGGCCTGGCCGAGGAACTCGCCCAGGACGCCCTGGTCAGCGCTCTGGAGCAGTGGCCGGAGACCGGCGTCCCGCGCAACCCCGGCGCGTGGCTGATGACCGCCGCGAAGAACCGGGCGGTCGACCGCATCCGGCGCGAGCAGAACTACCGGCGCAAGCTGGCGGAGATCGGCCGGGACCAGGGGGCCGACCACGTCCCGGACGCGGGCGACGGCGTCGGGGACATCAACGACGACCTGCTGCGGCTGGTCTTCACCGCGTGCCACCCGGTGCTGTCCACGGAGGCCCGGGTCGCGCTGACCCTGCGGATGCTCGGCGGCCTGACCACCGACGAGATCGCCCGCGCGTTCCTGGTCGCCGAGCCGACCGTGGCGCAGCGGATCGTGCGCGCCAAGAAGACCCTGGCCAAGGCGGGCGTGCCGTTCGAGGTGCCCGCCGAGGACGAGCGGGACGCCCGCCTGTCCAGCGTCCTGGGCGTCATCTACCTGATCTTCAACGAGGGCTACTCCGCGACGGCGGGCGACGACTGGATGCGGCCCGCCCTGTGCGCGGACGCGCTGCGCCTGGCCCGCGTGCTGGCCCGCCTGATGCCCCGCGAACCCGAGGTGCACGGCCTGGTCGCGCTGCTGGAGATCCAGGCGTCCCGCTCCCGGGCCCGCACCGGCCCCCGGGGCGAACCGGTGCTGCTGATGGAGCAGAACCGGGCGCTGTGGGACCAGCTGCTCATCCGGCGCGGCCTGGCCGCCCTGGAGAAGTCGGGGCGCGGGCCGTACTCGATCCAGGCCCGGATCGCCGCCTGCCACGCCCGCGCGCGCACGCCCGAGGACACCGACTGGACCCTGATCGCGGGCCTGTACGAGGCGTTGGCGCTGGTCGCGCCGTCACCGGTGGTGGCGCTCAACCACGCGGTGGCGATCAGCATGGCGTTCGGGCCGCAGACGGCGCTGGAGCTGGTGGACGAGCTGGTGGACGAGCCGGCGCTCAAGGGCTACCACCTGCTGCCGAGCGTGCGCGGCGACCTGCTGGTGAAGGTGGGGCGGCCGGCGGAGGCGCGGGTGGAGTTCGAGCGGGCGGCGGCGATGACCCGCAACGAGCGCGAGCGCACGCTGCTGCTCGACCGCGCGGCGGCCTGCGGTTGAATCGGGGCGTGGACCTCCGCTACCGCCCCATGACCTCCGAGGACGCCCTCGACCTGGACGACACGTTCACCACCGACGAGGTGTTCGAGGTGACGACCCGACCGCTCGGGTTCGCGCTCACCCCCGTCCCGGTGTCGCCGCCGCTGACCAAGGTGTTCCCGCCGGACGAGGACGAGCTGCCGCGCGACGGTTTCGTCGCGGTGGACTCGGCCGTGCGGGGGTTCGTCTCGGTCGAGCTGGCCGAGTGGCACGCGCGGCTGGTGCTCCGGCAGCTCACCGTCGACCCGGCGCACCGGGGACGCGGGGTGGGCCGGGCGCTGGTGGACCTGGCGCTGGGCTGGGGCCGCGAGCGCGGGGCGCGGACGGCGTGGCTGGAGACGTCGAGCGTGAACGTGCCGGCGGTGCGGGCGTACCAGCGCATGGGGTTCGCGCTGTGCGGCCTGGACGTGACGCTGTACCGGGGGACGCCGTCCGAGGGCGAGGTCGCGCTCTACCTGGCGCGCGAGCTGTAGCCCTACGGCCGGTCGCCCTGCACGCGGCCCGCCGGGTCGTCCACCGGGCGGTTCCACTCGATGTGGTGCCGGTAGAACGAGTACGAGTCCGCCGTGCGGTTTGCGCCCAATCCGGCGCTGATCTCCACCAGCGCTTCCACCCTCGCCCGGCGCACCCGCTCGTAGACCTCGAACGCGGCCTGCGGCCCGGGGAGGTCGCGCAGGCACATCGCCAGGACGACGGCGTCCTCCAACGCCATCGACGCACCTTGACCGGCTGCCGGGGACGCGGCGTGCGCCGCGTCCCCCACCAGCACCAGCCGCCCGTCGTGCCACACCGGGGTGGACGGCACGTCGTAGGCGTTCCCGCCCCGGATCTCGCCGCTCGCGCGCACGATCGCCGCAGCGGGCGTGTCGTCGTCGGCGAACGCCGCCGACGCCTGCTCCGCCCACTCCCCGGGCGACCCGCCGCGCAGCTCGTCCCCCGGCACCCGGGCGAACCACCAGGTCCGGCCGTCCGGCGCGGTCGCGTGGCCGAAGAACGCCCGGCTGCCGGTGATCATGTGGTACCGGCCGGGCGCGGTGGTCGGCGCGAGGCCCTCGGTGTAGCCGTAGAAGACGTTCAGGCCCGTGTAGCGCGGTTCCGGCGCGGTCGGGTCCAGGATGCGGCGGGTCACCGAGCGCAGCCCGTCCGCGCCGACCAGCACGTCGCCCTCCGCCCGGCTGCCGTCCTCGAACGTCGCCCGCACCCCGTCCGCCGTGTGCTCCGCCCGGACCAGCCGCTTGCCGTGCCGGATCTGCACGCCCCGGCGCGCGGCCTCGTCGTGCAGCGCGCGGTAGAGGGTCGAACGGCGCAGCGTGCGCGGGCCGGTGACGTCGGTGTGCCAGCGGGCTTCACTGACCAAATGCCCGGTGCCGGTGTAGAGGTCGAGGCCGTCCGCCGCGAAGGACCGGTCCACGACGCACTGTTCCGCGCCGATCGCCCGCAGCGCGTCGAGGCCGTTGTGCATGATGGTGAGGAAAGCTCCGATGTCGTCCGCGCCGGTCGGGTACGCCTCGTGCACCACCGCCTCGATCCCGGCTTCGCGCAGTGCCATGGCGGTCACGGGCCCGGCTACGCCACCGCCGACGATCAGCGCTCTGGTCATGCCGTTCACGCTAGCGCGACACTGCGCTGCGCAGCCGTGCCCGACCTCGCCGGCTCCGGGTAGCGCGCCGGGGTGCACGGGAAAATCGGGTGGTGGTCGGGCCGGTCGGGGTTAGCCTGCGTCATGCCCTTCGGTTGACGCCCGCTGCCGCCCCCGGCCCGGCCACCGGCCCGACTGTTCGTCGGGTGGGCGCTGCTGGCCGACGTCGTGCCCCTCTACCCGATGTACGCGCTGCTGTTCGCGGACAACGGGATGTCGGACGGGCAGATCTCCGCGCTGTTCGCCCTCTGGTCCGGGGTGGCGGTGGTCGCGGAGATCCCCTTCGGTGCGCTGGCCGACCGGTTCTCCCGCCGCTGGTCGCTCGTCGCGGCGGGCGTGGCGCAGGCGTGCGGGTACGCGCTGTGGACGGCCGTGCCCGGCTTCTGGTCCTACGCGGCGGGTTTCGTGCTGTGGGGCCTGGGCGGCGCGCTCGTGTCGGGCGCGGTGGAGGCCCTGCTGCACGACGCCCTGGGCGCGGTCGGCGCGGCCGACCACTTCGGCGTGGTGCTGGGCCGGGTGACGGCGGTGGGCCTGCTGGCCCAGATCCCGGCCGCCCTGGCGGCGACCGCGCTGTTCACCACCGGCGGGTACGCGCTGGTGGGCTGGGCCAGCGTGGCGACCTGCCTCGGCGCCGCCCTGGTGGCGACCCGGCTGCCCGAGGGCTCGCGCGGGGAACCGGAGAGCTACCTGGCGACCCTGCGCGCGGGCCTGGCCGAGACCGCCGCCGTGCCCGCCGTGCGCCGGGCGGTGGCGGTGGTGGCGCTGCTGCTGGGCGTGGACGCCCTGGAGGAGTACTTCCCGCTGCTGGCGCGGGACTGGTCCGTGCCGGCGGCGCTGGTCCCGGTGGCCGTGCTGGCGATCCCGCTGGCGGGCGCGGCCGGCGCGGCGGCGGACGCGTCCCGCGTGCCGCTGTGGGTGCCGACGTCGCTGTCGGCGCTGCTGCTGGCGGCAGCCGGGTGGCTGCACCACCCGGCGGGCCTGGCCCTGGTGGCGGTGGCGTACGGCCTGTACCGGTCGGTGCTGGTGGTGGCGGAGACCCGCTTGCAGGAACGGATCACGGGTCCCGCGCGGGCGACCGTCACGTCGGTGGCCGGCCTGGGCAGCGAGGTCGCGTCGTACGGCGTGTACGCGGCGTGGGTGGTGGGCGGTGTTCCCCTGGTGTCGCTGGGGATCCTGGCCGTCGCCCTGCTGCTCCCCCGGGCCCTGCGCCCCGCTCCGGCGACGACGTGAAGCGCCGGGTCAGCGTTCCACCAGCCGCCGGACCTCGTCGTAGCCCGGCACCTCGCCCACGGGCACGCCGTCGCGGACGGCCCGCGCGGTTGCGACGGTTGTCCGCAGCGCAGCCCGGAACAGCAGCGACCCGGTGCTGATCCGGCGCACGCCCAGCTCCGCCAGCTCGCGGACGTCCCGCTGCGCCGGCACGTTGAGCGGCACCGGCACCGCCGCGACCACCTCCGCGATGTCACCGGGGTCGACCAGGCCCGGCACGAAGATCCCGTCGGCCCCCGCGTCCACGTGCCGGAGCGCCCGCCGCACCGTGCTGCCCCGGTCCACCGACAGCCAGTGCGTGTCCACCCGGGCGTTGACGAACAGGTGCGGTGCGGTCTCCTTGAAGGCGCGCACGGACTCGGCGTGCTCCGCCGGGTCGGCCAACCCGGTCCCGCGCCCGTCCTCGATGTTCACGCCCGCCACGCCGAGGTCGGCCAGTTCCGCCGCCAGCCCCCGCACGTCGCCGAACCCGGCTTCGACGTCGACCGTCACCAGGGTCGGCAGGCGCACCAGCTTGCGCACCAGCGCCAGCGTCTCCTCGCGCGCGGCACCGGCCGCGTCCGGGAGCCCGTTGACCGCCGCGACGCCCAGGCTCGTCGTGCCGATCGCCGTGAACCCGGCGTCCACCAGCGCCGCGCCGGACGCGAAGTCCCACGCGTTGGGCAGCACGAGCGGTTCCGGCCCGTCGTGCAGCCGGTGGAAGCTCCCTCCGGCCGGCGCCGTCGCGTGCTCGCGGGCCGGGCAGCCGTGCCGGCCCGCCCCGAACGGCACCTCGGCCAGGTCCACCACGACCTCCCGGCCGTCCGGTGCGATCCGCCGCGTGACCGGCACCGGCGGTTGCGCGCCCGCGATCAGCGCGTCCACCGCCGGACCGGCCTGCACCAGCAGCCCGATCAGGGCGGCGGTCCCCTCGTCCCACGTGCCGCCGCACGCGCCGACCAGCCGCGCCACCGCGTGTTCCGCCTCCGCCGTCACCGTGGTGTGCGGCTGGTAGGAACGCGCCACGACGGCGACGTCCGGCACGACCGTGCGCGGCAACCCCAAGGCGGAGGCCAACTTCGCCACCGGGTGGCCGGGCGTGCGCAGCGCAGCGGCGTCCACAGTGGACAAAAGGGTGACGGCGAGCGCCCGCCGCCGCGCGTGGTCCGCGCCCTCGCTGAACCGGGCCACGTGGGCGCGCAGCCACGCCACCCCGCGCTCGGCGTGCGGGACGGACGGGACGGCGAAGGCGGGGTCGAGCAGCACGTGGTGTTCCATGCCGGCCACGGTAGGGGCGGGACGCTTCGGCGCGCGCCGAAGCGTCGGGCGCGCACAATGGCCCCATGGCTGCCGACGAACTGGCAAACCTGGCCGCGCTGCTGGCAGACCGCACCCGCGCGCACTTCCTGCTGTCGCTGCTGGACGGTCGCGCCTGGACCTCGGGCGAGCTGGCGCGGGCCGCCGGCGTCTCGCCGCCCACCGCGAGCGAGCACCTGACCCGCCTGGTGCGGGCGGGCCTGCTCGTGGAGCGCCGCCAGGGCCGCCACCGCTACCTCCAGCTCGCGGGCCCCCGCGAGGCCGACCTGCTGGAGCACCTGCTGACCTACGTCGGCCCGACCGCTCCCGGCCGGACGCTGCGGGCCGCGACCGCCTCCGCCGCGCTGGCCCGGGGGCGCACCTGCTACGACCACCTGGCCGGGCGCCTGGGCGTGGCGATCACCGACGCCATGGTCGGCCGACGCCTGCTGGACGACTCCTGCGCCCTGACCCCGGCGGGCGCGGAGTGGCTGGGCGGGCTCGGCGCGGACTTCTCCGGCACCCGCCGCCCGGTCGCGCGGGCGTGCCTGGACTGGACCGAGCGGCGGTCGCACCTGGCGGGCGCGGCCGGCGCGCACCTCTGCGCCCACCTCCACGAACGGGGCTGGGTCCGCCGGTCCGGCACCGGCCGGGCGGTGGTGGTCACCGGGCCGGGCCGCGCCGCCCTCGGCCGGCTGCTGGGCCTCTCAGCGCTGTAGCCACCCGGGCAGCCACGACGGGTCGCCCGCCGGCACCACGTCCACGACCAGGCAGGTGATGTTGTCCGGCCCGCCGCCCGCGTTGGCCGCGTCGATGAGCGCCCGCACGGTCGCGTCCCCGTCCGGGTCGGCGGCGAGCAGCTCGCCGATCGTGCCCGGCGCCACCACGTCGGACAGCCCGTCCGAGCAGATCAGGTACCGGTCGCCCGCCTGCACCTCGTGGAAGAACAGGTCGGCGTCGTGCGAGCTGCCCGCCTGCAGCGCCCGCATCAGCATGGACCGGCCGGGGTGCTCGGCGGCCTGCTCGGCGGCCATCCGCCCGTCGTCGACCAGCGCCTGCACCATGGTGTGGTCGCGGGTGAGCTGGGTCAGCTCGCCGTCGCGGACCAGGTAGCACCGGGAGTCCCCGATGTGCCCGACCGCGAACCGCTCGCCGTCCCACAGCAGCGCGGTGAGCGTGGTGCCCATCCCGCGCATGTCGAAGTTCTCCTCGGCCAGGTCGGTCAGCCGGACCGCGATCTCCCGGGCGGCACCGGCCAGCGCGGACAGCGGGTCGTCGGCGTCGACGTCCAGCTCGGCCAGCACCGCCACCGCGATGGAGCTGGCCACCTCCCCGTACGCGTGACCGCCCATGCCGTCGGCTACTGCGTACAGGCGCTCGTTGAAGTACACCGAGTCCTCGTTCGCCTCACGGCGCAGGCCGGGGTCCGTCCCGACGGCGTGGCGGAGCGCATACATGCCGGATAGTGAATCACCCGCACGTGTGCCCTTGAGCAGCACTGTCCGAAAAAGGTCAGCGGGGACGCCCGTAGAACCCGCTCAGGACGAGCATCGCCGCCCCCGCCGCCACCACGTCGTCGGCCAGCGGGGTGATGCCGACGTCGACCGGCAGCCACGCCGCCGTGGGCAGCTCGGCCCGCACGCCGGCCAGGTACGCCCCCGGCGCGGCGAGCACCGCCCGGCCCGCCAGCACGACGTGGTCCACGTCCAGCAGCCGCACCAGGTCGGCCACCGCCGAGCCGACCACGGCGGTCGCGGTGGCCAGGTCGCCGGACCGCGCGGCGAGGTTGTGCACGGCCTCGACGCAGCCGGTCCGCCCGCACGCGCAGCGCGGGCCGTCGAGCCGGGCGGTGGTGTGCCCGAACTCGCCGGCGTTGGTCCGCGCGCCCCGGTGCACCCGCCCGTCCAGCAGCAGCCCGACGCCGATGCCGGTGCCGACGAGCACCAGGACGGCGTCGCGCAGCTCCTCGCCGCGCCGCCACGACTCGGCCACGATCGCCGCGTTGGTGTCCTTGTCGACCACGACCGGCAGGCCGAGGCGCTGCTCGGCCAGCTCCGCCAGCGGCACGTGGTGCCACCGGGGCAGGGCCGTCGCGTCGTGCACGACGCCGGACCGGTGGTCCAGCGGCCCGACGAACCCGATGCCCACGCCGAGCAGCCGCTCGCCGCGCAGCGGGTCGACCAGCCGGGCCAGCTCGCCGACGAAGGCGTCCGGGTCGAAGTCGGGCGGCAGCGGCGCGTCCGACCGGTCCAGCACGTCGCCCGCCAGGTCGGTGAGCACGACCCGCAGCTCGTCCCGCTCGACCTGCGCGCCGATCGCGAGCCTGCTGTCCGCGACCAGCCTGAGCAGGGTGCGCGGCTTGCCCACGCCGACGTTGCGGGTGCCGGACTCGACCAGCAGGCCGTCCGCGATCAGCCGGCCGACGACCTTGGACACCGCCTGCGGCGTCAGCCCGCTGCGCTCCGCGAGGTCGACCCTGGTGACGGCGCCGGAGCGGGCCAGGCCCAGCACCACCGCGTCGTTGTAGCCCCGCAGGAAGCGCAAGTTCGGCACGCCCGGATGATCGCACGACCCGGGACCGGGGACGGGCGATCCGTCGACACGCGGGTCCCGGCACAGCGGGGAAACACCGAAGCAGGACAGCCGCGCGTCGGCGCGGGCGCGGTGCCCGGTCCGAGCGGTGGGCGGGGCGCGTTCTACCGTCTGCTGGTCGAGGCGGCACCCCGTCCGCCCGGACCGGAGAGGTGGCCCTGTGAGCGGTGCGACGAGCCTGCTGGACGAACTGGCCGAGCAGGAGGCCCGACTGGTCTTCCGCTCGTTCACCAACGAGGACGCCCTGGCGCTGGGCCTGTTCCTGGTCGACGCGGCCCGCGCGCAGGGCCTGCCGATCGCGGTGTCCGTGCGGCGCGGGCAGCAGCGCCTGTTCCACGTCGCGCTGGCCGGCACCTCCGCCGACAACGACGAGTGGCTGGACCGCAAGAGCCGGGTGGTGGACCGCTACGGCCGCAGCTCGTTCCGGGTCGGCGAGACGTTCCGGGCGCGCGGGCGCACGTTCGAGGCCGACTCCCGGCTGGACCTGGACCGGTACGCGGCGCACGGCGGCGCGTTCCCGGTGCTGGTCGAGGGGGTCGGGATGGTCGGCACGGTCGGCGTCTCCGGCCTGGCCCAGGCCGACGACCACGCGTTCGTCGTGGCGCAGCTCGACCTGTTCCTCGCCCGCTGAGCCGGGCTGCTCCGCCACCACGGGCGGGGGGCCGTTCTCCCGAACGACCCCCTCCCCGGCAGCGATCACCACGCGGCGATCATCGCGTGACGATCAGCAGAACACCTCGTCGAGCACCTTGTCCCAGCCCCGCCCGGCACCGGGTTCGGGCGAGTGCGTGAAGGACGCCTGCACCCTGGTCCGGGTGTCCTTCGTGGTGCCCATGAAGCTGGAGTAGCCCGGGATGCCGCCGGTGTGGCCGTACACGGTCACACCGCACGGGAGCGGGATCTGCTCCAGCCCCAGGCCGTAGCCCTCGGTGAAGGGCAGCGCCCTGGTCAGCTCGGCCTGCTGGGCGGGCTTGAGCAGCCGCCCGTCCAGCAGGGCGTCCACGAACCGGTCGAGGTCGGCGGTGCTGGAGATGATCTCGCCGGCCCCGTAGGCGACCGACGGGTTCAGCTCGGTGACGTCCACGACCCGGCCGTCCACGGTGTAGTAGCCGTGCGCGTGCGGGCCGGGAATGTGCCGGCGGTGGCCCGGCACGGACGTGTCGTGCAGCCCGAGCGGGCGCAGGACGCGGTGCGACACCGCCGCGTCATAGGGCTTCCCGGTGATCTTCTCGATCAGCAGGGCGGCCACGACGTAGTTCGAGTTCGAGTAGCTGAACGCGGTGCCGGGCGGGAATTCCAACGGCTTGGACGTCGCTATCGACAGGATTTCCTGCGGCGTCCAGTCCTTGTAGCGGATCGTCTCGAACCCGTCCGGACCCAGTGGCAGCGCGGCCGTGTAGTTGAACAGCCCGCTCGTGTGCTGTAAGAGCATCCTTACGGTGATCTTGTCGCCATCCGGCAGCAGGCCCGGCAGGTACCGGCCGATCGGCTCGTCCAGCCCGATCCGCCCCTCCCCCACCAGTTGCAGCACGACGGTCGAGACGAATGTCTTCGTGATGCTGCCGGCCCGGAACCTCCCGTCGGTCGGCACCGGCTTCGCGGTGCCCCACTCCGCCACGCCGGCGCGCGCGGTGAACCGGTCGCGCCCGTCCACGACCCGGATCTGGACCCCCGCCACGCCGCCCCCGGTGGCCATCTCGTCGAGCGCGCGCTGCACGACCTGCCGGTCGATCCGCGTGCCGGAAGGGGCGGGTTGCGCGACTGCGGTGCCCCCGGTGCCCAGTACCGCGAGCCACGCGACGGCGACTGCGGCGATTCCCCTCTTGCTCATCGAGCTTCCTCCCGATCGATGTCCGAGCAACCGAGTCTGGCCAGGCCGGGGCCGGCCGGCGACCACCCGGAGGAGGAACCGGGAACCGCCTCCGGACGGACGCCGGCTACGACTCGGGTGTGGTGCGCACCCCTAGTGGTCACCTCTCCGTGGAAACGCTTCCACGGCCCGAACCACTAGTCCGTTCGAGTGACACAGTGGTCTAGACCTTGACCGTCAAGTGGTCTGAACCACATGTTCTTCTCAACCCTGCACTCCTTTCCCTGACGAGGAGCACGATGTCCAAGATCCGATGGCATCTCACAGCGCTGTTGGTGGCTGTCGCCACGATGGTCCTCGGTCTGGTCCTGGTCCCGGCCGCCAGCGGCGCGGGCGGCCTGTCCGCGGCCTTCACCAAGGGCTCGGACTGGGGGTCCGGCTACGAGGGCAAGTACACGATCCGCAACGCGAGCTCGGCCCCCATCTCCAGCTGGACCGTCGAGTTCGACCTGCCCGCCGGCCACAAGGTCGGCTCCCTGTGGGACGCCGGCTACACCACGAGCGGCCAGCACGTGACGGTCAAGAACACGTGGAACGGCAACATCGGTGTGGGCGCCTCGGTGAGCTTCGGCTTCAACATCGTCTACTCGGGCGCGTTCTCGGGCCCGGCGAACTGCAAGCTGAACGGCGCGTCCTGTGACGCCGGCGGCGGCACGACGACGACCACCACGACCACCACCACCACGACGACGACGGGCCCGACCACGTCGACGTCGACCTCCACGACGACCACCACCCCCACCACGACCACCACCACGACGCCGCCCCCCGGTTACAAGAACCTGGGCTACTTCGTGCAGTGGGGCGTCTACGGTCGCAACTACCACGTCAAGAACATCCACACCTCCGGCTCGGCCTCGAAGCTGACGCACATCAACTACGCGTTCGGCAACGTGACCGGCGGCCGGTGCACCGCGAACGACGACACCTACGCCGACTACGACAAGTTCTACGGCGCGGACACCAGCGTCGACGGCACGTCGGACTCGTGGGACGCGGGCGCCCTGCGCGGCAACTTCAACCAGCTGCGCAAGCTGAAGAAGATGTACCCGCACATCAAGATCCTGTGGTCGTTCGGCGGCTGGACCTGGTCCGGCGGCTTCGGCCAGGCCGCGCAGAACCCGACCGCGTTCGCCGAGTCCTGCTACAAGCTGGTCGAGGACCCGCGCTGGGCGGACGTGTTCGACGGCATCGACATCGACTGGGAGTACCCGAACGCCTGTGGCCTGTCCTGCGACAGCAGCGGCTTCGCGGCCTTCAAGAACGTCTCGCAGGCCCTCCGGGCGCGCTTCGGCTCCAGCAACCTGGTGACCGCCGCCATCACGGCCGACGCCAGCAACGGCGGCAAGCTCGACCTCGCCGACTACGGCGGCGCGGCGCAGTACCTCGACTGGTACAACGTCATGACCTACGACTTCTTCGGTGCCTGGGCGGCGCAGGGTCCGACGGCCCCGCACTCCCCGCTGACCTCCTACGCGGGCATCCCGCAGCAGGGCTTCACCACCGACGAGGCCATCCAGAAGCTGAAGAGCAAGGGCGTCCCGGCGTCCAAGCTGCTGCTCGGCATCGGCTTCTACGGCCGTGGCTGGACCGGCGTGACCCAGGCCGCCCCGGGCGGCACGGCGACCGACGGCGCCCCCGGCACGTACGAGAAGGGCATCGAGGACTACAAGGTCCTCAAGACCAAGTGCCCCTCGAACGGCACGGTGGCGGGGACCGCGTACGCCCACTGCGGCAACCAGTGGTGGAGCTACGACACCCCGGCCACGATCAACGGCAAGATGCAGTGGACCAAGCAGCAGGGCCTCGGCGGCGCGTTCTTCTGGTCGCTCGACGGTGACACCACCAACGGCGAGCTGGCCGCGGCGATGGGCAACGGCCTGAAGTAGGGCCCTGTCCGACGGCAGCACCGCTACTGAACGGGCCCCTGCGGGCGTCTCCCCCGCAGGGGCCCGTTCGCGTGCGCGGGCAGCAGGTCCACCGCGAACGCGGCGACCAGGAAGCACAGCGCGAACACCAGCGGCGCGAAGAACGTGGGCAGCCAGACGTAGCCGGACAGCGAGACGAGCAGCGTCACGCCGATCGCCGCGCCGGCGGCGAGCGCCGGCCGGCGCGCGCCGTAGCGGCGCAGCACCCACCACGACAGCACGCCGCTCCCGGCCACCCACAGCGCGGTGAAGCCGACGGCGACGGCGGGGAACACCGGGCGGTCGTCCAGCCCCCAGGCGAGCACGGCGAGGACGAACAGCCAACCCATCCCGAGCACCAGGCCGAGGGCCGGTGCGAGCAAGTAGCGACTGTCATTGCGCTTCATCGACCGATGGTGGCGCACGCCCGCCCCGCGCACACCGGCATCACCACCCGGACCACTCGATCGTCAGCACCCGTTCCGGCCCGGACGTGGAACGGCCCCGCAGGCGTCGTGCGCCTGCGGGGCCGCTCGTCGGCTCGTCCGACGTCCGTGGGACCGGATCAGGTGGTCAGGCTCCACGAGTCGATGTAGCCGGTGTCGGACGAGTAGACGTCCTGCACCTGGAGCTTCCACGCGCCGTTGCGCACCTCGGAGGAGGCGTTCACGGTGTAGGTGGTGTCGATGTTGTCGCCCGAGTCGTTGTTCGACGGCTTCAACCGGTAGGCCGTGCCGTCCGGCGCGACCAGGTCGAGCACCAGGTCACCCCGGTAGGTGTGCTTGATGTGCACCTCGACCTGCGTGGTGGTCGAGGCGTTGCCGGTGCAGCCCGAGACGGTGACGGAGCTGGACACGGCCGCGCCGGCGTCCGGGATGTTGACGTCGCCGTCGTTGGTCGCCTTCGCGCACGGGCCGGGCGGGTTGCCGGCGCCGCCGTACGGGTTGGCCGCCTTCTTCGCCGAGTACATCAGCATCGGCTTGACCTTCGGCCAGAACGTGGACGCCTGGCAGGAGTACGCCGGGAAGAAGCCGCTGCACGAACCGGAACCCGGCCCGATCTCCCACACGAACGACGCGACGCCCAGGTCGTCGTACACCCAGTCGTCGGTCGCGCCGGCGGCGTTGTAGAGCACCTCCCCGGGCTGGCCGTACTGCCACCCGCCCGCGATGGACGCCATCTCCCGCGCCATCGTGCGCAGCGGCGCGTCGTTGCCGGTCTTGTACTGCGTCGTCCAGCCCCACGGGAACAGCACGAGGTTGGAGTAGCTGTGCATGGAGATCACGACACCGGTGGTGTCGGCCGGCGCGGCGTCGGTGTTGCCGGTGCCGCGGCGGTCCTTGTACAGGTTGCGCCACAGCGCCTGGAGCGACCGCGTCTCGACCTCGGAGTTCGCCGACGGGCCCTTGTAGGTCTCGGCGCACGGCTGCGAGGACGTGCCCTCGCCGCCCCAGTGCGAGTTGGTGTTGCGGTTGAGGTCGATGCCGACGTGCGAGCCGGACGTGCCCGAGCAGTTGGAGCCGTTCGTGGTGTTGGCGTTCTTGCGCTGGTAGCGCGGCGAGTTGCCGCCCTGCTGCACGATGTTGACGCCGTCCGGGTTGGCGATCGGCACGACCCACACCTCGGTGGAGTCGAGCAGCGCGGTGACCTCGGCGTCGGTGCCGTAGCCCTGGGTGAGGTGGTCGATCCACCGGTACGCGACGTCGCCCGTGGTCAGCTCGCGGGCGTGCAGCTGGCCCATCACGAAGAACCGGGGCTTGGGCGCGCTCGTGCTCAGCGCGCAGTCGCCGGCGTTCTTCTTGGTGATGCAGATGGCCCGCAGGTCGTAGCCGCCCGCGCCCTGCGTCTTCTTCCACGAGTCGCCGTAGTCGACGGTCTGCGTGAGGTTCGGGTACTGCGAGGCGACCGCGTCGAGGTGCGCGAACTGGGCGTTCACCGTGCGGTAGCCGCCGTAGTAGGTCTCCTCCAGCGCGCCGGCGTCGAGCTGCTGCGACTTGCGCGCCGGCGGCGTCCACTGCGGGGCGGGCAGCACCTCGTCGACGGAGCTGGTGAAGCCCTCGCCGGTCAGCTTCTGGCCGGTGGCCTGGTCGCCGAGGACGAACAGGTACTCGCCGTCGCGCTGCTCCAGCACGTCGAAGCCGCGCGAGAGCAGGTTCTGCGCGGCCTTGCCCAGCGGGGCGTGCACCTTGTAGACGTACGTCGGACCGGCCTGGGCTGCGGCGACCTCGGGTGCAGGGCCCGCAGTGCCGGGTACGCCGCCGTTGATCACGGCGGCGGCTGTGACACCGGCTATGGCCAGCGTCACCAGTGAACGTCTTGTCGACTTCACGGTGGTTCTCCTCCTATGCAGGGTTGAGCAGGAGAATGGGCCAAAACCGGTGCCGTGCACACCCTCCGACCGGCCATACCTCACGCTTATGGGCGCAGGTTGCACCGCACGGCCCTGATCCGGGTGCCAGGTCGTTGCACCGATCATCCGTACGGAACCGATGCGGAGGGCGGAACCGGCGAAATTCGTCGCAGAGCGTGCACGACGACCGCCCGTGTGCCGCGTGAACTCCTTTCGGTGAGACTTCCGGGTGAAGATCGTGGTTCGCGCTGGGGTCGGGCTTGACCCCGCCCCTGGGGCACGCCCGAAGGTCGTCCCCGTGGAGGAGGAGCGGATGGCACGGCTGCTCGGGACCGGCGAGTTCGCGCGCAGGTCGCGGCTCTCGCTCAAGGCGCTGAGGCTCTACGAGCGCCAGGGGCTCGTGGTGCCGGCGGAGGTCGACCCGTCCAACGGCTACCGCCGGTACCGGGAGGACCAGTTGGCGCACGCCCGCCTGGTGCTGCTGCTGCGCCGGCTCGACATGCCGTTGGCCGAGGTCGCCCGCGTCGTCGCCGCGCCCGTCGAGGAGCGAGCCGCGCTGCTCGACGGGTACTGGGACGAGGTCGAGCGCCGGGTGGCCGTGCAGCGGCACCTCGCCGCCTACCTCCACGTGCTGATGTCCGCAGGAGAGGGGTTGTCGGAGATGTTCCAGGTAGAGCAGCGGGACGTGCCGGAGCAGGTCGTGCTGACCGAGCAGCGGCACGTGCTCCAGCCCGCGCTGACGGGGTGGATCCAGGAGGGCATGGACCGGTTGCTGGGTGCCACGGCCCAGTTCGGCGGCCTGTCGGCGGCCGGGCTGGTGATCTACCACGGCGAGGTCACCGAGGACAGCGACGGCCCGGTGGAGATCGCCCTGCCGATCGCCGCACCCACCCCGCCCCCGGGCGTGGCCGCGCGGGTCGAACCGGCCCACCGCGAGGCGTACGTGCGCCTGAAGAAGCGCGAGGTGGTGTACCCGGAGATCCTGGGCGCGTACGAGGCCGTCGCGGCGTGGATCAAGCAGAACGGGCTGGAGGAGGCGGGAGCACCGCGCGAGGTCTACTTCGCGGACTGGTCGACGACGGGGCCGGAGGACGACGTCTGCGACATCGCGTTCCCGGTGAAGTAGCGGATCGGGGCGCGGTGCCCGCGGCTAGCGCTTGAGCAGGGCGAGCAACGCGCCGAAGGACCGGGCGGACACGACCACCAGACCACCCGCCCGGTTCTTCGTGTCCCGCACAGCGCAGCGACCTGCGGCCACGGCCACCTCCACGCACGTCCCGTTGTCCTCGGTGTGGCTGGAGGTCTTGAAGTTGGCGCTGGAGAAGTCGGGAGTCATGACGGGGACCGCCTTTCCGACTCAGGCGTACTCCCGAGCCACACGTCGAACTGAGCCTTGCAGCTACACCTTCAGCCGAGCGAGCAACGCACCAAACGACCGAGCGGGCACGACCACCAGACCACCCGCCCGGTTCTTCGTGTCCCGCACAGCGCAGCGACCTGAGGCCACGGCCACCTCCACGCACGTCCCGTTGTTCTCGGTAAAGGTCGACGTCTTGAACCGAGCGGCCGAGAAGTCCGGGGCCATGGTGGGACCGCCTTTCCGCCTCAGGGGTACTCCGGAGCCACACGCTGGACTGAGTTCGCGGCTACACCTTCAGCCGAGCGAGCAACGCGCCGAACGACCGTGCAGGCACGACCACCAGACCACCCGCCCGGTTCTTGCTGTCCCGCAGCGCGAAGAACCCCGGGACCACTGCCACCTCAACACACGTCCCGCTGCCGTCGGTGTGGCTGGAGGTCTTGAACTTGGCGCTGGAGAAGTCGGGAGTCATGACAGGGACCGCCTTTCCGGCTCAGGCGTACTCCCGAGCCACACGCCGGACCGAGCCTCGCAGCTACACCTTCAACCGAGCGAGCAACGCACCAAACGACCGAGCGGACACGACCACCAGACCACCCGCCCGGTTCTTCGTGTCACGCACCGCGAAGAACCCCGGGACCACTGCCACCTCGACACACGTGCCGTTGTCCTGCGTGTAGCCGGAGGTCTTGAAGCGGCCAGTCGTGAAGTCCGGCGCCATGGCGGACCACCCTTCAGGTCAGGCGTACTGCTGGGCAACGACCTTGATGAACCGTCTCGATTGTTCCAGCCCGAGGGCGTCGGCTGTAAGGCTGCTCCACAGATTTCCGTACGCCGCGACCTCGGTGTGCCCGTCCAGGTAGTCGGCGTCGTGCAGGTTCTCGACGTAGACCATGTCCAGCGGCGGCGCGGAGGCCGGTGCCGGGATGCGCAGAAGGGTGAACGCGAACGCGTTGCCTACACCCATCGAGTCGAACGGCAGGATCTGGAGCCGGACGTTCGACCGCCTGCTCACCGAATCGAGGTGGAGCATCTGCTCGTGCATCACCGCGTTGCCGCCGAAGACCCTCCGCAGGCAACTCTCGCTCACCACGAAGCCCACCTCCGCCGGATGCCGGCGGAACATCACTTCCTGCCGCTCCAGACGGGTTGTCACGATGTCGTCCACCGAAGCGGGCTCGGTCCTGGGGCTGCGATCGAGCATGGCCCGCATGTAAGCCTCGGTCTGCAACAGGCCGGGAACCAACTCCGAGCCGTAGTGGCGGATCAGGTTCGAGTCGACTTCGAAGTCGTAGTAGGGCCGCTGCTCCATCGGCACGGTCGCCCGGTGTCCCAGCCACCGGCCGCGCTGGCTGCGGGTTCGGGCGAGTTCGACTATTTCGGCCTTCTGCTCCTCGGTGTGGACGTCGTAGCGGTCCAGCAGCATCTTCGCGTCGCCGGGCGTCAGGCCCTCCCGCCCGCGCTCCATCTTCGTGACGCGGGTCGTGTCGCGCCCGAGGAGCTTCGCCACCTCTTTCGGCTCGACCCCCGCTTTGAGCCGGGCCTCGCGCATGTAGATCGACAAGAACTTCAGCCGGACCGTGGGGGTCAAGGCCATTCGCGTCATCCGATCGAGTCAATTGCTGTACAGCAGTTGCAAAACAAGGCTGCCGACGACCAGGCTAGCAACCGCCCGGCCCACTCCCGGTCGACCGGATCCCGCACCACCCGAAAGGGGACAGCCATGTCCGAGACTTCGAACCACGACCAGTGCCACCCGCCGCGTGAGTGGCTGGTGCGCTGTTCCGACGACGCCCACCGGCCCGCCGTCTGCTCGATCGCCGTCACCGACGGCACCGTGGAGCTGTGGCTCGCCGAGCACGCCATGATCAGCCTGGACGGGTCCGAGATCGCGCGGTTCCAGGTCGCGTTCGCCGACGCCGCCGCCTTGGCTCGTGGGGACCTCGCCCGTCAGGGCTGACGCAGGCGGTGGTCCAGTGCGGTGTGGCGGCGGCCCGCTCCCACCGTGCGGACGGCCTGGCCGATCGCCTTGCGGGAGCCCACCAGCACCACCAGCTTCTTCGCCCGCGTCACCGCCGTGTACAGCAGGTTCCGCTGCAACATCATCCACGCCGAAGTCGTGATTGGAATGACCACGCACGGGTACTCACTGCCCTGTGAGCGATGAATCGTCATGGCGTAGGCATGGGTCAGTTCGTCCAGTTCGCCGAACTCATAGTCCACGTCCTCGTCCTCGTCCGTCTTCACGGTCAACTTCTGCTCCACCGCGTCGATGGCTGTGACCACGCCCAATGTCCCGTTGAAGACGCCGTTGGACCCCTTGTCGTAGTTGTTCCGGATCTGCGTCACCTTGTCCCCGACGCGGAACACCCGGCCGCCGAACCGCCGTTCCGGCAGGTCCTTCACCGCCGGGGTCAGCGCTTCCTGGAGCACCGCGTTCAGCGCGCCCGCCCCGGCCGGTCCCCGGTGCATCGGGGCCAGCACCTGGATGTCCTTGCGCGGGTCGAGGCCGAACTTGCGCGGGATGCGCCGGGCGACGACGTCGACGGTGAGCGCCGCCGCGTCCTCCGCCTCCTCCGCCGGGAACAGGAAGAAGTCCTCCAGGCCCTGCACGAGCGGGTGGTCGCCGGCGTTGATCCGGTGCGCGTTGGTCACCACGCCGGACTGCTGCGCCTGCCGGAAGACGTGCGTCAGCCGGACGTTGGGCACCGGGCTGTCCACGGCCAGCACGTCCCGCAGCACCTCACCTGCGCCGACCGACGGCAACTGGTCGACGTCGCCGACCAGCAGCAGGTGCGCCCCCGGCGGCACGGCCTTGACCAGCTTGTTGGCCAGCAGCAGGTCCAGCATCGACGCCTCGTCCACGACGACCAGGTCGGCGTCCAGCGGCCGGTCGCGGTCGAACGCGGCGTCGCCGCCGGGCTTGAGCTCCAGCAACCGGTGCACGGTCCGCGCCTCGTGGCCGGTCAGCTCGGCGAGCCTCTTCGCGGCCCGGCCGGTCGGCGCGGCGAGCACGACCTTGGCGCGCTTGGCCACCGCCAGCCGCACGATCGACCGCACGGTGAAGCTCTTGCCGCACCCCGGTCCGCCGGTCAGCACGGCGACCTTGCGGGTCAGCGCCAGCTTGACCGCGTCGCGCTGCTTGTCCTCCAGCGACGCGCCCAGCCACGCGAACGCCCGGTCCCAGTCGACGCCGTCGAACGCGGGCATCCGGTCCTCGCCGGTCCGCAGCAGCCGCAGCAGCTGTCCCGCCAGTGAGATCTCCGCGCGGTGGAACGGGATGAGGTAGACGGCCGGTTCGCCGTCCGGCATCACCTCCCGCACCACGCCCTCCTCCGCCACCAGCTCGGCCAGGCAGTCGATGACCAGCCCGGCGTCCACCTGGAGGATCTTGATCGCCTCGCCGATGAGCTGGTTCTCCGGCAGGAAGCAGTCACCGCCGCCGGTCGCCTCGGACAGCGCGAACTGGAGGCCCGCCTTGACCCGCTGCGGGCTGTCGTGGGGGATGCCGACCGCCTTGGCGATGGTGTCTGCGGTGCGGAAGCCGATCCCCCAGACGTCCGTGGCCAGCCGGTACGGCTCGGTGCGCACGACCTCGACCGACTTCTCCTGGTACTGCTTGAAGATCCGTACCGCCAGCGACGTCGAGACGCCGACGCCCTGGAGGAAGACCATGACCTCCTTGATGGCCTTCTGCTCCTCCCACGCGGCGGCGATGAGCTTGGTCCGCTTGGGTCCGAGCTTCGGCACCTCGACCAACCGCTCGGGGCTCTGCTCGATGACGTCGAGCGCGTCGACGCCGAAGTGCGTGACGATCCGGTCGGCGAGCACCGGCCCGATCCCCTTGATCAAACCCGACCCGAGGTAGCGGCGGATGCCCTGGATGGTCGCGGGCAGCACGGTCGTGTAGTCGTCCACGTGGAACTGCTTGCCGTACTGGGGGTGCGACCCCCACCGACCGCGCATCCGGATCGACTCGCCGGGCTGCGCGCCCAGCAGCGCGCCGACCACGGTGACCAGGTCCCCGCCGCGCCCGGTGTCGACGCGGGCGACGGTGTAGCCGGTCTCCTCGTTGGCGAACGTGATCCGCTCCAGCACCGCTTCCAGGACCGCGTCCGACACCCCGCCACCCTAGCCCCCGGGTCCGCGCCGCGCGGGCGGCGCTGCGCCGGGGAGCGCCGGGGTTGCCTCCACGGGACGTTCACAACTCTCACCGCTCCTCTCCACCCCGCGCACCTAGAGTCCAGGGCATGACTCGCCGGGTTCTGGTGGTCGAGGACGACCTGACCATCGCTTCTTCCGTCGCCGCGCGGCTGCGCGCCGAGGGCTTCGACGTCGACCTGGCGCACGACGGGCCGTCCGCCGTCGCCCAGGCCGGTGACGTCGACCTGGTCGTGCTGGACGTGATGCTGCCCGGGTTCGACGGGCTGGAGGTGTGCCGCCGCATCCAGGCCGAGCGGCCGGTGCCGGTGCTCATGCTGACCGCGCGCGGTGACGAGACCGACCTGCTGGTGGGGCTGGCGGTGGGCGCGGACGACTACCTGACCAAGCCGTTCTCCATCCGGGAGCTGGCCGCGCGGGTGCACGCCCTGCTGCGCCGGGTGGAGCGCTCGGCCGCGCCGCCGAACCGGATCTCGGTGGCCGACGTGGAGATCGACCTGGCGGAGCGGCGGGTGTCGCGGGCCGGCGAGGAGGCCCACCTGACGCCGACGGAGTTCGAGCTGCTGGTGCACCTGGCCGAACGGCCGCGCGCGGTGCAGTCGCGGGAACGGCTGCTCGGCGCGGTGTGGGGGTGGCCGGACGGCACCGGGACGCGGACCGTCGACAGCCACATCAAGGCGTTGCGGCGCAAGCTCGGCACGGACCTGATCCGGACCGTGCACGGTGTCGGCTACGCGCTGGAGGTGCCCCGGTGAGCGCACGGCCCGCCGCGCTGCCGACGGGTGCCCAGGTGGGTGCGCGGGCGGCTGCCGCCGCTGTGCTGGAGTTCCTGCCGCGCCCGCTGGACCCGGTCCGCTCGATCAAGGTCAAGCTCGGCATCCTGCTGGTGTCGTCGGGCGCGGTGGGCCTGTCCTACTTCTGGTGGCAGATGAAGTGGCTGCCGGTCGTGACCACGATCGGCGCGCTGACCGCCGCCCTGTGCACGTCGCAGGTGCTGGCGCACGGCATGACCCGGCCGCTGCGCGAGATGACCGCCGCCGCCCGCGCGATGCGGCGCGGGGACTACAGCCGGCGCGTGCGGGCCACCGCGCGCGACGAGGTGGGCGAGCTGGCCGGGGCGTTCAACCAGATGGCGGCCGACCTGGCCGCCGCCGACCGGCAGCGGCGGGAGCTGATCGCCAACGTGTCGCACGAGCTGCGCACGCCGATCACCGCGTTGCAGAACGTGCTGGAGAACGTGGTCGACGGGGTGGTCCCGCCGGACTCGGCGACCATGCGCACCGCGCTGGCGCAGACCGAGCGCCTGGGCCGGCTGGTGACCGAGCTGCTGGACCTGTCCCGGATCGACGCCGGGGCGCACCGCCTGGAGCTGGCCGAGTTCCCGGTGGGACCGCTGCTGGACGAGGTGGTGGCGGAGGCTTCGGTGACCGACCGGGGGGTTCGGTTCACCGTGGACGTCCAGCCGCCGACCGCGACCGCCACCGCCGACCGGGCCCGGCTGCACCAGGTCGTGGTCAACCTGCTGGACAACGCCGCGCGGCACGGCCCGGCGGGCGGCGAGGTGCGGCTGACCGCGCGGGTCGGCACGAACCTGGTGCTGGAGGTCTCCGACGACGGTCCGGGCATCCCGCCGGAGGACCGCGAGCGGGTGTTCGAGCGGTTCACCCGTGGTGAGCGGGCGGGCGGCGGCGGCACCGGCCTGGGGCTGAACATCGCCCGCTGGATCATCGACCTGCACGGCGGCACGATCGCCGTGGTCGACGGCGGTCCGGGCTGCCGCATCCGGGCGACGGTGCCGGTGGTGCCGCGCGCTGCGGTCGCCCCGGATCCCGCCTAACGCTCTCCAGAGGCCGGCGGTGGCGTGTGGGCGGCGATGTGGTCGGCGGCCAGCCGCGCGATCTCGCGGGGGTGCGTGAGGGGTGCCCAGTGGCCGGCGTCGAGGGTGCGGCGGCGCAGGTCCGGGGCCCAGCGGTGCACGTCCTGGAGCACGCCGGCGGTCACGTAGGTGTCCCGGAGCAGGTGGACGAGCTGCACGGGGACGTCGGTGCGGCGGACGCGCGGTGACCGGAGGCGCGGGATGAAGTTGGCCCTGTACAGCGACATCCCGCGCACGCCGTCCTCCACGACCGACTCCGACGCGTGCGCCCGCGCGCCTTCGAGGCGGCGCAGCACCTGCCCCCAGCGCGGGCCGACCAGCGTGCGCCACACCAGCGGCGCGACCAGCGGGAGGTGGAACGCGGCGACGTACCAGGAGTGCAGCAGTTGCCGGGCGTGCGCGGCGGTCGGCCGGGTCCGCAGCCAGTGGCCGACGTGGTCCAGGCAGGGGCCGGAGATCGAGGTGTAGGAGGCGATCCGCGCGCCCGGCGCGGTCACCGCCTCCCACGCCTGGATCGAGCCCCAGTCGTGCGCGACGACGTGCACCGGCTCGTCCGGGCTGACCGCACCGGCCACTGCGGACAGGTCGCGGGCCAGCACCGGCAGCCGGTACGCGGCGAGCCCGCGCGGCTTGTCCGACGCGCCGGCGCCGCGCACGTCGTAGGTGACGACGTGGAAGTCCTCGGCCAGGACGTCCACGACCCCGTCCCACACGCGGTGCGTGTCCGGGTAGCCGTGCACCAGCACCACGGTGGGCGCGGACCGGTCACCCCGCTCGTGCACGGACAGCCGCACGCCTTCGGACTCCACGAACACGGTTCCTCCACCAGGGCCGGAAGCGGCCGGTCACCCCTTGTGAACTGGCCGAATGTTGACTACTGGGAAGTAGCTCTCAGAAGTTGCGCGACGGTAGCAACACGGCCCGGTGGGCACAACGCGTCGGGTTCGCGCGCTCGGACGCCCGGCGGCGGGGGTTCGGAGCGCCGACGTGACGAATGTCCTCGCGGCGAATGGGTGATCCACCCGTTGGGTAGGGCAGGAGGACGTGCCTACGAGGAGGAGGAGTCTGTGCTCGTCGCTGTGCTCGCGTTCGCCGGCCCCGTCCTGGTCGCCCTGGTGGCCGTGACGCTCGTGCACCGGGTGGTGCGCCGGATCGGGCGGCGGTCGGCCCTGTTCGCCGGGCTGGCCCGGCGCGCGCACAAGCCGGCCCTCGTCGTGGCGGTGCTGGTGGCGGTGCAGTTCGCGCTGGGGGTGGTGGCCCGGGGCGAGTGGCGGCCGGTGGCGCTGCACGCCGTCGGGGTGGCGCTGATCCTCGCCGGGGCGTGGCTGCTGGGCGCGCTGCTGGTGGTGGTCGAGGACGCCACGCTGGCCCGCATCCGGGTGGACGTGTCCGACAACCGGCACGCGCGGCGCGTGCACACGCAGATCACGCTGGTGCGGCGGGTCACCGTGGTGGTCGTCGGGGTGCTGGCCGCCGCCGGGGTGCTGATGACCTTCCCCGCCGCGCGGGCGGCCGGGACGAGCCTGCTGGCGTCGGCCGGCGTGATCGGCGCCATCGCGGCGCTGGCCGCGCAGTCGTTGCTGGGCAACGTGTTCGCCGGGGTGCAGATCGCCTTCTCCGACGCGCTGCGGCTGGACGACGTGGTGGTGGTCGAGGAGCAGTGGGGACGGGTCGAGGACATCACCCTGACCTACGTGGTGGTGCACCTGTGGGACGACCGGCGGCTGATCCTGCCCACCGCGTACTTCCTCAAGACGCCCTTCGAGAACTGGACGCGGACGCAGTCGGCGCTGCTCGGCACGGTGGAGCTGGACCTGGACTGGACCGTGCCGGTGGAGGACCTGCGGCAGGAGCTGCGGCACGCCGTGGAGGGCGTCGACCTGTGGGACGGCCGGGTGTGCGTGGCGCAGGTGACCGGCGCGGTGGGGTCGTTCGTGCGGGTGCGCGCGCTGGTCAGCGCCGTCGACGCGGGCCGGCTGTGGGACCTGCGCTGCCTGGTGCGGGAGCACCTGGTGGCGTGGCTGCGGACCTGCCACCCGGAGGCGCTGCCGCAGGTGCGGGTCCGCGACCTGCCGCCGCACCGCAGCACCCGCGACAGCCCGCTGTCCGGTTCGGACAACCGGGTGTTCGGCGAGAGCGCGGACGGCCAGGAGCGGGTGCAGGCGTTCAGCGGCCCGGAGGCAACCAACCGGCCGGGTTGATCCGTCCTCGGGTCAGGACGGTTCGGGAGGGGTGGGCGATGAAGCGACTGGCAGTGGGCCTGGTGTGCCTGGTGGTGACGGGGTGCGCGGCTCCGGCCGCCGACCACGGTCGGGCGTCGGCACCGACGACCGGCGGCACGACCGCCGCCACCACACCCGCTCCCACGACTACGACGCACGCGGAGGTGCCCGTGCCCGCCAAGCTCAGCCCGCACGGCAAGGACGTGCTGGCCAAGGCCCGCCAGAACGGCGTGGCGTCCGTGGTGCTGGTGATCTCCACCGAGGCGGGGGCCACCGAGCGGACGGCGACGGCGCTGCGCGAGCTGGGCGCGACCGTCGAGGCGACCGACGCGTCGATCGGCTACCTGCGGGCGTCCGTGCCGGTCGCCGACGTGGACCGGGTGACGGCCGTGGACGGCGTGCGCCAGGTGGACGTGGACGAGCCGATCGGCCAACCCGACCCGACGCCCTGAGCCGCCCGGCAGCCCGGCGAAAGGAGCAGGGCCGCCCCCGGCGAACCGGGGACGGCCCTGCACTCGGTCCGGAAGATCAGACCACGTTCTGCACGATCACCGCGCTGCGGCCGACGACCGCGCCCTCGCTGGTCTGCACGGTCAGCTCACCGCGCAGCACGCGGCCCGCGCCGGCCTGACCGGTGGCGGTCACGACGCCGGGAACGGTCCACGTCGCGCCGGCCGTGCGGTCGGCGTCGGTGTCCGTCACGGCCACGGTGCCGAGACCGGCCACCGCGTACACGTCGATGTAGTCGTACTCCGTCGTGCCCGACGGCACCGCGTACCCGTCGACCTGGATGCGCCACGCGCCCGCAGCCGGGTTCGTGACCGTGAACGACTCCTCGGAGTCACCGTCCGCCGTCTGCCCGAACAGCACGCACGTGCCGGTCGTGCAGTTGTAGACGAACAGGTCGAGGTCGGCCGAGATGTCGCTCGGCTTGCCGATGGTCGCCCGCAGCGACGACGAACCCGCCGGGACGGTCACGTCGTAGGTCTGCGAGACGCCCTCCGCGATGGACGGGCGGGCGATCTTCGCGCTGGACAGCGCGCCGCCGACGAGCCGGCCGTTGAACGCCGCCAGGCTGTTCGTGACCGAGTAGCTGCGGTCGATGCCCACGCCGGTCTGCGCCGAGGCGATGGTGTCGGGGTCGGGGCTGACCGAGGTGCCCAGCACCGACGCCGTCACGGTGTACGGCGCGTTGTCCGCGTCGGAGGTCCGCCGCGACTCGACCACGATCTCCCACACGCCCGGGAGCGGGTTGGCGACCGTGCGGCTGGTGGGCGTGCCACCGGCGCAGCCACCGCCCGCGTCGGGGTTGTAGCAGTTGGTCGACGTGGTGGTGTCCGCCGGCACGCCGTACGGGTCGAAGCGCAGGAAGCGGAGCTGGCCCTTGCCGGCCTCGGCGCCGCCGCCGGCCAGGTCGACCTTCAGCGCGCTGGTGCCGACCGGCACCTTCACGAAGATGCTCTGCGACTGGTTGCGCGGGATGGTGGTCGTCTTCGACACCGCGAACTTCTTCGCGGCGACGAACTCGTCCGCCGCGAACACCGTGTTCAGCGTGAACACGTCGACGCCCCGGGTGCCCGGGTTGTCCAGCTTGAGCACGGCCGAGTGCACGCCCGCCTTGGTCGGCTTGACCTTGACGTCGAACGTGACCGGCTTGTTCAGCGGCAGGCTGACCAGGGACTTGGACGAGAACGTGCCGTCGTTGCCCTGCCAGGTGGCGAGGAACTGCTGGTTGCGGTCCGGGCCCGTGGTGCGGGTCAGGGTGTACGTGCGCACGTACTCCTTGCCGATGGTGACGCCCTCGCGGTCGTGGATGCCCACGCCCGTGTTCGGGGTCTGCAGCAGCGCCGACAGCGCCGTGTTGACCGTGACCGAGGTGGTCACGTTCTGCACGTTCGGGTGGGCGTTGAGCTGCTGCCACGACTTCTGCACGTCGAACAGGCCGGAACCCTGCTCGTACGCCTTGAGCGAGGAGACCCACTTGGCGCCGGACTGGATGGCGTTGCGCAGCTCCAGCACGGTCGGCCGCTCGCCGGCGTGCTCCGCCTTGAACGCGCTGACCAGCAGCGCGGCGGCACCGGTCGCCTGCGGCGAGGCCATCGACGTGCCGTTGAACATCGCGTAGCCGGGCGGCAGCTCGTAGGTGCCGGCCACCGGGCCGGGCACCTGCCACTGCGGCACGGTGGAGATCGCCGAGCCGGGCGCGACGATGTTGGGCTTGAAGCCGCCGTCCTCGCGCGGGCCGCGCGAGGAGAAGCCGTGCAGGTTCTCCTTCTGCGCGGTGACCGAGCCGTAGTTCGACAGCCAGGTGTCCCTGGTGATGTACGAGCCGACGCTGATCGCGTCCGTCGTCACCGAGGGGTCGCCGACGGTGTTCGCGCCCGCGCCGCTGTTGCCCGCCGAGATGAAGATCTGCATGTTGTACTCGGCGATGGTGCGGTTGTAGAGCTCCGAGCGCGCGTTGTTGCCGTCGTTGAGCGCCGGCAGGCCGCCGATCGAGATGTTGACGACGTCGGCGCCGTTGCGGGCCGCGTAGAGCACGCCGTCGATCAGGCCGGACGAGGTGCACGACGGGGTCGACAGGCAGACCTTGACCGCCATCAGCTTCGCGCCGGGGGCCGCGCCGGTGGCCTTGCCGCCGAACAGCTTGTTGGCGGCGGTGATGCCCGCGACGTGCGTGCCGTGCGCGGCGGCCGAGATGCCGATGTTGACGTACGCCTGGCCGGCGTTGTCGTAGATCGAGCGGTCGGTCTGCACCACGAACGCGACGGTGTCCAGCACCGGGGTGCCGGGGTTGTCGGTGCCGAAGTGGCCGACGTCCTTCTTGTACTTGTAGTCGATCATGGCGCGCTCGTCGGTGAAGTCGCCGTCACCGTCGACGTCCACCCGGACTTCCTTGGTGGTGATGTCCTGGAGCACGCCGAACGCGTCCACGCGGTCGCCGTCGCGGTTGATGTCGCCGCCGGTCTCGCTGGCCGCCAGGCCCAGGTCGCCCGCCGTCTCGCGGAACAGGCCGAAGCTGTACGGGCCGCCGGTCGCGGGGGCCTTGTAGGTGGCGCCGCCGTTGGTGAACGTGCCGGTGTAGCGGCCGGCGACCTGGATCCAGGTGCCGTCGCCGGAGTTCGTGGCGTTGGCGTTGTACCAGTCGACGATCTTGCGCTCACCGGTGGTCGTGGTGGCCAGCGCCGGGTGGTCCAGGTCGATGCCGCTGTCCAGGATGGCGATGGTCGTGCCGCGACCGTCCCAGGTGCGGTGCTCGTCGGTGAACTGCGCCGCCTTGGTGTCCTGGATCGGCATGTACGGGTTCTTCTTGGGCGTCTTCGCGCCCGGCGCGTTCTGCGGCAGCGGCGTCGTGGCGCCGTCCGGGCGCGGGTCGTCCAGCGCCACCAGGCCGTCGACGTCGATCGCGTTGACGGAGGCCAGCTTGGCGGCCTTCTCGGCGTTGCCGCGCGGCACGGAGACCTTGAGGTACTCGACGTCCCGCTCGGTGGACTCGACCACGCCGCCGAGGGCCTTGAGGTCGTCCGCTGCGGAGTCCAGCTTGCCCGGCTCGGCCGCGACCAGCAGGGTCACGTTCTCCTGGCCGGCCTTCTCGGCCTCGGCCAACTGCTCGCGGTCCTGCTTGTCCAGGCCCTTGTCGGTGGACGCGGGCGCGGTCGGCGCTTCCTGCGCGACGGCCGGAGCGGCGGCGAAGCCGAACCCAGTCGTGCCCAGTACGGCGGCCAGCAGGGCCGCACTGGTGCGGTGTCTCCACCGACTTCCTGAGTTGATCACGGCGCAAACCCTTCGTGGGGAAAGATTGGCGCAAGCACATCTCCCCAGGTCTTCCGCGACAATAGGACGAACAGCCCAATAGATATGTCCACATTGGACTGAACGGGGTATTGCGCGACCGTGCGCGAAGTGCCGCGCCGGTTGCGGGCCGGGGCGACCCCTCCAGTCAAGAGCCGACCGGCCGGAATGTCAAACACTGTCAACGGTGAAACCCTGGACGCGGTCTTGAAGGGGTAACAAATCGCACATCAACACGATGACGAGCACACTGGCACACCGTGGACGCGGAACCGATCGACCGGATCGCCGACGAGCTGTACGCGCTCTCGCCGGCGCGGTTCGTCGCGGCCCGGGACGCCCACGCGCGGGCCGCCCTGGAGCACGGCGACAAGGCGTTGGCCAAGGAGGTCGCGGCGCTGCGCAAGCCGACCGCCTCGGCGTGGGCGCTCAACCGGCTGGCCCGGTCCGGGGCCGCCGAGCTGGCCGAGGCGGTCGCTCTGGGTGATCAGCTCCGGGCCGCCCAGGAGGAGCTGCGGGGCGGCGCGCTGCGCGAGCTGGGTGCCCGGCGCAAGGTCGTGCTCACCGCCCTCGTGCGGCGGACCGAGGAGCTGGCGCGCGACGCCGGGGCACCGCTGGGGCCCGACGCCGTGCAGCAGGTGCGGTCCACGCTGACCGCCGCCCTGGCGGACGCCGTGCTGGCCGCGCGCATCCGGGCCGGGCGCCTGGTCAAGCCCGTCGACCAGTCCGGCTTCGGCCCCCTGGCCGAGGCGGGCACGCCGGTCCGGGACGACCTCGCACCCCGCCGTGAGCAGCGGCGGGAGCGGAAGCTGGCGGAGGCGCGCGACGACATCGAGCACGCGCGCTCGGAGGTCGGGTCGGCGGACGCGGCGGTCGACGAGGCCGAGGCGGCGCTGGTCGAGCGGGAGGACCACGCGGCGGCCCTGCGGACCGAGCTGCGCCGCGCGCAGCAGGCGGAGCAGGAGGCCGCCACGCGGGTCGAGCGGGCCAAGCGGAAGGCGACTGCGGCACGTGACCGGCTGGCCTCCGCCGAACGGAGGATGACCGAGCTTCGCGGCGACTCTGTGTAGTGACGCTGGACACCCCGGGAACACGTGTGCTATATCGCCCGTTGTACGGGAGGTCGGCGCGCGGATGCCGCCCGGACGTCAGGACCCACCGCCGTCCGCTCCCCCACGGGCGCGGCGGGTCCTCTCCCCGAGACGATCCCGGAGCGCCCGCGCGACCCGGCCGCCGTCGGCCGGGCGGAACCCCCTCACCGAACGGCCGGCGGCCCTGACCGGATCGCCCGTGCGCGCGCAGCGGACACCGCCGCGCCCGCACGGGCGTCCGGCACATTTCCCGGGCGGCAGCCCTTTCCGGATCTCCTGCAAATTTGCAGGAGATCCGCGCATTCGGCCGCACTCCGCCAATCGGGTCGGCAAATGGACCGGTGACGCCGCCGCGTGTTCTTCCTCCCGGAACGAGCGCCCCTCGAACTCCACACCACCCGGACCGGCGGCGCGTGAACAACTCGGAAGCACCGGCACCGCCCGCACGAGCGCCGCCGGGGGCGCACACGGGCGGGCGAGCCTCGTCCGGCCGGCGACCGGGATCTAGACTCGCCCGATGGCACAGGACGCGGATGTCATCGTCGTCGGTGGCGGCCTCGCGGGGCTCGTCGCAACCGCCGAGCTCGCCGACGCGGGCCGCCGGGTCATCCTGCTCGACCAGGAGCCGGAGGCGTCCCTGGGCGGCCAGGCGTTCTGGTCCTTCGGCGGGTTGTTCCTGGTCGGCACGCCCGAGCAGCGGCGGCTGCTGGTCAAGGACTCCGCCGACCTGGCGATGCAGGACTGGCTGGGCTCCGCCGCGTTCGACCGCGACAGCGACCACTGGCCGCGCAAGTGGGCCGAGGCGTACGTGCACTTCGCCGCCGGCGAGAAGCGGCGGTGGCTGCACGGCATGGGCGTGCGCTGGTTCCCGTTCGTGCAGTGGGCGGAACGCGGCGGGTACCTCGCCGACGGGCACGGCAACTCGGTGCCCCGCTTCCACGTCACCTGGGGCACCGGCCCGGCCCTCGTGGAACCGTTCGAGCGCCGCGTGCGCGCCGCCGTCGCCCGGGGGCTGGTGCGACTGGCGTTCCGGCACCGCGTCACGGAGCTGACCACCACCGGCGGCGTCGTGGACGGCGTGCGCGGCGAGGTGCTGGAGCCGAGCGCGGCCCGGCGCGGCGAGCCCAGCTCGCGGGTCGTGGCCGGCGGGTTCGAGCTGCGCGCGCAGGCCGTCGTCGTCACCTCCGGCGGCATCGGCGGCAACCACGAGGTGGTGCGCCGCAACTGGCCCGCCCGGCTCGGCACGCCGCCCGAGCACCTGCTCTCCGGCGTGCCCGACCACGTGGACGGTCGGATGCTCCAGGTCGTGCAGGGCGCCGGCGGCGGGATCGTCAACGAGGACCGCATGTGGCACTACCCCGAGGGCATCGCCAACTACGCGCCGATCTGGAGCAGGCACGGCATCCGCATCCTGCCCGGCCCGTCGTCGCTGTGGCTGGACGCGACCGGCGTGCGGCTGCCGATCCCGCTGTTCCCGGGCTTCGACGCGCTGGGCTCGCTGGAGCACGTCGTGAAGAGCGGCCACGGGTACTCGTGGTTCGTGCTCAACCAGCGGATCATCGGCAAGGAGTTCGCCCTGTCCGGCTCCGAGCAGAACCCGGACCTGACCGGCAAGGACGTCCTCCAGGTGCTCAAGCGGGCGCTGCCCGGCGCGGTCGCGCCCGTCGAGGAGTTCGCCAAGCGGTCCAGCGAGTTCATCTCGGCGCGCAGCGTCGCGGAACTGGCGGCGGGCATGAACGGGCTGGCCGGCAACGACCTGATCGACGCCACCGCGCTGCACCGGGTGATCGTGGAGCGCGACCGGCAGGTCGTCTCGGGGCTGGGCAAGGACTCGCAGGTGAACGCGGCCCGCTCGGCCCGCAGGTTCCTCACCGACAAGCTCATCCGGGTGGCCCCGCCGCACCGGCTGCTGGACCCGGGGGCGGGGCCGCTGATCGCGGTCCGGCTGTCGGTGCTGACCCGCAAGACGTTGGGCGGCCTGCACACCGACCTGTCCGGCCGGGTGCTCAAGGACGACGGCACCGTGCTGCCCGGGGTGTACGCGGCGGGCGAGGCGGCGGGCTTCGGCGGCGGCGGCGTGCACGGCTACCGCGCCCTGGAAGGCACCTTCCTCGGCGGCTGCCTGTTCTCCGGCCGGGTGGCCGGCCGCGCCGCCGCCGACGCCGTCCGCTGACCCGGCGGCCGGTGCGGCGGGTTCAGCCGGCGGCGGTGTTGGGGTCCAGCTTGCGGGCCACGTCGTCGGCGTCGGCCAGCCGCAGGTCGCGGTACAGGTTCAGGGCCGCGAGCCAGTGCGGCACGGCCGCCTCCACGCCCTCCGACTGCTCCAGCACGTCGCCGATCTCCCGGTGGCACAGCGCCTCCTGGTACCGGTCGCCCAGCCGCTCGGCCAGCGCCAGCCCGGCCCGGTAGGACTCCAGCGCCTCGTCCAGCCGACCGAGCTGCAACGACGCCGTCCCCACCGTGTGCAGGGTCGCCGTGTGCGCCTTGGACGGCGCCACCGACGTGAACAGGCTCAGCGCCTCGGCCGCGTGCTTCAACGCCTCCTCGGGCTGGTGCTTGCGCAGCAGCACGTTCGCCAGGTTGTTGCGCACGCTGGCCTGGGAACGCTCGTCACCCACCTCGCGCGCGATCTCCAGCGCCTCCAGGAGGGTCGCCTGCGCCCGGTCCAGCCGGTCGTCCGCCATCAGGCAGTAGCCGAGGTTGGCCAGCGCCGCCACGACCAGGTGCCGGTCGTCGCCCGCCAGCTCCGCCGCGCGGGTGCAGGTCTCGACGGCCTCCTCGATCCGCCCCAGCTCGGCCAGCGTGGAGCCCAGGCGCAGCAGGAAGGTGGCCTCGGCGTGCGCGTCGCCGAGGTCGTGCGCCGCCACCGCCCCGATCCGGCACAGCGCCAGCCGGTCCAGCCGGTTGCCGCGCCGGAAGTGGAACGCGTCCAGGCACAGCGCGAGCTGCCAGGTGCGCTCGCGCTGCCCGCTGTTGAGCGCGACGTCCAGCGCCAGCCCCAGGTTCGCCTCCTCCCGCGTGAACCAGTCCAGCGCGGCGGCGTGCGAGGGCAGCTCCGGGAAGCTCGCGGGCAGGTGCTCGCGCGAGCGGAACGGCCGGACGTGGTCCGACAGGTGCGCCCGCGCGGCGTCCGCGACGTGCAGGTAGTAGTCCAGCAGGCGCGAGGTCGACACGGCTTTGTCCACATCGGACTCGCCGGCCGCCAGGTGGTGGGTGAACAGCCGCACCAGGTCGTGCCGCGAGTACCGGTCGGGGGTGGACTCGTGCAGCAGGTTCGCGTAGGCGAGCGTCCGCAGGTGGGTGCGCGCGCTGACCGCGTTGATGTCCAGCAGCGCGGCGGCCGTGTAGCTGTCCAGGTCGGTGCCCGGGTGCAGCCCCAGCCTGCGCAGCAGCCGGGCCGCGCCCTCGGGCAGCTCCCGGTAGCTCACCGCGAGCGCCGCGTGCACGCCCCGCCCCGCCTCCGGCAGCTCCAGCGCGGACAGCCGGTGCTGCTCGTCGCGCAGCTCGTCGACCAGCGACTGGACCGTCCAGCGCGGTCGGGACGCCAGTCGCGCGCCCGCGATCCGCAGCGCCAGCGGCAGCCGGTCGCACAGCTCGACCAGCTCCGCCACGGCGTCGGGCTCCTGCTCGATCCGGTGCCGGCCCAGCACGGCGGCGAGCAGGCACTCCGCGCCCTCGGCCGGCAGGGTCTGGACGTGCAGCGCCGACGCGCCCTCGGTCACCACGAGGTCGTCCAGCCGGTGCCGGCTGGTCACCAGCACCTGGCAGCCGGCGGAGCCGGGCAGCAGCGGCCGGACCTGCTCGGCCGAGCGGGCGTTGTCCAGGAACACCAGCACCCGCCGCCCGGCCAGCAGCGACCGGAACTGGGCGGCCTGCGCCTCCAGGTCGGCCGCGATCTGCGAGTCGGCCAGGCCCAGCGACCGCAGGAAGCCGACCAGCGCGGTGCGCGGGTCCAGCGGCTCGGTCTCGTCGAACCCCCGCAGGTTGACGAAGAGCTGGCCGTCCGGGAACTGCGCGGCCACCCGGTGCGCCCAGCGCAGCGCCAGCGCGGTCTTGCCGACGCCCGCCGGGCCCACCAGGAGGCCGATCGCCGAGTCGCCGGCCAGGTTCAGCGCGAGGTCCGACAGCTCCGGTTCGCGGCCCACGAAACCCCGGTGCTCACGGGGCAGCTGCGCGGGGACGGGCCCGCGCTCGACGGGTGTCGGCGCGGTGTCGCCGGCCAGCACGGCCTGGTAGGCGTCCCGCAGCTCCGGGCCGGGGTCGACGCCCAGCTCCTCGGCCAGCCGCTCCCGCGCGCGGTGGAACAGCTCCAGCGCCTCGGCCTGCCGCCCGGTCCGGTGCAGCGCGAGCACCAGCCGGGCCACCAGCGGTTCGCGCAGCGGGTGCTCGGCCACCGCGTCGCGCAGGCCGGGCACCGCCTCCGAGGCCCGGTCGAGCCGGAACAGCCGGGTGGCCAGCTCCTGCACGGCGACCAGCCGCAGCTCGTCCAGCTTCGCGGTGACCGCCTCGCGCACCCCGGCGCCCGGCACGTCCGCCAGCAGCGGCCCGCGCCACAGCGCCAGGGCCTCGGTCAGCAGGCCCACCGCGCGCTCGTCGGGTGCGTCGCGCGCGGCGGCGACCAGGTCCTCGAAGCGGAACACGTCGACCGCGTCCCGCTCGGCGGTCAGCACGTAGCCGGGCGCGCGGGTGATCAGCACCACGCCGCCGACCAGCACCTTGCGCAGCTGGGCGATGTGTCCCTGGAGGGCGGCTTTGGCCTGCGGCGGGGGTGAGCCGTCCCACACGAGCCAGAGCAGGCGGTCGCCCGACACCACCCGGTTGAGTTCCAGCGCCAGTGCGGCCAGGACCGCCCGGCGCTTCGCCGCGCCCAGTCGCACGGCACTGCCACCTGCGGAAACGAGCTCAACAGGGCCGAGCAGGTTCACCCGCATCCTTGAAACCTTTCAGCGTTGTCGCCCTGTGGTCGCCGAGTTTCGCACAGTGCCCGACCTCGCCGAATCCGCCGACGCGGCGGCGTTGGCCGCGCGTTGGGCGGGCGTTGGAGGAGAGGGTGACCCTGGGTCCGGTCCAGCAGGCTGCCTCCGCGAGGGATTCCGATGTACATCGCCGAACCAGGGAATGAAGAGGCCGAGGGGCGTCGGGTCCCCCAGGTCGCGGGCCAGGTCCCGACGCTCGACGGTCAGGTCCTCGCGCTGCGGGAGTCCGTGAACTCCGGGCGGGTGCTGCTCGACCCCGCGACCGGCGAGGAGATGCGCAAGATGCTCCTGGAGCAGATCGACCAGGTCGACTCGTGGCTGGAGCGCGCGGGCAGGCTCGCCCGCCCGGCGCCGCTGGGCGCGAACCCGGTCGGCGACCGGATGGCCGCCAAGTTCGAGGGCCGCGCCGAGGGCGACGAGCTGTCCTTCCTGTCGGTGATGACCGCCTACCGCGAGGTCCTCCAGCAGACGCACGACTCGGTGCGCAGCGCGATCCGCAACTTCCTGGCGGTCGACGAGGAGCACCGCGCCGAACTGACCCGCCTGAGCGGCAACTGAGAGGGCGAGCGATGGCTGACCAGAGGATCGACCTCGTCCTGACCGACACCCAGAACTGGGCGTCGCGGTCGCACCAGGAGCTCTACGAGGCGGTGCACACCAACAACGACCCCGGCCAGACCGGCGAGATCGGCGCGGAGTGGGGCCAGTTCGGCACCGAGCTGACCGAGTCCGCGCGGGTGATCACCGAGCGCGTGGCGGCCACCGAGACGGGCTGGACGGGCGAGGCCGCCGACGGCGCGCGCGCCGCCGTGAAGCTGCTCGCCGACTGGGTGACCCAGACCGCCGCGACCGCCGTCGAGGTGGGCAAGCGGGTCGAGGACCAGAGCCACATCATGGAGAACGCGCGGGCCTCCATGCCCGAGCCGATCGCGTTCAGCTGGGACCAGGCGACCGGCGCGTTCACCGCCGGCGGCATCCAGGGCTTCCTCAGCTCGGCGACCGACGTGCAGGCGGCCAACGACCAGGCCCGCGCCGCGCACGAGCAGGCCGTGGCCGTGATGACCACGATGGAGGACGAGTCCCGCGCGGTGGACCGGACCACCCCGGTGTTCACCGCGCCGTTCAACCCGGTGACCGGTCGCGTCGAGGAGCCCCCGCAGCTCCTGCAGGCCGTCACGGCGGGTGCGCCGACGCTCGGCGACGCGCAGGTCGCGGCCGTGCCCGCCGGCACGACGCAGACGTCCGCCGCCACCGCGCCCGCGCAGGCGGTCCCGGCCGGCTACACCCCGCCCGGCGGCGGGAGCGGCGGCTACGGCGGTGGTGGTGGCGGCACCGTGCCCCAGGTGCCCGCTGCCGCCTACCGCCCGGAGGGCACGACGGCCGCCGCAGCGGCGGCGCAGGTGCCGGTGGCGAACAAGTACACCCCGCCCGCCCACACCCCGCCGCCCGGTGGCGGCTACCAACCGCCCGGTGGCGGGTACGTCCCGCCGGGCTACCAGCCGCCCGGCGGCGGCACCGGCAAGCAGCAGCCCCCGCCGTACCGGCCCGCTCCCCCCGGCACCGTGGTACCCAAGCCGCAGAGCGGGTTCGGGCCGGGCGGCAGCAAGTTCCCGCCCTACATCCCGGCCGGCACGCCCGGCACCCCGCCGGTCCCCGGCAGCGGTCCGGTCCCCGGCGGCGGTGGCGGTGCGGGCGGCGGTGGCGGTGCCGGCGGCGGCGCACCCCGCTTCGGCGGCGGTGGCGCGGGCGGTTTCGGCGGCTTCGGCCCGACCGGTGCCGGCGGCGGTGGCGCGGGCCAGCTCGCGGCCGGCGGCGCGGCGGGCGTGGGCACCCCGGCGGCGGGTCCGCGCGGCCCGGTGCCCGGCGGCTTCGGGCCCGGCGCGGGCGGTGCGGCCGGCTCGCCGATGGGCGGCGCGGGCGCCCCGATGGGCGGCGGCGGTGCCGGCGGCCAGGGCGGCGAGGACAAGGAGCACCGGTCGGCGGCCTACATCCGGGGCGAGGACATCTTCGAGGTGCCCGGCGAGAACCTGCCCCCGTCGGTGATCGGCGGCGCGAAGCCCAGGAAGAAGGGCGGCGACCAGTGATCGAACCGCAGTTCCTGCTCACCCCGCGCGAACTGGACGTGCTGTGGCACGACCTGGGGCTGGGCCGGCTGCCGTACCCGCTGGACGTGCCCAGCGTCGGGGCGACCGGCGAGGAGCGCGCCCTGCTGCGGGCGCGGGTGCTGGCCGAGTACGGCGAGCCCGACCCGCGCCTGGTGGACCTGCTGCGCGTGCTCGCCGACCACCAGGTCGCGGTGGACGCGGTGGCGCACGTCGATCGCCCGGTGCGCGCGGTCGCCGCGTCGACCGGCCGGCACGCGGTGCTGGCGGTCGTGGACAGCGGCAAGATCGGCGTGCTGGAGATCCGGCCCACGGCACTGGCGCGGTCCATCGTCGAGGTGCTGCCGCACGGGTCGGCCGGGCCGGGCAGCGCGCTGTCGGTGCGGCTGGAGACGCTGGACGAGGCCATCGCGCTGCAACGGGCGTCGGAGGCCGACGAGGACGACGACGACCCGTGGGGCGGCGGCGGGCTGGACGAGCGCGACGCGCTCCAGCGGGCCGGCCTGTCCCGCGAGGACGCCTCGGTGATCAGCGAACTGGCCGCGAACCGGGTGGCCGGCGGCCAGTTCGGCGTCACCACCGGCGGCGGCTTCCGCGCCACCCGCGCGGGCGTGCTGATCACCTGGTTCGACACCAGGCAGGGCCGGTACCTGATGGTCCGCGAGAACGGCTGGCTCAGCCTCGCCCCGACCGACAACGACCGCATCGCCACCCGGATCGCCTCGGTCCTGTCGTCAGTCGCCTGACGACTCCTCGGGCTGCCTGCCGACCGACGACGGACGGCAGGCAGCAGAGGAGCACTCCGCCCCGGCAGCGGCAGCCCGGCAGCGGCAGCCCGACGGCGGCCGGCAGCGGCGGCCCCGCGGCTCGGCAGCGGCAGCCCAGCACCGGCCGGCAGCGGCAGCCCGGCAGCGGCAGCGACCCGGGTGGCCCGGCGACGGCAGCCGAAACACCGGCCGGCGGCCGGGGAGGCGTGCCGGCGGGCGGGGGCGGTCGTCGTGCCGGGCGTGCGGTTGCGGCCGGTGGCCGTGCGGTGGTCGTCGCGCCGGGCGGCGGTCCCCGGAATCCCGTTCCCCGGGGCGGTTTACCGCACCGCGCGGGGTGTCCCGCCCGTTGGACGACCTTGAGGGCCGCCGACGACGTTGGAATGCTCGGGTGCATGACCCAGCCACTCGTCGTCGGCGCGCTGGTCGGCAACCCGCGCCCGGCCTCCCGAACGTTGAACGCGGCGCTGGCCCTGCGCGAGGCCGTCGTCCGGGCCCTCACCGGGCAGGGCCGGGAGGTCGCCCCCGGCGGTCCGCTGGTGGACGCGGCCGAGCTCGCGCCCGAGGTGTTCCGGCCGGGTGCCACGGCCGTGCGGGAGGCGTTGGCGAGCCTCGCCGGCGCCGACGTCCTCGTCGTCGCCTCGCCGACCTACAAGGCCACCTACACCGGCCTGCTCAAGGCGGTGCTCGACCAGGCGCCCGGTGACTGGCTGCGCGGCCGGACCGCCGTGCCGCTGCTGGTCGCGGCGGCCGACAAGCACGCCCTGGCGGTGGAACTGCACCTCAAGCCGCTGCTCGCGGAACTCGGCGCGGCCGTGCCGGGGCGCGGTCTGTTCGTCGCCGAGGCGGACCTCGTGGCCGACCAGGAGCAGTTGATCACCGCGCTGGGCGGGCAGCTCGGCGACGCGGGCTGGTTCGCCGCGCCGGTGGGGGCGGGGCGATGACCGACGTCGGCACCGACCTGCGCGCCGCGCTGCGCGACTTCCCGCAGGGCGTGGGCATCGTCACCGCGAGCGGCCCGGACGGGCCGGTGGGCGTCACGGTCAGCTCGTTCACCTCGGCCAGCCTGCACCCGCCGCTGGTCGTGGTGTGGATCGGCGAGGGCGCGTCGGCGTGGCCGGTGCTGCGCACCGCGCCGCTGTTCGCCGTGCACCTGCTGCACGCCGGCCAGACGGGCCTGTCCGACCTGTTCGCCAAGACCGGCGCGGACCGCTGGGGCCACCCGGACACCCGGTGGCGGTCCGATGTGGACGGTGTGCCGCACCTGCTGGACGCACCGGTCCGGCTGCGCTGCCGGACGGCCCGCCGGATCGCCGTGGGCGACCACGTGGCGCTGGTCGGCGAGCCGCTGGAGATCCAGCACAGCTCGGGGAACCCGCCGCTGGTCCGGTTCCAGGGGCGGTACACGTCCGTCGCGTAGGGTCCGGCCCCTCTCCGGCGGCCGGTGCGACCACCCGGTGCACGGCCACGTGGAGGTGCTGGGCTGCCAGAACACGGCCGTGAACCTGGCGGACGGCCCGAACTCGATGGTGCTGCACCCGCCGGCCACCGGGATGACGCAGGAGAACTCCATCCCGGCGGGCCGCAGCACGGACGTGCCGGCCCGGATGGTGGCGGCGTCCGACCCGACCCGGATCGCCGAGGCGCTGCACCGGGTGCCGGAGCACAAGCGCCCGGTGCTCCGCCCGGAGCTGTTCGCCTTCTACGCGGAGCACTTCCCGCAGCACACCATCGCGCTGTGCTGCTTCGACAACGCCGAGGCGCGGCGGGCCAGGCCGCTGCTGCTGTGGTACCACCCGAACGACCCGGACCTGGTCGTGCTGCCGGCGCTGGACTGCCACACCGGGGGCGTGCCGGACCGGGACGCCGAGGTGGGGACCGACCACTGCGTGCTGCTCGGCTCCACCGGGGGCAACCCCGTCGCCTACGACCCGGACATGCGGCACAAGCTGCGCGCGTTCCTGCCGGACGCCGTGGTGGGCACGTGGGTCGGCGAGCCGCTGCCCAACGGCGACTTCGCCATCGCGCGGACCGACCTGGCGGCCCTGGGCGGGTCGGCAGACCTCCGCGCGAAGCTCCGGCGGGTCCGGCCGTAGCGCTACAGGTCTCCGTCGGTCACCAGGAACAGGGAGCAGCCCTCGGGCGTGCCCGCCACCCAGCCGGCCAGCCGGTCGAGGTGCTCGGCCAGCTCCTCCCGGACGTCCTCGGGGTCGTCCACCGGGTCGCCGTCGTCGTCGACGAACGCGTCGTCGTCCAGCCCGGCCAGCATCTCCGACCACCGGGGTTCGCCGGAGGCCGTCTGCCGGCCGAACTCGGCGGCGACCGCGGCCGGTGCACCGGGCGCGAGTTCCGTCACGACGGGCCAGTGCGCGCGGGGCCGGGTGCCGCGCGGCCACGGCCAGGCGACGTCGGCGACGCCCCACGACGCGGCGAGCGCGCCCAGGCCCAGCTCCTCCAGGACCGGCTCCCAGTCCAGGAACATCGTGTCCTGCAACCAGATCACGCCCGGGTCGCCGGCGGGTGCGCCGACCGACGCGAGCACCGGGACCAGCAGGCGGGCGAGGTCGTCGGCGTGCTCCTCGGCCGGTCGGCCGGCGAGCACGTCCCGGGCGAGCCCGGCGGTGGTCAGGCCCGATCCGCTGCGGCGGAGGTGGTGGTCGAGGTCGGCGACGGCGTCGCGGGCGGCGTCCCCGAGCACCTCGGCCGGGTCCTGCCCGGAGCCGACCAGCCCCCACAGGCGGTCCGGGGAGCAGGTGAACCCGTGCACGCGCCGTTCCGACATCGTCCGCCTCCCGTGCCCGTCCGCCGGCTCGCCCCGGTCGACCGGCCAGAGGATACCGAGCGCGCGGTGCCGGGTGGCGCGACCGGCGGTCCGAACAGGACCGCCCGGTCAGCCGCAGCGCCCGTAGGCGGTGGCCTCGTCCACCTCCGCCGCCGCCAGGAAGCGCAGCAGAGCGCGCGCGACCTCGTCGTTCTGCCGGAACGCGGGTGCGTTGGTCTGCGGCCGGGAGAAGGCGGCGTAAGCCTTGTTGGTCGTGTACGGCCCGACGGCGAAGCGCCGCGCGTGCGGCACGCCCGAGGCGTCCAGCACCCGGCTGTCGGCCGCGTCGACCTCCACCAGCCCCCGGGCGTCGCGCACGTCCCCCGCCGCCACCAGCGAGCGCAGCAGCGGGTCGGCGGTGCGCTCCAGCACGTGCACGGGCAGGCGGGCCTCGATCAACCCGCGCCCGCGCACGACGTGACCGGGGATGGCGGCGCTGCCGGCCAGGAACACCCCGTCCACCGCCTCGACCCACACGTCGGGGCCCAGGAACGACACCACGCCCGCCCGGGACAGCGCGAGCAGCTCCTCCAGCCGGTCCGGCGGCGGACCGCTGGCCAGGTAGCTGAAGAAGCCGTGCCACCAGCCGTCCTCGCCGACCAGCCGACCGGACGCGGCGAGCACCGCCACCTGCCCGTAGACGCCCAGCAGGGCCAGGAACGCGCCCAGGTCGGCGCTGTGCTCGCTCGACGAGCGCCGCGCCACGTCCGCCGCCACGTACGACCGCACGTGCTCCTGGAACTCCTCCGAGGTGGCGAAGGTCAGGCCGGCCAGGGGCCGGTCCAGCCGTTCGAAGTCCACCCGGTCGGACTCGCGCGGCACGGCGGCGCGCTCCAGCTCCCGCATGTCCGCGCTGTACCAGTCCAACTCGGCGAACCGCGCGCGGAACTCGTGCCACGGCAGCGCGACCCGCGAGGGGTGCCCGGTGAACAGCTCGCGGTAGTGGCCGTGGGCGACCTCCTTGGCCATCAGCGGCCAGGCGTCGCGCCGGAAGTCGACCTCGCCGCCGGCGGCGAGCAGCTCGGCCGCGACGAAGAACTGCGGCGGGCCGGGCGGCTCGCCCACCAGCCGGTACCCGGTCTTGGAGTGGTAGGGCACGCCGCGCCGCGAGCCGACGTGCAGCCGGGGTTCCCGCCCGGACGGCAGGTAGTCCAGCCGGTCACCCACCCGGACGAACCGGCCGCCGCGCCCCTCGGCCAGCAGCACGGCCAGGTCCACGAAGGCCAGCCCCAGGCCGCGCACGACGACGTCCGCGCCGGCGGGCACCGCCGACAGGTCCGCGTCGGCGGTGTAGTCCGGCGGCAGGTGGACCAGGCCGTGCTCGGCCGCGTAGTCCGCCGCCTTCAGGTGCTCGGGTGACGGCTCGGCGTCCAGGTGGCCCAGCGCGAGCACCACGACGTCGGCCACCAGCGGCTCCGGGCGGTCGGCCAGCCACACCCGCTGCCGCACCTGCGGCGACCCGGTGAGCCGGACCGCCTTCGTCGGGTGGACGTGCACCGAGCTGCCGGGCGGCAGCGCGGCGACCGCCTCGCGGTGGAACCACTTCAGGTACGCGCTCTGGACCCGTCTGCTCGGGAACGAGGTGGGTTCCATCACCGCCAGCTCGGCCCGCACCTCCGGGTCGAGGTCCACAGCGGACACCTCGGTCGCCCACTCGGCGAGCGACGGCCCCGGCCGCACCGGGCCCTGGCAGACCACGGACGAGTCGGTGAACACCGTGACGTCCTCGGCCATCGAGTTCATCCGCAGCAGCGGCGACTGCTCGTGCCGCCACACCCGCCCGGAACCGGCCGCGAACGGGTCGACCAGGTGCACCTCCACCGGCCCGCCGAGCAGTTCCGGCGCGTTCGCGGCGATCCGCTCGACCAGGCCGGACGCCCTCGGCCCGGCGCCCACCACGACCACGACGCTCATCGCACCCGGGCCAGGAACTCGCGGGTGCGGTCGTGCCGGGGGTGGTCCAGCACGACGTCGGGCGGCCCGGCCTCGACCACCAGGCCCTCGTCCAGGAACACCACGGTGTCCGCGACGGACCGGGCGAACCCGATCTCGTGGGTGACCACGACCATCGTCATCCCGTCGGCCGCGAGGTCGCGCATGACCTCCAGCACCTCCCCGACCAGTTCGGGGTCCAGCGCCGAGGTGGGCTCGTCGAACAGCATCACCTCGGGCCGCATCGCCAGCGCGCGGGCGATGGCCACGCGCTGCTGCTGCCCGCCGGAGAGCCGGCGCGGGTAGGCGTCTTCTCGGCCGGCCAGCCCGACGCGGGCGATGAGCGCACGCGCCTGCTCCTCGGCTTCGGCGCGCGGCACGCCCAGCACGCCGACCGGTGCCTCCACGACGTTGCGCAGGACCGTCAGGTGGCCGAACAGGTGGAAGCCCTGGAACACCATGCCGATGGACGCCCGCTGGGCGGCGACGGCGCGCTCCTTCAGCTCGTGCAGCTTCCCCCCGTGCCGCCGGTACCCGACGAGTTCGCCGCCGACCTCGACCTCACCCCGGTCGGGCTTCTCCAGGTGGTTGAGGCAGCGCAGCAGCGTGCTCTTGCCGGATCCGGACGGCCCGATCACGCACGTCACCGAGCCGCGCGCGACCGACAGGTCGACGCCGCGCAGGACGGGCGTGCCGTTGAAGCTCTTGTGCAGCCCGGTGACTCGAACGGCGGCGGTCACGACAGCCTCCCCGCGCCCCGCGCGTAGTACCGCTCGACGTAGTGCTGGCCGACGCCGAGCAGGCTGGTGACGAGGACGTACCAGATCGTGGCGACCAGCAGCAGCGGGATGATCAGGTAGTTGCGGTTGTAGATGAGCTGGACGGAGTAGAGGAGGTCCTGCACGGCCAGGACGCTGACGATCGACGTCCCCTTCAGCGTGCCGATGAGCATGTTCCCGGCGGCCGGGATGATGGCCCGCATCGCCTGCGGCAGCACGATCCGGCGCAGCACCCGGCCGCGCCGCATCCCCAGTGCCAGGGCCGCTTCGACCTGACCGGCGTCCACCGACAGGATGCCGCCGCGCACCACCTCGGCGGCGTAGGCGGCCTCGTGCAGCACCAGCCCGGTGATCACGGCGGTGACCGGCCCGATCAGCGGCGTCGCGCCGGACAGCGCCGGGTACAGCGCCCCGATGTTGAACCAGAACAGCAACTGCACCAGCAGCGGCACCGACCGGAACAGCCAGACGTAGCCCCAGCTCACACCCACCAGCACCGGGTTGCCCGACAACCGCATCACGGCCAGCACGCCGCCGAGGGCGAAGCCCAGCACGACGGTCAGCGCGGTCAGCCACAGCGTCAGGCCCAGCCCGCGCAGCACCGCCTCGGTGGTGAAGTACTCGACCACCACGCCCCACTGGAACTGCTCGTTGGTCACCACCGACCAGAGCAGCACCAGCAGGGCGGACGAGACCAGCGCCGCCGACGCCCAGCGCCAGGGGCGGCGCAACGGCACGATCTCGGCGGCTTCGCGGACCTGTGTCGGCGACACGACGGTCGAAGCGCTCACGACGTCTCCAGAGCACGAGGGAATACGACAATGCCTGCCGCGTCCCTCAACGCCGCCGTTCGATCGTAGGCGTGCGACCGCGCGGCGAGTCAAGGCATTCCGTCATCTGGACCGCACCGGTGCCGCCGTTGACGACCGCGCCCGCCGCTGCTGGACTGGTGTCGTGCATTCCGTGCCGCTGGTCATCCGCGGCCACATCGACTTCGGTCGGGTGTGGTCGTCCTCCTGTTCGGGCTGACCGGCCCGCCGACCCCCGCGCGTCTCCCTCAACGTCGTTGGCGCGTCGGCGTTCTCCCGCCCGCGTCCGGGCGCTTCCGGCGCAATCCGATCCGTACGACGACTTCCCCGGGCTTCGGCTCCCCCACTCCGGCGCGTTTTCCCGTCCTGGCGGGAAAACCTCGGTGGGCGAGCACGTCCGGGCGAGAACCACCATGGGGAAGGTACTCGACGTGCCTGTTGAGTTTCTGGGGATAGGCGGCACCAACGACGGGTCGGAGACGCACCCGCGCAGCGGTGCCTCCTTCGACAAGGAGTACGCGCTGCGGCTGGCCCGCGCGCACGAGGAACACGGCTGGGACCGGGTGCTGTTCGCCTACGGCTCCGGCTCGCCCGAACCCGCGCAGGTCGCCGCGTACGTGGCGACCAAGCTCGACAAGGTGCAGATCCTGTTGGCGCACCGGCCGAACGTCTCCTACCCGACGTTCGCCGCGAAGACGTTCGCCACGCTCGACCAGATCAGCGACGGCCGGTTGACGGTGCACTTCATCACCGGCGGCACCGACCACGAGCAGCAGCGCGAGGGCGACTACCTGACCAAGGACCAGCGCTACTCCCGCACCCGCGAGTACATCGGCATCGTGAAGAAGGCGTGGACGTCCCGCGAGCCGTTCGACCACGAGGGCGAGCACTACCGGTTCGCCGACTTCGTCAGCGACGTGTTCCCGGTGCAGCAGCCACGCCCGGACGTCTCGTTCGGCGGTTCCTCGCCGGCGGCGTACGCGGCGGGCGGCGCGGAGGCGGACATCTTCTGCCTGTGGGGCGAGCCGCTGGCCGACACCGCCGCGCAGATCCAGGCCGTGAAGCAGGCCGCGCAGGACGCCGGGCGCACCGACGTGCCGCGCTTCCAGGTCGCGTTCCGGCCGATCCTCGGCGCGACCGAGGAACTGGCCTGGGAGAAGGCGCACCGCACGGTCGAGGCGATCGGGCGGCGCACGGCGGGCGGGAAGTCGTTGACCCGCAGGCACTCCCTGACCAGCCCGGAGAACACCGGCTCGCAGCGGCTGCTGGAGATCGCCAGGCGCGGCGAGCGGTTCGACCGGGCGCTGTGGACGCCCACGGCGGCGGCGACCGGTGGCGCGGGCAACTCCAACGCCCTGGTCGGCACGCCGGAGACGGTCGCCCGCGCGCTGCTGGACTACTACGACCTCGGCGTGGACATCCTGTCGGCACGCGGCTACGACATGGTGGACGACACCATCGACTTCGGCCGGTACGTGATCCCGATCGTCCGCGAGGAGGTCGCCAAGCGCGACCGGGAACGCGCCGCCCGGCTCGTGGAGCCCCGGCGGGAGTCCCTCGCGGTGGACGGATGACCGTCGACACCGTCGAGGCCCGCCGGGTGCGCTGGGAGGACCCGGAGACCGCGCCGCTGCGCGAGGAGCTGGCCCGGGAGTACGTGACCCGGTACGGCGAGGGCGCGCGGGAGGAGCTGACCCGGTACGACCCGGCGCTGTTCACCCCGCCGGACGGGGTGCTCCTGCTGCTGTTCGAGGGCGGCGCGGCCGTCGCGGGCGGCGCGTTCATGCGCCACGACGAGCGCACCGCCGAGTTCAAGCGGATCTGGACGCACTCCGACCACCGGCGGCGCGGCCTGGGCCGGCGGGTGGTCGCCGAGCTGGAGCGCGCGGCGGCGCGGTCCGGCTACCGCCGGGTCTACCTGACCACCGGCCCGCGCCAGCCGGAGGCCGTCGGCCTCTACCTGGCCACCGGTTACACGGCCCTGTTCGACGTGGGGGCGGACCCGCTCACCACGGGGCACCTGCCCTTCGAGAAGCACCTGCCTGGGGACGACTAAATGCGCACGAGACACCTGCTGACGCTGTTGAGCCTGCTCGCCCTGGTGGTGACGGGGTGCTCGTCCGCCGGCGCGGCGGACCCGGCGGGCCGGGGCGTGCAGCCCGACGCCGACGTGCTGTCCGGGGTCGTCGAGGACGACGCGATCGCCGCCCTGCTGCCGGCCGACGTGCGGGCGGCGGGCGTGGTCAAGTTCGGGACGTCGGTGGGCGGCCAGCCGCCGTCGTCGTTCTACGCCGAGGACAACCGGACGCTGCTGGGCCAGGACGTCGACCTGGCCGAGGCGGTCGGCAAGGTGCTCGGGCTGCGCATCGACCGCGAGGTGGCCGCGTTCGAGGTGATCCTGCCCGCGCTGGGCAGCGGCAAGTACCAGGTCGGCACGGGCAACTTCGGCGTCACCGAGGCGCGCAAGAAGACCATCGACTTCGTCACCTACATCAACGACGGCCAGGGTTTCGCGGTGCGCGCGGACGACACCCGGTTGACAAAAGTGGAAAACCTTTCGCAATTGTGCGGGTTGAAGATCGGCACCGGTGCCGGCACCACGTTCGAAGCGACCCTGGAGAAGGAGAAGCACATCTGCCCGGACGCCGGGAAACCCGCTTACGAGGTGCTCAGCTTCGCCGAGAACGCGGCAGTTTACCTGGGTCTCCAGCAACGGCACATCGACGTCGTGATGAGCACGATCAACGGTTTGCGGCACGCCGCCGCGAACCAGCCCAACCTGCGGTTCCTCAACGAGTTCAAGCGGCTGGACGTGGGCTTCGCGTTCCAGAAGGGCTCACCGCTCGCGCCGGCGTTCCAGGCAGCGGTGAACAAGCTCGTCCAAGACGGCACCTACCTGCGGATCCTGGAGAAGTGGGGCACCAAGGACTCGGCCATCCCGGAGTCCCTGATCAGCCCGCCGGAACACGCGTAGGGTGCCCGCGTCGGGCGAACCGGGACACTTCGCCGGTCCCGGTCCGCCCACCCGGCAGTGCGGTTACCAGCCGGTAGGCTGATCATCTTGCGCCGGTCCGGTGGAATACCAGTAAGCTCGATGGCGACCTACACACCGTCAATGCATCCATTCGAGTGACAACGGATGGCACATGCGCACGTCGGAATGGCCCCGCAGAGCTGAATGACGATGGCCGAACAGGCAGGTGCCGCGACCGGCGGCGAACCCGGGGCGTTCCAGCACGCCCGGGAGGAGTTCGCCCGGCGCTGGGCGTCCGCCCTCGGCGACACCGCCCCGCCCGGGCAGCCGGGCCTGGTGGAGCGGCTCGCCGAGCACAGCGGCCAGCTGCACGCGGCCGTGCTCCACGAGCCGTACCCGGCGACCACCGCGCACGAGGTCGGCCGCGCCCTGGTCGAGCACGACCTCACCTCCGCCACCGCGCTGGAGCGCTCACTCGCGTTCCTCGGCGAGCACCTGATCACCCACTTCGGCCTGCCCGCCGAGCGCACCACCCGGCTGATGGCCGTGATCGGCGGGGTCGCCGCCGGCTACAGCGACGCGCTGCGCGAGCGCACCCTGGAGCAGCAGGACCCCGGCCGCACGGCGGCGCTGCGCACCCTGCGGGAGGCCGAGGCAGCGCTGCGGGTCAGCGAGGCCAAGTTCCACGCCGTGTTCCGCACCTCCGCCGTGGCGATCGCGCTGACCGGCATGGACAGCGCGATCCTGGACTTCAACGACGCCCTGCTGGCGCTGCTCGACTACACCTCCGAGGAGCTGGTCGGCACCTGCGCGCGCGACCTCGTGCACCCCGAGGACCGGGCGTCGGTGACCGGCATCACCGGCGCGCTGGCGTCCGGGGCGCGCGAGAACGTCCGGGCCGAGCTGCGGCTCGTGCGCAGCGACGGCGAGACCATCCCGGTGCTGATCGCGGTCGCGCTGGTGCGCGACGACGCCGGCGTGCCCGCCTACCACGTGACCATGATCGAGAGCCTGGACGAGCTGCGCGCGCTGCAGACCCAGCTGGTCCGGCAGAGCCTCAACGACGTGCAGACCGGGTTGGCCAACCGGGCGCAGTTCCTCGGCTGGCTGGAGGGCGCGGTCGGCGCCAAGGGCCCGGACTCGCTGGCGCTCGTGGTGTTCGACGTGGACGGGTTCCGGGTGGTCAACGACGCGTTCGGGCACGAGGTCGGCAACCGCGTCCTCGACCAGGTCGCCGGGCACCTGCGGGCGGTGTTCGCCGACGTCGGGCAGCTCGCCCGGACCGGGCCGGACGAGTTCGGCGTGCTGATCCGCAACCCGGCGGACACGCCGGCGGTCATCGCGCTCGCGGAGGACGCCGTCGACCTGCTGGCCGAGCCGCTGTGGGTGGACGACCACGGCATCGGCGTGACGGCCAGCGTCGGCATCGTGGTGGTCGAGCCCGCGCGCGGCGCGGACGCCGCCGAGCTGCTGCGCTGCGCGGACGTGACGCTGCGGTGGGCCAAGGACGACGGCACGGCCCAGTGGGCGCTCTACGACCCGGAGCGCGACCGCCGCAACCGGTCGCGGCTGGTGCTGGCGGCGTCCATCTCGGGAGGGTTGGAGCAGGGCGACTTCCGGGTCGACTACGAGCCGGTGTACGCGCTGGCGGACCGGTCGCTGATCGCCGTCGAGGCCCGGCTCGGCTGGGACCACCCCGAGCAGGGCCTGCTCGACCCGCCCGCGCTGGCGTCGCTGGCCGCGTGCGCGCCCGGGATGGCGGTGCGGCTGAGCCGGTGGGCGGTGGAGCACGCGTGCGGGCAGGCCGGCGCGTGGTACGCCGAGTTCGGGCCCGCCACCCCGGTGCTGGTCATGGACCTGACCGCGCGGCAGTGCCAGGAGCCCGAACTCGTCGCCGAGGTGCTCCGCGTGCTGCGCGCCGGGGGTCTCCCCGCCGCCGGGCTGCGGTTCGAGCTGGACGAGCGGCTGCCCGCGCTGATCACCGACGACCAGGCCGAGGAGCTGGGCATCCTCGCCGAGCACGGCGTCCGGTTCGTGCTGGCCCAGACCGGCGGCAACCTCCCGGTCGACAAGCTGCGGCGGGTCCCGCTGCACGGCGTGAAGTTCCAGGGGTCGGCCGTGCACGGGCTGGCCGAGGGCGCGGACCGGATCGACGAGAGCGCCGCCGTGGCGTCGCTGGGCTGGGCCCGGGGTCTGGGCATCCCGCTGTACGCGGCGGGCGTCGGCACGGAGTTCGAGGCGCGTCGGCTGGCCAGGCTCGGCGTGACCGGGGCGCAGGGCCCGCTGTTCGGCACGTCACCCCTCACCTCGGACGAGGTCCGCGCACTTCTTGGCGAGTCCTAGGCGGACGCTCAGGTTGCTCATAGCCCGCGGCGCTTTCCTGGGTGCATGACACAGGACTTCCCCGCCGTGAGCGGATCGCTGAACGAGAACCCGCACGACCCCGGCTTCGGCGCCCCCTACGCGCCGGTCGGCGTCCAGGGCCCGACCGGTGCCTTCGGCTCGTGGAACGGCGTCGACCCCCGGGGTGTCGGTCCCCAGGGCTTCGGCGTCGGGCCGCAGCCGGCCCCTCCGCAGCCCCCGAAGCCGTTCTGGCGGCGGACCGGCACGGCGGTGACGTCGGCGGCGCTGATCGCCGCCCTGTTCGGCGGGGTGACCGGCGGTGTCGTCGGCGCGATGAACGCACCCGGCGCGGTGGCCGGCACCTCCGGCTCGTCCGTGGCGCTGCAAACGTCGGAGAAGTCCTCTTCGGACGTCAGTGCAGTGGCGGCGAAGGTGCTGCCGAGCGTGGTCCAGGTGAACGTGGCGACGGCACAGGGCCAGGGCATCGGTTCCGGCGTGGTGCTGTCGGCGGACGGGCGCATCCTGACCAACAACCACGTCGTGTCGGGGGCACAGCAGGTGTCGGTGACGTTGAACGACGGTCGGACCGTGGACGCGAAGGTGCTCGGCACCGACCCGACGAGCGACCTGGCGGTCGTGCAGGCGCAGGGCGTGAGCGGGTTGGCGCCGGCGTCGTTCGCCGACTCGGACCAGGTGAAGATCGGCGACCAGGTCGTGGCGATCGGCTCGCCGGAGGGCCTCCAGGGCACGGTGACGTCCGGGATCGTCAGCGCCCTCGACCGGAAGGTCACGGTGCCGGGCGAGACGCGGCGCTCGGCGTCGGTGAGCTACCAGGCGATCCAGACCGACGCGTCGATCAACCCGGGCAACTCGGGCGGCCCGCTGATCAACGCGGCCGGCGAGGTGGTCGGCATCAACTCGGCCATCTACTCCCCGGCGTCGGACAGCGGCGCGGCGGGCAGCGTCGGCATCGGCTTCGCCATCCCGTCCAACCAGGCCAAGCAGATCGCCGACCAGCTCACCTGACGTTCCGACGTGGTCACCGGGAGCCCGGATCGGCGAGGGCGGCGGTGAACTGGGCCACGCAAGCGGCGGCCACGTCCCGGGTCATGGTGAGGTCGAACGTGCCCGGGTCGCCGTCGAACACGACGTACAGCTCCCGGTCGTCCAGGTCGGTGCGGGTGCGGACGGTGGTGCCCTCGGCGATGACGACCGAGGCGAGCACCGAGACGGCGGGCGTTTCGACTCCCACGACAGAACCTCCACTAAGCTGGATGGAGCAAGCAAGGTGCGGCCAGGCTATGGGACCACGTGTAGCTTGCGCAGCTACACGGATGAGTGATCCCCGAAGGAGCAGCGGAAGTGGGCCAGGCCGTGCAGACCATGCCGCGCCGTCTTCTCGGCGGCGAACTGAAGCGGTTGCGCCGGGCTGCGGGCAAATCGCTTGACGACTCAGCACGAGTCATCGACAAGGATCGCAGCCGCCTGATCAAAGTCGAGGACGGCCGGTCCACGTTGAAGGCGGATGACCTGGAGTCACTGCTCTCGTTCTACGAGGTGGCCGAGCGGGACCGCAAGAAGGTTCTCGCCATGGGCGTGGAAGCCCGTCAGCGCCAGTCGAAGCGGGCCTACGTCGACCTACTGCCCGGCGCTCTCAGCCGCATCGCCGACCTCGAATCGGCGGCGAGCAGCATCGCCTACTACGACCGCGCCGTCATCCCGGGCCTGCTCCAACTCCCCGAGTACACCGAAGCCCAGATGGTTTCCGGTGACGGCATTTGGTGGGAGGCGTCCTACCGAGAGCGGTCTAACCGCACCGCGTTCCGCCTCGAACGGCAGAAGCTGTTGGCTGAGAAGGAGTTCGACTTCTACTTCACCGAAGACGCGCTGAACATCGCGGTCGGCGGTCGGGATGTCATGCGGCGGCAGGTCGACCACCTGCTGGCCGCGAGCGACCGACCGAACGTCTCGCTTCGCCTGCTCGATGCCACCGACCCGCGCAACCCGTGCCAGCAGGGTGCGCTGGTCCTGCTGGAGTTCGACCTCGGCACCCCTCGCGTCGGTCTCCTCCCGGTGGCCTACGGGCCGTCCACCTACTTGGACGAGCCGGCCGACACCGAGGCGATCGCGCGGTGCTTCCAGCGGCTTTCGGCGCTGGCCTACTCTGAGGAAGAATCGCGTTCGCGGTTGGAGGCGGCCTTGGAGGCGATGTGACCGACACCGGTTGGTTCAAGAGCAGCTACAGCACCGCAGGCAACGACAACTGCGTCGAGGTGCGGTTGACCCGCGACCACGTCGGCGTCCGGGACTCGAAGAACCCGCACGGCGACGCCCTGCGGGTTCCCCTCGGCACGTGGGACCGGTTGCTCGACCGGCTCAGCTGAACCAGTCCGGGCGCAGGGGCATCCCGGACGACGTCCCGTCCAGCTTCACGCCCAGCACCTGGTGCAGTTGGATGTTGTTGCGCTCGAACCCCAGCCTCGACGCCGCCAGGTACAGCCGCCACACCCGCGCGCGGCCCGCGCCGACCTCGGCCACCGCGTCGTCCCAGTTCGCGTCCAGGTTGCGGCCCCACGCGGCCAGCGTCAGGGCGTAGTGCTCCCGGATGTTCTCCTCGTGCCGCACCTCGAAGCCCGTGTCGTGCATAAGCGACACGAGGTGGCCCGGTCCGACCAGTTCGCCGTCCGGGAACACGTACCGGTTGATGAAGTCGCCCGTCCGCGCGCGCTGGCGGTTGTCCGGTCGGGTGATGCAGTGGTTGAGCATCCGGCCGCCGGGGCGCAGCTTGCGGTACAGGGTGCGGAAGTAGGCGGGCAGCTTGGCCTTGCCGATGTGCTCGGTCAGGCCGATCGAGCTGATCGCGTCGAACCCGCCCTCCCGCACGTCGCGGTAGTCCAGGTAGCGCACCTCGGCCAGCTCCGCGAGCCCCGCCTCGACGATGGCCTTCTGCGCCCACTCCGCCTGGTTGCGCGACAGGGTGACGCCCAGCGCCTTCACGCCGTACTCGCGCGCGGCGTGCATCACCATCCCGCCCCACCCGCACCCGACGTCGAGCAGCCGCATCCCGGGCTTCAGCCCGAGCTTGCGCGCCACCAGGTCGTGCTTGGCGAACTGCGCCTGCTCCAGGGTGGACCCCGCAGTCGGGTACACCGCGCAGGTGTAGGCCATGGACGGCCCGAGCACCCACTCGTAGAACGCGTTCGACACGTCGTAGTGGTGCGCGATGGCCTCCCGGTCCCGGGCCTTGGAGTGGCGCAGGCCGTGCAGCCTGCGCTCCTGCGGCGGGATCTCGACCCGCCCGCCGAGCCGCTGCCTGCCCAGCGTCCCGAGCAGCTCGATCCGCTGCAACCACGGCACTTCCCGCAGCGACAGCTCGGACAGGTGCGCCAACGCGCCGTACACGTCCCCGATGATCTCCAGGTTCCCGGTCACGTACGCCCGCGCCAGACCCAGCTCACCGGGTGCGGACGCCAGGTAGGACAGCGCTTCCGGCGATCTCACCTCGATGCGCACGTCCGCGTCGGCCGAACCCGCCCGGCTGCCGTCGTATGCGCTGAACCCGACGGACGCGTCGCCGCCGACCGCCCGCTGGAACACCTCGGCCAACCGCATGGACCCTCCATTCACCTGCGGAGTACACACTTGGCGTAGAGGTCGGGGAGCCGGGCGTCGGCGTCGTACCGCTTCTTCAGGCCGCGGTAGGTCTCGCCGTTGTAGTTCGCCCAGAACTCCTCTTCCCCGTAGTAGGAGTCCGAGTACAGCGACTTGTGCCCGCCGAGCCCGGTCACCTTCTCCTCGATCAGCCGGTTGCGGCTGCCCATCTGCTCGTCGGGCCGCAAATCCACTGTGGACCAGAAGCCGACGTTGACGTAGAGCACGTCCGGGTCCATCGGGTACAGCGGCCAGCCCGCGCGGTCGCGCAGCCGGACCGGGCACAGCCAGACCGGCTCGATGCCGATCTCGCGGTGGAAGAACTCCAGGAACTCGGCGAGCCGGGACACCGGGATCTCGACGTCCTGGATCACCGGTTCCTGCACGGCCCTGCTCAGCTTGGCGCTGAAGCCGCGCTTGCGGTCCCACGCCACGATCCGCCGGTAGACGTCGGAGCGCAGGTACCGCTTGGGCACCAGCCCGCGCACGAGGGGGTGCTGCACGCCGAACGCCCGCGAGCACCAGAACCAGTCGGTGTCCCAGCGCCACAGGTAGTCGCGCGCTGTGAGGTAGTCCGTCCGCTTCGCCTGGATCGACCGGTAGTAGATGCGGCGCCCGGTGTAGTCCGACCGGTGCGGGGCCTCGTCCACCCAGTTCGCCAGCGTCAGGTACTGCTCGTGGTCGGAGAACACCGTGCCGTCGATGAAGTCGACCGGTTCGTCCTGGTAGGAGCGCTCCGCGCAGACCGCTTCGACGACCTCGGCGAGTTCCCGCGCCGACCCGAACGGCACGTGCCGCAGCCGCGCGAACGGCTGGACCGGCTCCAGCTCGATCTCCAGCCGCAGGGCGTAGCCGAGCGTGCCGTAGGAGTTGGGGAAGCCCCGGAACAGGTCGTCGGACGGTCCGACGACGACCACCTCGCCGTCGCCGGTCAGCACTTCCAGCTCGCGCACCGACTCGTGCGGCAGCCCGTTGCGGAAGGAGCTGGACTCGATGCCCAGGCCGGCCACCGCCCCGCCGAGCGTGATCGTCTTGAGCTGGGGCACCACCAGCGGCATCAAGCCGTGCGGGAGGGTGGCGTCCACCAGGTTCTCGTAGGTGGTCATGCCCTGCACCTGGGCGGTCCGCGCGGACGCGTCGACCGAGAGCACGCGGTCGAAGCGGGCCACGTCGAGGCCGCCGGGTTGGTCGGCGCGGAACCGGAACAGGTTCGACGTCGGCTTGGCGAGCCGGACGGGCCTGCCCGCCGGGATCGCCGCGTACTGGCCGCGCAGCGCGGCCACCGCCTGGCTGTGATCGCTCACGAGACGACGTTAGGCCGACGGACCGGTGTCAGCACCCCCAAATCCGGCCGGCGGCGAAGTTACCGCCCGGTAGTACCCTGGCGGCATGACGCGCGCCACGCACCGGGTGGTCAACCAGGTCCCGCCGCTGGAGGGCCACGACGTGGCCGAGGACCCCGCGCTGCTCGACGGGCTGCACCGGGGCGGGGCGGGCTGGGCCGAGGCCGGGCTGCGCGAGCTGGGGCAGCGGGCCGGGTCCGCGCACGTCCAACTGCTGGGACGGCAGGCGAACGACCACCCGCCGGTCCTGCGCACGCACGACCGCTACGGCCACCGGGTCGACGAGGTGGAGTTCCACCCGGCCTGGCACGAGCTGATGGCCACCGCCGTCGGGCACGGCCTGCACGCCGCGCCGTGGCGGGACGACCGGCCGGGCGCGCACGTGGCCCGCGCGGCGAAGTTCTACGTGTGGAGCCAGGCCGAGGCCGGCCACGGCTGCCCGATCTCGATGACCTACGCCGCCGTGCCCGCCCTGCGCGCGACGCCCGAGCTGGCCGACCGGTTCGAACCGCTGCTCGCGTCGACCACCTACGACTTCGGCCTGCGCCCGCCGGAGGAGAAGTCGGGGTTGATCGCCGGCATGTCGATGACCGAGAAGCAGGGCGGCTCGGACGTCCGCGCGAACACCACGACCGCGACGGCGGCCGGCGACCACCACGTGCTGACCGGGCACAAGTGGTTCACCTCCGCGCCCATGTCCGACCTGTTCCTCACCCTCGCGCAGACCACGCAGGGCCTGACCTGCTTCCTGCTGCCCCGCGTGCTGCCGGACGGGACGCGCAACGCGATCTCCCTCCAGCGGCTCAAGGACAAGCTGGGCAACAGGTCCAACGCGTCCGCCGAGCTGGAGTACGACGGCGCGGTCGGTTGGCTGGTCGGCGAGCCCGGCCGGGGCGTGCGGACGATCATCGAGATGGTCAACGCGACCAGGCTGGACTGCGTGCTGGGCAGCGCGGCGGGGATGCGCCACGGGCTGACCCAGGCGACCCACCACGCCGCGCACCGGTCGGCGTTCGGGCGGGCGCTGGTCGACCAGCCGGCGATGCGCAACGTGCTGGCGGACCTGGCCGTGGAGTCCGAGGCGGCGACGACGGTCGCGCTGTGGCTGGCCGGGACGCGCAGCAGGCTCGGCCTGGCGGTCACCAAGTACTGGGTGTGCAAGCGCGGCCCGGCGCACGCCGCCGAGGCGCTGGAGTGCCTGGGCGGCAACGGGTACGTCGAGGAGTCCGGGATGCCCCGGCTGTTCCGCGAGTCGCCGCTGATGTCGGTCTGGGAGGGTTCGGGCAACGTGGCCGCGCTGGACGCGCTGCGCGCGCTGGCCCGCGAACCGGAGGCGGTCGCCGGGTTCTTCGCCGAGCTGGACGCGGCAGGTGGTGCCGATCGGCGGCTGGACGCGGCGGTCGCGGCGCTGAAGGCTGAGGTGGCGGACACCGACGACCTGGAGACCCGGGCGCGCAGGCTGGTGGAGCGGATGGCGTTGGCGTTGCAGGGCAGCCTGCTGGTCCGGTACGGGCACCCGGCGGTGGCGGACGCGTTCTGCGCGTCCCGGCTGGCCGGGGACTGGGGCGTGGCGTTCGGCACGCTGCCGCGCGGCGCGGACTTCGGGGCGATCATCGGACGGGGGTTGCCCGAGCTGTGAGCTCGGTGCGGGTGGAGCGGTCCGGCCCGGTCTGCACGGTGCTGCTGAACCGGCCGGCGGTGCGCAACGCGGTCGACGGGCCGACCGCGCACACGTTGACCGAGGTGTTCCGCGAGTTCGACGAGGACGAGTCGCTGTCGGTGGCCGTGCTGCACGGCGAGGGCGGCACGTTCTGCTCGGGCGCGGACCTCAAGGCGGTGGGCACGCCGCGCGGCAACGACCCGCTGTCGCCCGCCGGGCCGGTGGGCCCGACCAGGCTGCGCCTGTCCAAGCCGGTGATCGCGGCGGTCTCCGGGCACGCCGTGGCGGGCGGGCTGGAGCTGGCGCTGTGGTGCGACCTGCGCGTGGTGGACGAGGACGCGGTGTTCGGCGTGTTCTGCCGCCGCTGGGGCGTGCCGCTCATCGACGGCGGCACGGTCCGCCTGCCGCGCCTCATCGGGCAGTCGCGGGCGATGGACCTGGTGCTGACCGGCCGGCCGGTGGACGCGGCGGAGGCGCTGGCGATCGGCCTGGCGAACCGGGTGGTGCCGACCGGCACGTCCCGCGCGGCGGCCGAGGAGCTGGCGCGCGAGCTGGCCGCGTTCCCGCAGACGTGCCTGCGGCAGGACCGGCTGTCGGTGCTGGAGCAGGACGGGCTGGACGAGGACGCGGCGCTGGCCGTCGAGCGGGAGCACGGGCTGGTCTCGCTGCGCGAGGTCGAAGCGGGCCTGGCCCGCTACCTGGCGGGCGAGGGCAGGCACGGCGGATTCCGCCGATGAGGTTTTCGGCGAAAGGCGTCGGCCGCCATTCCGGACCCTGGACCGCTCAACGGCGATCTCGCGCACCCGGTGCGGTGGAATTCCACGCGGGACGGTGATCCTCGCGCGCCACAATGCGCGCGAGGACCACCTCGGAATGGGTCTGGGTGCGGTTCCGCGCGGGGATCAGAACGCGACGAGCACGGGGAACGCCCGGTCGGCGAGCACGCCCGCCCAGTCGTAGGTGTGGATGAACAGCCCGTTGGTCGTGGTCACCCGGCCGATCCGGTTCGCGCTGAGGATCTGTGCGGTCAGCGAACCGTTGTCCACCACGGCCTGGACCAACTGCGGGGTGGCGCTCGCGCGCGGCCCGCCGGCCAACGCGGCCTGGCCCCGCGCCCACTCGCCCAGCGGCGGCCGGCTTCGGCCGTGGGCCTGGACGACCTGCGGTGCGCCGGGACCCGCCGACGCGATCGGCACGGCACCGGAGACGAGCAGTGCCGGGATGACGAGCGCCGGGAGCACGCGGAACCTCGTCCTGGACGGTCGGGACATTCGTCGATCCTCCCCGAATCGAACGGCCCCGGCTTTCACCGGGTGTCCCAGCGTCCCGCGTGCGTCGCTTTTCACACACGAATGCAATCGGTCGCAGCTTTCCACAGTTTATTCACGCGATTGCCCTAAGCCGCACCGACCGCTCCCGCGATCTGCGGCCACGGGCCGGCAGCACGGCAGGACGAGGCAGGCGGAATCGGCACCGGGCGGGGCCGTGTGGCGGGGCGGGCCGGCGCAGCGCGAGGAGGGACGGGCCGGCGTGGGCGAGGCGCAGGGGTGTGGCCGCGGGGCGGGTGGACGCCTTCGCGCGTCGGTCGGGCTGCCGGCGGCCCGGGGTGGCGGTCTCGCGCCGTCCCGGGCCGTCGAGCCAGTGCGGGCCGGCTAGTGCAGGCCCAGTTCGCGGGCGATCAGCATCTTCTGCACCTCGCTGGTCCCCTCGCCGATCTCCAGGATCTTCGCGTCGCGGTAGAACCGGCCGACCGGGTACTCGTTCATGAAGCCGTAGCCGCCGAAGATCTGGGTGGCCTCGCGGGCGTTGTCCATCGCCGCTTCGGACGACACCAGCTTGGCGATGGCCGCCTCCCGCTTGAACGGCTCGCCGCGCAGCATCTTCGCCGCCGCCTGGTAGTACGCCAGGCGGGCGGTGTGCGTGCGGGCCTCCATCTCGGCGATCTTGAACTGGATCGCCTGGTACTGGCCGATCTTGCGGCCGAACGCCTCGCGCTCGTGGACGTAGCGCAGGCTCTCGTCCACGCAGCCCTGCGCCAGGCCGACGCTGAGCGCCGCGATGGCGACCCGGCCCTCGTCCAGCGTCTGGAGGAACTGGGCGTAGCCCCGGCCCCGCTCGCCGACCAGGTTGGCGGCCGGCACGCGGCAGTCCTGGAAGGACAGCTCGCGGGTGTCGGAGGCGTTCCAGCCGACCTTCGAGTACTTGCGCGACACGGTGAACCCGGGCGTGCCGGAGGGCACCAGGATCGCCGAGATCTCCGGCCGGCCGTTCTCCCGGCGGCCGGTCACGGCGGCGACCGTCACCAGGCCGGTGATGTCGGTGCCCGAGTTGGTGATGAACGCCTTGGTGCCGTTGAGCACCCACTCGTCGCCGTCGAGCTTGGCGGTGGTGCGCAGCGCGCCCGCGTCCGAGCCGCCGCCCGGCTCGGTGAGGCCGAACGCGCCGAGCTGCTCGCCCGCGCACAGGGCGGGCAGCCAGCGGGCCTTCTGCTCGGCGTCGCCGAAGCGGTACAGCGGCATCGCGCCCAGCGACACGCCCGCCTCCAGCGTGATGGCGACCGAGGAGTCGACCCGGGCCAGCTCCTCCAGCGCCAGGCACAGCGCGAAGTAGTCGCCGCCCATGCCGCCGTGCTCCTCCGGGAACGGCAGGCCGAACAGGCCCATCCGCCCCATCTTGGCGACGATCTCGTACGGGAACTCCTCGCGCTCGTAGAACCCGCCGATCACCGGGGCCACCTCGTCGCGCGCGAACTCCTCGACGGTCTTGCGCAGTGCCTCGTACTCCTCGTCAAGGCGGAAGTCCAACATCGCTCACTCCTGGTGCGGCACGACGACGGCTAGGGGCTGGCCCAGCGCGACCTGGTGGCCGGGCCGGACGGTCACTTCGGCGAGCACGCCGTCCGCCGGGGCGGTGACGGTGTGCTCCATCTTCATCGCCTCGACCACGAACAGCGCCTGGCCGGCGGTGACGTGGTCGCCGGGCGCGGCGCGCACGACGAGGACGGTGCCGGGCATGGGGCTGGTGACCGGCCCGGCGCTGCCGGCCGCCTCCTGGGCGGACAGCCGGGACCGCCCGGTCTCGGTCAGCGCCCAGCTCCGGCCGTCCGCCCCCAGCCACAGCACGTCGCCGGACCGGGCCACCGCGTACCGGCGGGTGCCGACGACGAGCTGCCCGTCCTCGACGGAAGCCTTGAGCCGCACGGGTTCCCCGTCGCCCACGACGACCTCGTCGCCGCGCACGCGCACGTCCACGTCGCCGAACCGGCGGGTGGTCCAGGCGTGCTCGCCGACCCGCCAGCCGCCCCGCCGGTCCCACGGGTCGTCGCCGCGCGGCGCGAGCTCCCGCTCCAGCGCGGCGGCGGCGTACACCTCGGCCGGGACCTCGTCGCGGGTCAGGGCGTCGAGCTTGCGCTCGACCAGGCCGGTGTCGAGCCGGCCGGCCCGGACGTCCTCGTCCTGGAGCAGCGCCCGCAGGAACGGGATGTTCGTGGTGACGCCGAGGACCACCGTCCGCCCCAGCGCGGAGTCCAGGCGCCGCAGCGCCTCCGCCCGGGTGTCGCCGTGCGCGATGACCTTGGCCAGCATCGGGTCGTAGTCGCTGCCCACGACCAGGCCGACCCGCAGCGCCGAGTCGACCCGGACGTCGGCCGGCTCGTGCAGCGCGAGGACCGTGCCACCGGTCGGCAGGAACCCGCGCGCCGGGTCCTCCGCGTAGACCCTGGCCTCGACGGCGAACCGGGTCGGCGGGACGTCCCCGATGCCCAGCGGCTCGCCGGCCGCGACCCGGAGCTGCCACTCGACCAGGTCGACGCCCGTGGCCAGCTCGGTCACCGGGTGCTCGACCTGGAGCCGGGTGTTCATCTCCATGAAGAAGTAGTCGCCGGTCGTGCCGTCGACGATGAACTCGACGGTGCCCGCGCCGACGTAGCCGACCGACTTCGCCGCGTCCACCGCCGCCCGGCCCATGGCCTCGCGGACCTCGGGGGTGAGCAGCGGCGACGGGGCCTCCTCGATGATCTTCTGGTGCCGCCGCTGGAGGCTGCACTCCCGCTCGCCGAGGTGCACGACGCCGCCGTGCGCGTCGGCCAGCACCTGGATCTCGATGTGCCGGGGGTTGGTGACGAACCGCTCGATGAGCAACGTGTCGTCGCCGAACGAGCCGCGCGCCTCGCGCCGGGCCGACTCGATCGCGTCGCGCAGCGCGGACTGCTCGCGCACCAGGCGCATCCCCTTGCCGCCGCCGCCGGCGGACGGCTTGAGCAGCACCGGGAACCCGATCTCGCCGGCCGCGTCGACCAGGTCGTCGTCGCTCATGCCGGCCTCGGTGCGGCCCGGCACGACCGGCACGCCGGCCGCGCGGACGGTGAGCTTGGCGCGGATCTTGTCGCCCATCGCGTCGATCGCCTCGGCGGGCGGGCCGATGAACACCAGCCCGGCCTTCTCGCAGGCGCGGGCGAAGTCGGTGTTCTCGGCCAGGAACCCGTAGCCGGGGTGGACCGCCTGCGCGCCGGTCTCCCGCGCCGCGTCGACGATCCGCTCCGCGCACAGGTAGCTCTCGCGCGCCGCCGCCGGGCCGATGCGCACCGCGACGTCGGCCAGCCGCACGTGCAGCGCGTCGGCGTCGGCGTCGCTGTAGACGGCGACGGACCTGATCCCGAAGCGCCGCAGGGCGCGGATCACGCGGACCGCGATCTCGCCTCGGTTGGCCACCAGGACGCTGTCGAACATGCCCATCACATCCGGAAAACGCCGTAGCCGACAGGATCCAGCGGCGCGTTGGCCGCCGCGGACAGCGCGAGCCCGAGCACCGTGCGGGTGTCCTTCGGGTCGATCACGCCGTCGTCCCACAGCCGTGCCGTGGAGTAGTAGGGGTTGCCCTGGTCCTCGTACTGCTGCCGGATCGGGGCCTTGAACGCCTCTTCGTCCTCGGCCGACCACGCGTCGCCGAGCTGGTCGCGCCGCACGGTCGCCAGCACGGACGCGGCCTGCTCGCCGCCCATCACCGAGATGCGGGCGTTGGGCCACATCCACAGGAACCGGGGCGAGTACGCCCGGCCGCACATCGAGTAGTTGCCCGCGCCGAACGAGCCGCCGATCACCACGGTGAACTTCGGCACCCGGGCGCAGGCCACGGCGGTCACCATCTTGGCGCCGTGCTTGGCGATGCCGCCCGCCTCGTACTCGCGGCCGACCATGAACCCGCTGATGTTCTGGAGGAACACCAGGGGCACCGAGCGCTGGTCGCAGAGCTGGACGAAGTGCGCGCCCTTCTGGGCCGACTCCCCGAACAGGATGCCGTTGTTGGCGACGATCCCGACCGGGTGGCCGTGGATGCGGGCGAACCCGGTGACCAGCGTGCTGCCGTACTCCTTCTTGAACTCGTGGAACCGGCTGCCGTCCACCACCCGCGCGATCACCTCGCGCACGTCGTAGGGCGTGCGGCTGTCGGTGGGCACGACGCCGTACAGCTCCTCCGGGTCCACCGCCGGCTCGACGCCGGGCTCCACCCGCCACGGCCGGTCCGCGCGGGGGCCCAGGGTGCTGACGATGGAACGGACGATCGCCAGCGCGTGCGCGTCGTCGTCGGCGAGGTGGTCGGTCACGCCGGACGTGCGCGAGTGCAGCTCGCCGCCGCCCAGCTCCTCGGCCGTGACGACCTCGCCGGTCGCGGCCTTCACCAGCGGCGGGCCGCCGAGGAAGATCGTGCCCTGGCCGCGCACGATCACCGCCTCGTCGCTCATCGCCGGGACGTACGCGCCGCCCGCCGTGCACGAGCCGAGCACGGCGGCGACCTGCGGGATGCCCCGGCCGGACAGGGTGGCCTGGTTGTAGAAGATCCGGCCGAAGTGCTCGCGGTCGGGGAACACCTCGTCCTGGCGGGGCAGGAACGCGCCGCCGGAGTCCACCAGGTAGACGCACGGCAGGTGGTTCTGGAGGGCGACCTCCTGCGCGCGCAGGTGCTTCTTGACCGTCATCGGGTAGTACGTGCCGCCCTTGACGGTGGCGTCGTTGGCCACCACCACGCACTCGCGGCCCGACACCCGGCCGACGCCGGTGATCATCCCGGCGGCCGGGGCGTCGCCGCCGTACATGCCGTCGGCGGCCAGCGGCGAGAGCTCCAGGAACGGCGAGCCGGGGTCGAGCAGGGCGTCCACCCGGTCGCGGGGCAGCAGCTTGCCGCGCTCGACGTGCCGGGCGCGGGACTTCTCCGGACCGCCCCTGGCGGCTTCGGCGAGCTTCGCGCGCAGGTCGTGGACGAGGGCGGTGTGCTCGTCGGTGTAGCGCCGGAAGTCCTCGCCGGTCTTGTCGGCGGCGCTGCGCAGCACGGGCGCGTCCATGGGCTCCTCGCGGTTAGCAGTCGTTAACCTGAGGAGATGTTAGCGCCTGTTAACCCCGGCGTCCACCGACCCCGGGCACGGCGAAGGGGGCCGCCGGGGCGACCCCCTTCGGTGCGGAGGCGGACGTCAGCCGGTCACGGCGGTGAGCTGCGGCAGGTAGCCGAGGCGCTGGCCGTTGCGGTTCGGGTGGTAGGACTCGACGGTCGGCCAGGACAGGCTGTTGAGCCACCAGTCCGAGGAGCAGATCTCGTGGCCGGCGAACGCGCCGCGCAGGTCGCGGAACGTGAACGACTTCGCGGCGGCCCGGCCGGAGATGACCGAGGCCAGCGTGTCGGCGGCCGAGTTGATCGCCGCGCGCTTGGTGTCGCTCAGGCCCACCGAGCACGACCCGGGCACCTTGTAGAGCCTCGGGTAGCCGAGCACGACGACCTTGGCCGACGGCGCCCGGTTGCGGATCTGCGCGTAGACGTTGTCCAGCAGGCCGGGCAGCGTGCCGGTGGCGTACGCCTTGGCCTGGTCGACGCGGCTGGTGCAGGACTGGTCGGAGCCGAACGTGCAGGTGGTGATGACGTCGGTGAAGCCGGCGTCGTTGCCGCCGATCGAGATGGTGGCCAGGGTGGTGCTCGCGCTCAGGGCGCTCACCTGGTTGGCGAGCACGTCGCCGGTCTTGGCCCCGGAGCAGGCGACGAACTTGAAGCTCGCCGGGGCGTGCGAGGCGGCCCACAGCGCCGGGTAGGCGTACTGGCTGCGCTTGCACGAGCCGCTGTCGCCGTAATAGGTGCCGGTGCCCGTGCCGGACGAGTAGGAATCGCCGAGGGCGACGTAATTCGCCCCCGCTTGGGCTTGGGCGGGCACCGCGACGACCAGCAGCGCCGAGGCGACGGCGATCGCCGCGCTGAGCAGGGTTCGGATGGGGCGCATCGAGAGCCTCCGGGTGGAAACACGCACGGTGGGAGAGCACGCAGGGTTGTGATGTGGAGCACAACAAGTGTTACCAGCAGGTAGGGCTATATAAGAAGACTGCGTCAACAGTTAACTCCGACGTCGAGGGCCAGGCGGTGATCGTCCGCCAACCGATCGGTTAACGCTCGTTTACGCGCGGAGGTCGGCCCGTTTAGGATGAGTCGGTGTCAGTCGATGGAGTGAAGCAATCGCGCCGGGACCAGATCCTGGGCGCAGCCGCCGAGCTGTTCGCCCGACACGGCTTCCACGGCGTGGGCATCGACGACATCGGCGCGGCCGTGGGCATCTCCGGCCCCGCGCTCTACCGGCACTTCCGCAGCAAGGACGCCATGCTCGGGGAGATGCTGACGTCGATCTCCGAACGCCTGCTGGAGGGCGGCCAGACCCGCGTGTCCGCCTCGCCGGACCCGGTCGCGGCGCTGCACGCGCTGGTCCGCTGGCACGTCGACTTCGCGCTGGACGACCCCGCGCTGATCACCGTGCAGATGCGCAACCTGGCCAACCTGACCGACCCGGACCGCCGCCGCGTGCGGGCGCTGCAACGCCGGTACGTCGAGGTGTGGGTGACGACCCTGCGGGAGACCGTGCCGGTGGACGAGCCGACCGCGCGGGCCGCAGCGCACGCCGTGTTCGGCCTGATCAACTCCACCCCGCACAGCTCCCACCTCGACCGCGACCAGATGGCGGCCCTGCTGACCCGGATGGCCCTGGCCTCGCTCACCACCGCCGGCGTCCTCGCCACCGCCTGACCGCCGCCCGCCGCGCGGGGACTGGCCCCGGCACAACCACCCGATCGGGCGGTATGGACGACCGCGGCGGATCGGCGGCGGCACGCCTGGCGCTCCGGCGGGGCGTGGTCCGGGCGGATCGGCGATCACCGGCCGGGGGACAGCCGGTGCGCCGAATCCCCGTCCACGACCAGGGGGAACGCGTTCCAAACCCCCTTTCGCCCCGGGGGTGGACCCCCGTGCGGGGGGTGGGGCTGATCGGTTGGCGCGCTGTGTAGCCGATCCGTAACCTCAACCGCCGATGAGCGACGCCACAGTGGACAGCAGCAGGAACGGGTGGCCCGGCTTCCGGCTGGTGACCCGGCTTCCCGCCTGGTTCCGGGTCCTGCTGGTGGTGTTGGCGGTGTTCGTCTGCGGGGTGGTCGCGTCGCGCCCCGCCGGGGCCGACGACGACGCACCGCTCACCGGGGACGTGGCCGTCGCCGCCCGCGCGGTCGAGGCGATGGCGGCGCCGAGGGCGGGCTCCTCGCCGTTGACCGCCTTCCCCACCGACTTCCGCGAGGTCACCGGCCGGGTGCCGGCCGTCGTCGTCGCGCCGGACGGCACGACCCGCGCGGTCGACCCGACCGGTGGGTGCTCCGGGCCCGCCGGCGACACCGAGTGGGACTTCGGCACCGCCTGCCGGGCGCACGACCTCGGCTACGACCTCCTGCGCTACGCGGAGCGCAAGGACCGGCCGCTGCCGGCGGGGGCGCGCAAGGCGCTCGACGCCCGGCTGACCGCCGACATGCACGCCCAGTGCGACCTGAACCCGCGCGACAGCGGCGCGCGCTGCCACGCCGTGGCGCGGCTCTACGCCGCCGGCCTGGAGTTCAACTCGTGGCGGCAGCGCTGGGGGCCGCCGGGCAACGAACCCGTCCTGGCCTGGGGCTTCGGCTGCGCCGTGGTGGTCTTCCTGATCATCGCGCGGCTGCCCCGCCGGCGGGCCGCGACACCCGGGCCGCTCCCGGCGGACACCGGCCGCGAGGACCGGTTCGCGGCCTTCCTGCGGCTGGCCAGCCTGGGCCTGGTGGTGGTCGGGCAGTCGGTGCTGACCGTGCTGCACTGGGCCGGCGTGAGCCCCAACTGGCTCTGGCTGCTCACCTGGGCCTTGCAGACCGTCCCGCTGTTCTACTTCGCCGGCGGGCACGCGAACCTGCTCGCCTGGCGGGCCGTGCAGCTCTCCGGCGGCGGCTACGGGCGGTACCTGGCGAGCCGGATCACCTGGCTGCTGCGGCCGGTGATGGCGTTCGTGCTCGCCTGGCTGGTGCTGCCGCTGCCGCTGGAGCTGCTGGACGTGCCCAAGTCGCGCGTTGAGGTGTTCGGCAGGCTGATCGCGCACCCGCTGTGGTTCCTCGGCCTGTACCTGGTGGCGGTGGCGGCCACGCCGGTCATGGCCTGGCTGCACCGGCACTACCGCCTGGTCACGCCGGTCGCGCTGATCGGCCTGATGATCGTGGTGGACGCGCTGCGGATCGGCCTGTCCTGGCGCACCGGCGGCCACCTGAACCTGGTGCTGGGCGCGCTGCTGCTCCAGCAGCTCGGCTTCTACTACGCGGACGGCAGCCTGCCCCGGGTGTCCCGCCGGGTGCTCGGCGCGCTGGCACCCGCCACCGTGCCGGTGCTACTGGCGCTCATCACCTTCGGCGGCTACCCGAGCACCATGATGACCGTGCCGGGCGAGCCGGGCTCCAACCTCAGCCCGCCGACGATCTGCCTGCTGGTGCTCGGGCTCGGGCAGATCTGCGCCGTGCTGCTGGTGCGCGACCGGGTCTCGGCGTGGCTCGCGGGCAGCCGGCCGTGGCGGGTCGTCGAGCAGGTGCGCCGCGCCCCGATGACCGCCTACCTCGGCTACCTGACCGCGCTGGCCGCCGTGCTCGGGCTGCTCGGGCTGCTGGACGCGCCGGACGCGTTCGGCTGGGTGGTCGCCCGGCCGCGCTGGCCCGCCGTCCTGGTGCTCCTGCTGCTGCCGGTCGTGTTGGCCTTCCACCGCTTCGAGCGCACCGGGGCGCTGATCGCGTGCCACACCCGGGAGACCCACCGGGCCCGGGTCGCCGCGACGCTCGGCGTCGGCTACGGGGTGCTGGGCGTGCTCGGGTTCGTCGTCACGGGGTTCGTCGGGACGGGGTCCTCCCTGGGCCTGTTCCAGGTCGACCCGCTGCAGAACCTGATCCACCTGCTGCTCGGCTGGTACCTGCTGCACACCGTCCGCGCGGGCACCTGCCACGGCCGGCGGCCCTGGCTGCTCACCGCGCTGGCCTGCGTCCCGGCGCTGCTGGCGCTGGAACCGACGGCGGCCGGCGTGGCCCTGCACGGTGCCACGATCGCCGTCGCCCTGCTGGCGGCGATACCCAAGCAGGACCAGGGTCACGGCGGCGAACACGGGCAGCCAGGTGAGGCGCTCCAGGAGCCACAGGCCGTCGTCGGGCACGGTGTGCAGCCCGGGTAGCGGGCCGAACGCCGCGCCGACCAGCGTGACGACCAGCAGCGCGCTCTGGTGCGCGAGGAACAGCGGCAGCGCGCGGGCGTTGAGCCAGGACGCCCGGCACCTCGGCCGGACCAGCAGCACGAGCCCGACCTGCGCCAGCGCCAGCGCCAGGGCGACCGGTGACGGCGGGAACAGGTTCGACTCGGCCGCACCGGGCACGCCCACGGCGCTCGCGGGGTGGCCGGCGTGCAGCAGCAGCCCGAACGCCGCGGCGGACGGCACGAACAGCGCCGCACCCCACGAGCGCCGCTGCCCGTGGCGGGCCACCAGGATCCCGACCTGCCAGGGCGCCCACCAGACGGCCAGCGCGTTGACCCAGCCGACGTCCAGCGCCACCAGGCAGACCGGGAGGACCAGGCCCCACCCGCCGAGCCGGCGCAGCAGCGGCGTGGCGGCCAGCAGGACCGCGTGCACGACGAGGAACCACAGCGGTGTCACGACCAGGAACGCCACGGTGAGCACGGTCTGCTGCGGCAGCCCGCGCGCGGACATCCCGAACAGCACCACCGCCCACACCCCGAGCAGCACGCACACCGGCCGCACCACCCGGCGCACCCGCTGCCGCCACGGCGTCGCGGACCGCTCCGCCGCGAACCCGCCGGCGAAGAAGAACAGCCCCAGCGCCTGCAACGCCCAGCTCACCCAGGACAGCCCGGGGAGCCACCGCAGCGGGCTGTCCACCACCAGCCCGGGGCCGGTCTGCACCACCGCCGTGACCAGCCAGTGCCCCAGCACCACGCCGCAGGTCGCCCACGCCCGCGCGGCGTCGACCACCGGGTCGCGGGTCACGGCCGCTCACCCGCCGACAGCCGGGCCATGACCCGCAGCGACTCGGTGCCGGCGTCGAAGTACTGGTCGTGCCGGCGGGCCGAGCCGGCGTCGAACACGGTCGCCCCGAATTCGGGGGACGTCGGGTCGACGCCGTGCCCCAGGTCCCCCAGCCGCACCTTCGGCACCCACCGCGTCCAGTCGTCGGCACCGCGCGACGCCCACACCCTGGCCCGCAACCGCGCCGCGGACGGCACCCGGACGCCGGGGCTGCCCACGAACACCACGTCCGCCACGGTGACGTCGGACAGCGCGCACACGACGGAGCCGTAACTGTGGCACAGCAGGTGCACCTGCCCCGGCAGCCCGCGCACGTACCGCGCGAGCGACTCCGCGCCGGCGCGCGCCAGCCGGCCGCCGGCCGCGTCCACGCCGACCCCGGACGGCGTCCGGTAGCCCAGCCACGCCACCACGGCGACGTCGGGACGCCCGACCGCGTCGTGCACGGACCGGGCCATCCGACCCACCGTGCGGTCGAACCGCGCACCGTCCACATCGGACCCCGGCACGACGACCGCGACGTGCCGCGCGTGCGCCAGGTCCCCGAACACCTCGACCTGCTCGACCGGCTCCGGCGCACCGCCGGGCGTGACGAGCACCAGCAACGCGGCCAGCGCCGCGACCGTCTTCCCCATGGCGGCAACACTGGAGGGGTGACGCCGCCCGGTTCGTCGGCCCGGGGTCGCCGTTCCCGGCCGCTACCCCGGTACGACGAGCCCGGACTCGTAGGCCGCGATGACCGCCTGCGCCCGGTCCCGCACCCCGAGCTTCATCAGCACCCGGCTCACGTGCGTCTTCACCGTCTGCTCGGCCAGCACCAGGTGCGCCGCGATCTCGGCGTTGGACAACCCGGTCGCCACCAGCCGCAGCACCTCGGTCTCCCGCCCGGTCAGCGCCGCCAGCGGCGCGGGCTTGACCACCGCCGTCGGCCGCGCCCGCACGAAGTCCTCGATCAGCCGCTTGGTCACCGAGGGCGCGAGCAGCGCGTCACCGCGCGCCACCACCCGCACCGCGTCCAGCAGCTCGCGGGCGGGGGCATGCTTGAGCAGGAAGCCCGACGCCCCGGCGCGCAGCGCCTCGTAGACGTAGTCGTCCAGGTCGAAGGTCGTCAGCACCAGGACCCGCACCGGGTCGTCGGCCAGCAGCCGGGTGGCGGCCAGCCCGTCCATCTCCGGCATCCGGACGTCCATCAGCACCACGTCGGGCCGCAGCCGGCGCACCCCGGCCACCGCCGCGACCCCGTCGCCGGCGGCACCCACCACGGTGATGTCCTCCTGCGCGTCCAGCAGCGCCGAGAACCCCTCGCGGACCATCTCCTGGTCGTCCGCCACCAGAACCTTGATCAACGCTCCCCCAACGGGATCCGGGCGCGCACCGCGAACCCCCCGTCCTCTGTGGACGCGGCGTCCAGCGTCCCACCGTGCACCGCGACGCGCTCACCCATGCCGACCAGCCCGTGCCCGCCGCCCCCGCCCTTCGAGGGGCCGCCGGCGGTGTTGCGCACCTCGACCTCCAGCGCACCGCCGACGACCGCCACGACGACCGAGACGGCCGACCCGGGCGCGTGCCGGGCCGCGTTGGTCGACGCCTCCTGCACGATCCGGTAGGCGGTCAGGCCGATCGCGGACGACACGGGCTCGTCGGTCACCGACGCCTGCGGCACCAGCTCGCGGATGTCGGCCAGGCCCGGCTGCGGCGCGTGCTCCGCCCGCTGGTCGGCGGCCCGCAGCACGCCCAGCAGCCCCTGCATGTCGGAGATGGCGGCCCGCGCGGCGTCACCCAGCTCGGCGAACTCGCGCAGCCCCTCCTCGGGCAGCCCGGCGATCCGGTAGGGCGCGGTCTCGCACCGCACCACCACCAGCGACATGTGGTGCGCGACCACGTCGTGCATCTCCCGCGCGATCCGGGCCCGCTCGACCAGGGCGGCCTTCTCGTCGCGCTCCTCGTGGAACCGGCGCTCGGCCCGGCCGCGCGACCCGAACGCGTACCCGAGCAGCAGCAGGACGAGCAGCAGGGCGGCGGTGGGCAGCGCGTAGTCCAGGTCGCTCGCCGCCGCGAGCACGTACACGACCAGGGTCGTCAACACCCCGACCCACACCGCCACCCGCCCCGTGCAGAGCAGGCCGACCACGACGACCACGGGCGTGTACCACCACCACTGCCACCCGTTCAGGACGCCGGGGTCGTGCTCGAACAGCAGCCGCATCGCGACCAGGCCCACGGTGGCCAGCCGCCACGCCGCCAGGACCGAGAACTGCATCAGCGCGTAGGTGCCGGCCGTGATGAAGAACAGCAGCGGCCACCAGCCGTCCGCCGACTCGACCTGGACGTACCCGGCGGACAGGCCGATGGCGAGGACCAGCCCGTAGAGCAGCACGGCGGCCCGGCCGAACCTCCGGAAGCGGGACTCGCCGAAGATCCGCGTGCGGTCGGGGAGCAGCACGACCTGGAGCAGGGAACGGATCACACGCCGATGCTAAATGCCCACGTCCAGCGGCACATGCCGCCACGGTCCCCCCTACCGGGGTAGCACTCCCCGCAACGCGGGGCAAGGCGTTGCGACACCCGATCACCACCGGGTAGGCAGTACGACAGAGCTGTGCGCCCCTACTCCGTGATGGAAGATGGCTGAATGCACCCGCAGCAGGATCCGGATCGCTGGGCACGGCTCACCGCCGTCGCCGGTGAGGCCCTGGCCGCCGCCAAGGTCGGGGAGGACGCTGTCGCGGTCGACCTGGTCACCGGCTACCTCAGCGGGTCCCCCGAGGGCAACGAGGAGATCCGGGAGCTGGTGCTGCTGCTGTTCTCCGAGTGCAGCGACATGGTGTCCGCGCTCGGGTCCGGCGGCGCGACCCCGGTGAAGATGCAGGTCTTCGACGAGGACGGCCAGGAGGTCCCGATCGACGACGCCGACCCGCCGGTCCGCACCGCGATCCGGACGCTGCTGGCCGAGGTGCACGGCGACCAGGAGGCGGCGGCCGAGCAGATCGAGATCGCGCTGGCCAACGGTCAGCCGCAGGAGCTGGCGACGGTCGTGCTCCAGGCGCTGCGCTGGACGGTGAAGCTCGCCCTGGAGTGCGAGGTGCGGGATCTCTCGGTAGCACCCTGGATCGAGGCAGCACTGGACGAGTAAAGACCATTGACAACGCCTATGGTCTAGACCAGTCTCCCCGGTGGGCGCGATTACCCTGCCAATCCGCCGAGGAGTTGCTATGAAACGACGAGTGGGCGCGCTGCTGGCGGCAAGCGCCCTGACCATCGGATCGCTCGCGCTGTCCGTCCCGGCTGCCTCGGCCGCGGCCGGGCTCACCGCGGCGTTCAGCAAGCCCCAGGACTGGGGCAGCGGGTTCGAGGGCAAGTTCACCATCGCCAACGGCGGCCCCGGTGCCGTCACCACCTGGAAGGTCGAGTTCGACCTGCCGGCGGGCACGGCGGTGGGCTCGTACTGGGATGCCCTGATCACCAAGACCGGCAACCACTACGTGGCCACGAACCGGGAGTACAACGGCGGGATCGCCGCCGGCGCGAACCGCACGTTCGGCTTCGTCGGCACCGGTACCGGCGTGCCGGCCAACTGCACCGTCAACGGCGCCCCCTGCACCGGTGGCGGCCAGGACGACCCGACCCCGCCCACCGCGCCGACCAACCTCGCGGTCGGCACCACCACCAAGAACTCGGTGTCCCTGACCTGGACGGCCGCCACGGACAACGTCGGCGTCACGGCGTACGACGTCTACCAGGGCGGCTCGGTGGCCACCACGGTCCCCGGCACCAGCGCGACCGTGTCGGGCCTGACCCCGGCCACCGCGTACCAGTTCACCGTCAAGGCCCGGGACGCGGCGGGCAACACCTCGCCCGCGTCCAACCAGGTCACCGGCACCACCCAGCCGGGCGGCCCGGACCCGGTCGGCGGGCGCGGGGCCCCGTACCTGTTCCTGGGCTGGGGCAACCCGCCCGCACCCGCGACGGTCATGAACGCGACCGGCGTCAAGTGGTTCACCATGGCCTTCGTCCTGGCCCAGAACGGCTGCAACCCGAGCTGGGACGGCCAGCGCCCGCTGACCGGCGGCATCGACCAGACCGCGATCAACCAGATCCGCGCGGCCGGCGGTGACGTCGTGCCGAGCTTCGGCGGCTGGAGCGGCAACAAGCTGGGCCCGAACTGCTCCACGGCGCAAGCGCTTGCGGGTGCCTACCAGAAGGTGATCGACGCCTACAAGCTCAAGGCGATCGACATCGACATCGAGAACACCGACGAGTTCGAGAACCACACCGTCCAGGACCGGATCCTGGAGGCCCTCAAGATCGTCAAGCAGAACAACCCGGGCATCCAGACCATCGTCACCATCCCGACGACCAAGACCGGCCCGAACTCGCACGGCAACCGCCTCATCGAGCGCAGCAAGGCCATCGGCTCGAACATCGACGTGTACACCCTGATGCCGTTCGACTTCGGCAGCACGGACATCAAGACGGACACGATCAACGCCACGACGGCCCTCAAGGACAAGCTGAAGGCGGTCTTCGGGTGGACGGACGCGGTCGCGTTCAACCACTCGGGCATCTCCGGCATGAACGGCCTGTCCGACCAGCGCGAGACCACGACCACCGCCACCTGGACCCAGCTGCGCGACTGGTCGAAGGCCAACGGCCTGGGCCGGTTCTCGTTCTGGGCGGTCAACCGCGACCGGGGCGGCTGCGACGGCCAGGTGTCGAGCAACTGCTCCGGCGTTCCCCAGCCCGACTGGGAGTTCACCCGGATCACCGCCGGTTTCTGAAGCGCACCACCCTCCCGCGCTGAAGGAACACCGCTGAAGACGGGCCCGCAGGCAGCACGCCTGCGGGCCCGTCGTCGTCGGAGGTCCCTCACACCCGTTCGACGCCGCCGGCCACGGCCGGCTCCAGCAGCTCGTGCACCAGCCCGGCGACCTGCGGCACCTCCAGCAGGAACCCGTCGTGCCCGGCACCGGAGCGGACCACCCGCAGCGGCACGCCCAGCCCGGCGGCGATCTCCTCCTGCTGGGCCACCGGGTAGAGCCGGTCGGAGTCGATGCCCGCCACCACCGCCCGCGCGGTGACCCGGCCCAGCGCGGCCCGCACCCCGCCGCGCCCGGCCCCGACGTCGTGGCCGTTCATCGCCTCGGTCAGCCGGACGTACGACCAGGGGTCGAACCGCCGGGTCAGCTTCTCCGCGTGGTGGTCGAGGTAGGACTCCACCGCGTACCGGCCGTCCTCCTGCACCCCGCGCCCGAACCGGGCCTCCAGCTCCTGCGCGCTGCGGTAGCTCAGGTGGGCGATCCGCCGGGCGATGCCCATGCCCGGCACGGGGTCCGCGCGGATCGCCTGCAACTGCGGCGCGGCCAGCGCGATGTGCTCCGCCGTCGACGCCGCCGGCGCGGCCAGCACCAGCAGCGAGCGGACCCGCGGGGGTTCCGACACGGCCCACTCCAGGGCCCGCATCCCGCCCATGGACCCGCCGATCACGGCGGCCCACGAGGACACCCCGAGCGCGTCGGCCAGCACCACCTCGGCGGCGACCTGGTCGCGCACCGAGATCCGGGGGAAGCGGGCACCCCACGCCGCGCCGTCGGGCGCGGGCGAGAGCGGACCGGTGGTCCCCTGGCACCCGCCCAGCACGTTGGGCGCGACGACGAACCACCGCGCCGGGTCCAGCGCGCGGCCGGGCCCGATCAGGCCGTCCCACCACCCGTCGGTGGGGTGGCCCGGCTCCGCGACGCCGGCGGCGTGGCTGTCACCGGTCAGCGCGTGCAGCACCAGCACGGCGTTGGACCGGGTCTCGTCCAGCGACCCCCACGTCTCGTAGGCGATCCGCACCGGCTGCCCGAGGTCGGGCAGCACGCCGGCGGGCAGCGCGGCCTCGACCCACCGCCGCCGCCCGTTCGGGTCCCCCTCCCGCCACCCGCCGGCGGCGGGAGGGGTCTGACCGGCAGTGGACCCGAACGTCACGGCGAGCCCGCCCCGGACACCGGTCCGGAGCTCACCGCGCGGCCTTGGCGGCCCGGAAGCCGGCTTCCAGGTCGGCCTTGAGGTCCTCCACCCCCTCGATGCCCACCGACAGCCGGACCAGGCCGGGCGTGACGCCGGCGACGAGCTGCTCCTCGGCGGTGAGCTGGCTGTGCGTGGTGGAGGCGGGGTGCACGATCAGCGACCGCACGTCGCCGATGTTCACCAGCTGCGAGAACAGCTCGACCCCGTCCACGAACGCGCGCCCGGCGTCGACCCCGCCCCGGAGCTCGAACGACACGACCGCGCCCGCGCCCAGCGGGAGGTACTTGCGCGCCAGCCCGTGCCACGGGGAGGACTCCAGGCCCGCGTAGTGGACCTTCGCCACCTCGTCGCGGGACTCCAGCCAGGTGGCCAGCGCGAGCGCGTTGGCCACGTGCTTGTCGATCCGCAGCGACAGCGTCTCGATCCCCTGGAGGATCAGGAAGCTGGTCAGCGGGGCGATCGCCGCGCCGGTGTCCCGCAGGCCCTGCACCCGCAGCTTCGCGGCGAACGCCCCGTGCCCCAGCGCGGGCCAGTAGCGCAGCCCGTGGTAGCTGGGGTCCGGCTCGGTGAAGTCCGGGAACCTCTCGGCGTCGCCGAAGTCGAACCGGCCGCCGTCGACCACCACGCCCGCGATCGCGGTGCCGTGGCCGCCCAGGTACTTGGTGGCCGAGTGCACGACGATGTCCGCACCGTGCTCCAGCGGCCGGAGCAGGTACGGCGTCGGCACCGTGTTGTCCACGACCAGCGGCACGCCGGCGGCGTGCGCGACCTCGGCCACGGCCTCGACGTCGAGCACGTTGCTGCGCGGGTTGGCCAGCGACTCGGCGAAGAACAGCTTGGTGTTGGGCCGCACCGCCGCGCGCCACGCGTCCAGGTCGTCCGGGTCGTCCACGAAGGACACCTCGACGCCGAGCTTGGGCAGCGTGTAGTGGAACAGGTTGTAGGTGCCACCGTAGAGCGACGCGCTCGACACCAGGTGGTCGCCCGCGCGGGCGAGGTTGAGGATGGTGGCGACCTCGGCGGCCTGGCCGGACGCGAAGGCCACCGCGCCGACACCGCCCTCCAGCGCCGCGATCCGCTGCTCCAGCACGTCCTGGGTGGGGTTGTTGATCCGGGTGTAGATGTTGCCCGGCTCCGCGAGGCTGAACAGCGCCGCGCCGTGCGCGGTGTCGCGGAAGACGTACGAGGTGGTCTGGTAGATCGGCGTGGCCCGAGCACCGGTGGCCGGGTCGGGTGACGCTCCGGAGTGGACCTGCTTGGTTTCGAACGACCAGGACATGCCGGTGCTCCTGTCAGGGGGCTGGGAGGGTTTTTCGGGCACGACGAAGGGGGACGACGCGCAGAGGGGTCGATCAGCCGAGGCGACAGGCCATGCTGGTGACGCGCACGCAGTCGACGTGCCGCCGCGCCACCAGGAGACTCATGCCGCTGAAGGTAGCGCTGAGTGACGAGCGTGGACAGGGCGTCCACGTCGTGGGAAGCCTAGGGTTCGCCCATGCGCACCGCACTGATCGGCTACGGGCTCGGCGGAGCCGCCTTCCACGCACCGTTCATCGCCGCGACACCGGGTCTGACCTTGTCGGCGGTGGTGACGCGGGACGAGTCGCGCCGGGCGGAGGTGCTCCGCAGGTACCCCGGGACCGCGCTCCTGGACACCCCGGACGACGTCTGGCGGCGGGCCGGCGAGTTCGACCTGGCCGTGGTGACCACACCCAACCGGTACCACGCCTCGCACGCGCGTTCGGCCCTGGAGCACGGCCTGGACGTGGTGGTGGACAAGCCCTTCGCCGGCAGCGCCGCCGAGGCGCGGGCGCTGGCCGACCTGGCGGGGTCCCTCGGCCGGCGGCTGGTCCCGTTCCACAACCGCCGCTGGGACGGCGACTTCCGCACGGTCCGCGCGCTGCTGGCCGACCGCGCCCTGGGCCGCGTGCACCGGTTCGAGTCCCGGTTCGAGCGGTGGCGGCCGGGGGTGAAGGAGTCGTGGAAGGAGTCCGGCGACCCGGCGGACCTGGGCAGCGTCGTCTACGACCTGGGCACCCACCTGGTCGACCAGGCGGTGGTCCTGTTCGGCCGGCCCCGGACGGTCTACGCCGAGGTGCGCACGCTGCGCGAGCACGCGCGGGCGCACGACGACGCGTTCCTGGCCCTGACCCACGACGGCGGCGTGGTCTCCCACCTCTGGATGTCCGCGCTCGCAGAGGACCAGGGGCCGAGGTTCCGGGTGCTGGGCGACGAGGCGGCGTACGTCAAGCACGGCATGGACCCGCAGGAGGAGCTGCTCAAGGCGGGCACGGCTCCCGGCGGGCCGTCGTGGGGCGTGGAGACCCCGGAGTCCTTCGGCACGGTCTCCGGCGAGCCGGTGCCCACCGAGCCCGGTGCGTACCAGTCCTTCTACGAGGCGGTCGCCGCAGGTGGGACGCCCGTCGCGGCGCAGGACGCGGTGACCGGGCTGGAGGTCGTGGAGGCGGCGTTCGAGTCGGCCGCCACGCACCGGACCATCTCTCTTGCCAACTAAATCTCTCTCTAGCTAAGATTCCTTCCATGCGAGGGGACAAGAAGGTTCAGGTGCTGGTGGTGGGGGCGGGACTGGGTGGCTTGACGGCCACGCTCTTCCTGGCGCGGGAGGGGATCGAGGTGCTGGGCGTCGCCAAGCACACGAGCACCTCGCCCCACCCCCGGGCAACCGGTCAGACCAACCGGACCATGGAGATCTACCGCCGGGGCGGCGTCGCCGACGAGGTGCTGCGCGGCAGCGAAGGGATGTCCTCCGGGATCGTCATCAAGGTGGCGGAGAGCCTGCGGGGACGGGTGTTCCACACGATCGTGCACGAGGACGACGAGATCGACGCGGGCCTCAGCCCGGAGCCGTTCGGCATGAGCAGCCAGGACCAGGTGGAACCGGTCCTGCTCGCCAAGGCCCGCGAGCACGGCGCGGAGGTCCGGTTCGGCACCGAGCTGACCTCCTTCACCCAGGACGGCGACGGCGTCACCGCCCACCTGCTCGACCGGGCGTCCGGCGAGGCGTACGCGGTGCGCGCCGACTACCTGGTGGCCGCCGACGGCCACCGCTCGCCGGTCCGGGAGGCCCTCGGCATCCCGCGCCGGGGGCGGGGCCCGCTCAGTCACCACGTCGGCGTGGTGTTCGACGCCGACCTGTCCGAGCACCTGGCCGCCGACAAGGGCACCCTCTTCTACCTGCGGAACCCGGCCTTCACCGGTGCGTTCGTCGGCACGAACACCGCGCGCCGCAACGTGTTCACCGTCGAGTACGCGCCGGACCGGGGCGAGTCCCCGGCCGACTTCCCGCCCGAGCGCTGCGTCGAACTGCTCCGGACCGCCACCGACGTGCCCGACCTCGACCCCGAGATCGTCGCCGTCGCCGCGTGGGAGATGGCGGCGTGGTTGGCGGACTCGTTCCGCGCCGGCCGGGTGTTCCTGGTCGGCGACGCGGCCAAGGTCACCCCGCCGACCGGCGGCCTGGGCGGCAACACCGCCGTCGGCGACGGCTACGACATCGCGTGGAAGCTCGCAGCCGTGCTCAAGGGCGAAGCCGGCCCCGGCCTGCTGGACAGCTACGAGGCCGAGCGCCGGCCGTACGCCCGGCGGGTGGTCGACGCGTCGTTCCACAACTACGTGCAACGGCTCGCGCCGCACCTGGCCGGCCCCGACGTGCCCGAGGCCGTCGACCCGCTGAGCCTGGTCCTCGGCGTCCGCTGCACCTCGGGCGCGGTGGTCGACGACGGCACCCCGCGCGGACCGGACGACGAACTGGAGGACCCGACGGAGCCCAGCGGCCGGCCGGGCTTCCGCGCCCCGCACGTGCCGGTGCGGCACGATGGCGCGACCACGTCGACCATCTCCCTGTTCACCGGCTGGACGCTGGTCACGCTCGACCCGGCGGCGTGGGAGGGCGCCCCGGTGCGGGTGCCGGCGCTGACCGACCCGACCGGCGGGCTGGCGAGCCGCTACGGCATCGGCGAGCGGGGCGCGAGCCTGGTCCGCCCGGACGGCGTGGTCGCCTGGCGCACCGCCGAGCTCCCGGCCGACCCGGCGGGCACCGTCAAGGCCGTGCTGGACCGGGTCCTGTCGCGCTGACCGGGCCGGGGCCCTCCGGCACCCGCCGGAGGGTCTCCCCGACCGCCACCAGCGACAGCACGCTGATGGCCGCGCCCAGCACCAGGTACAGCGACACCGGCCAGGACGACCGGGTCGGCGTCTGCTCCAGCAGCCACACCGCGACCAGCGGCGACAGGCCGCCGCCGAGCACCGCGCCCACCTGGTAGCTCAACGACACCCCGCTGTAGCGGACCCGGGTCCCGAACAGCTCCGCGTAGTAGGCGGGCATCGGCCCGAACACCGCCGCCGACCCGGTGAACCCGATCACCAGCGCCACCACCACCAGCGCCGGCGAGCGCGTCTCCAGCAGCCAGAACAGCGGGAACGCGAACACGCCGAGGAACACCGCGCCGCCGAGCATCACCGGCAGCCGCCCGACCCGGTCCGACAGCCGCGCGAACACCAGGATGGCCACCGCCTGCGCCGCCGCCCCGATCAGCCCGGCGTTGAGCAGGGTGGACCTGGGCATCGCCAACTGCTTGGTGCCGTAGGAGACCACGAACGTGGCCAGCACGAAGATGAACATGTTGAACCCGAGGTTCACGCCCGCGCCGAGCAGCACCCGCCGCCACGAGTCGCGCAGCACCGCCACCACGGGCAGCCGCTCGGTGCCCTGCGTCGCCCGCGCCTCGCGGAACGCCGGGCTCTCCTCCACCGAGAGCCGCACGTACAGCCCGACCCCGACCAGCACCAGGCTGAACAGGAACGGCACCCGCCAGCCCCAGGTGAGGAACTGGTCGCCGGAGATCGCGGTGGAGGCGGCGAGCACCCCGTTGGCCAGCAGCATTCCCAGCGGGGAGCCGAGGAACGTCCAACTGCCGTACCACCCGGTCCGGTCGGGCGGTGCGTGCTCGACGGCCATCAGCGTCGCGCCGCCCTGCTCGCCGCCGAGGAAGAAGCCCTGCACGACCCGCAACGACACCAGCAGGACCGGCGCGGCGAGGCCGATCGACTCGTAGGTCGGCAGCAGCCCGATGAGCGCCGTGGACACCCCGGTCGCGGTGAGCGTGAGCACGAGCATCGAGCGCCGCCCGATCCGGTCGCCGTAGTGGCCGATCACCACGCCGCCCAGCGGCCTGGCGAGGAAGCCCGCGCCGAACGTGGCGAAGGCCAGCAGCGTGCCGACCCACGGGTCGAAGGACGGGAAGAACAGCTTGTCGAAGACGAGCGCGGAAGCGGTGCCGTAGAGCAGGAAGTCGTATAACTCGACCGCGTTGCCCGCCGAACTGGCGAACGCCACCCTGCGCACCCCGGAATTGCCCATCGGCCCACCCTGGTCCTCCGGTGGCCGGGGCGGGACACGCCGTGACCCAGGTCACAGTGGAGAGCCGAAGTCGCCGCACGGTCCACCCACCCCCGCCGTTCGTGAAGAAACCACACGATGTGGTGACTTGGCTGGAGGGCGCGGTGCGCGGCGGTCCACTGTGGGGGCATGGCACCGCTCCCCCTCCTCGCGGCGTTCGCCGCGCTGATCCCCACCGTCGCCGCCCCGGAGGCGACGCTCGTGCTGAGCCGGACTCACCAGGGCACGACCCAGGTCACCCAGCTCACCTGCGCGCCCGCCGGCGGCGGCCACCCCCGGGCGGCCGTCGTGTGCGAGGCGCTCGGCCCCGTCGGCGGCCAGGTCTCCGACCTGGCGGACGGCAACGCCGTCTGCACGCTCCAGTACGACCCGGTGACGGTCACCGCAGCCGGCGTGTGGCGCGGCGAACCGCGCGAGTTCACCGCCGAGTACGCCAACCCGTGCCTGCTGCACGCCGACACCGGCCCGGTGTTCTCCTTCTAGCGCACCCCCGGCCCGGTCGCCCCGGCGACGTTCCGCGCACCGCGTCCCGCCCGCCCCGACCCGGGGTACCGGCTCCGGGTCGGCACTCTCAGGGAGGCGGATCTATCCTCCGCGCGACCGGAGGGGGAGACGTGGAATACGTCGAGATGGTGCTCTACCCGATCGTCGTGCCGGCGACGTTCCTGGCGCTGATCATGGGGATCGCGCTGGCCGCGCGGCGCATCCTCGGGCTGCGGGTGGGGCTGGTCCGCACCGCGTTGGCGTGCATGGTGGGCCTGTCGGTGACCTCCGGCCTGCTCTCCGGGGTGTCCACCGAAGAGGACACCCTCACCGCGCTCAGCACCATCCAGATCGGCATCGCGCTGCTGGCCGTCATCTCGATCCTGGTGCTGGCCGAGATCGTCGTGCCGACCGGCTCGATCCCGCCGGTCACCGAGTGGTGGCGGCTGCTGCGCAACCGGGTCGCGCGGGCCCGGCGGTACTCCCGGATCAGCGCCATCGCGTTCCGCCACGGGCTCGGCCCGTACCTGCGCGGGCGCGAGCGGACCGACACCCACCTGGCCCGGTCCCTGCGGCTGGCGCTGGAGGAGGGCGGCGTCACCTTCGTCAAGCTCGGCCAGGTGCTGTCCACCCGGCCCGACCTGCTGCCGCCGGACGTGGTCGACGAGCTGACCCTGTTGCAGGACAAGGTCCCCGCCGCGCCGTGGGCCTCCGTGCGCGAGGTGCTGGTCACCGAGCTGGGGCCGCCCGAGGAGGTGTTCGCCGAGTTCGACGAGGCCCCGATCGCGGCGGCGTCCGTGGCGCAGGTGCACCGCGCGCGGCTGAAGTCCGGCGAGGAGGTCGTGGTCAAGGTGCAGCGGCCGGGCGTGCGGCGGGTGGCCGAGGGCGACCTCGACATCGTGGGCCGGCTGGCCGCGACGCTGCACGACCGCACCCGCTGGGGCAAGGCGATCGGCGTGCGGGACCTGGCGGCCGGGTTCTCCGCCGCGCTGCGCGAGGAATTCGACTTCCGGGTCGAGGCGCGCAACCTCGCGGCCGTCCGCGCCGCGTCCGCCGACACCGACGTCGTGCTGCCGCAGGTGCACGAGGCGCTGTGCACGTCGCGGGTCCTGGTGATGGAGCGCCTGGACGGCAGCCCGATCCGGTCCGCCGCGCTGGAGTCCGCAGACCGGGGCGGGCTGGCCCGGTCGCTGCTCGACGTGCTGCTGCGCCAGGTGATGCTCAACGGCGTCTTCCACGCCGACCCGCACCCCGGCAACATCATGCTGCTGCGCGACGGCCGGCTGGGGATGCTCGACTTCGGCTCGGTGGGCCGGATCGACGCCCAGCTCCGCTCCGCGCTGGGCAAGCTGCTGCTGGCCGTCGACCGGGGCGACCCGGCGGGCCTGCGCGACGCGCTGCTGGAGCTGGTGACCCGGCCCGACGAGATCGACGAGCAGCAGCTCGAACGGGCGCTGGGCCAGTTCATGGCCCGGCACCTGGGCGCCGGGATGCGGCCGGACGCCCAGATGTTCGGCGACCTGTTCACCCTCGTGCACCGCTACGGCCTGAGCATCCCGCCGGAGATCGCCGCCGTGTTCCGCGCGCTGGCCACCGTGGAGGGCACCCTCGGCGCGCTCTCACCCGGGTTCAACCTCGTGGTCGAGTCGCGGGCGTTCGCGGAGAAGCAGTTCAGCGAGCGCCTGACGCCGGAGTCGTTGCGGCGCACGGTGACCGAGGAGCTGTACTCGATGCTGCCGATGGTCAAGCGGCTGCCGCGCCGGCTGGAGCGCATCTCCGCCGCGCTGGAGCAGGGCAGGCTGGGCATGACCATGCGGCTGTTCGCCGACGAGCGGGACCGGCACTTCGTCGTCACCCTGCTGCACCAGGTCATGCTGACCGTCCTCGGCGCGACCGCCGGCGTGATGGCGGTGCTCCTGCTGGGCGCGGACGGCGGCCCGCTGGTCGCCCCGCAGATCACGCTCTACCAGGTGTTCGGCTACAACCTGCTGGTGATCAGCATCCTGCTCGGGCTGCGCGTGGTCGTCACCGTCTTCCGCCCGCGCGACGGCGGCTAGCGCCCGGCCCGCGCCGGGCACCGTAGGCTGGCCGCATGAGCATCCACGACATCGCCGTGCACACCCTGGACGGCACGCCGAGCAGCCTGGGTTCGTTGCGCGGCAAGGCTGTGCTGGTGGTGAACGTGGCGTCGAAGTGCGGCCTGACGCCGCAGTACACCGGGTTGGAGCAGCTCCAGGCCCGGTACGCGGCGCGGGGTTTCTCGGTGGTCGGCTTCCCGTGCAATCAGTTCGCGGGCCAGGAGCCCGGCACGTCCGAGGAGATCGCGGAGTTCTGCTCGGCCACCTACGGCGTCACGTTCCCGCTGTTCGAGAAGATCGACGTGAACGGCGAGGGCCGGCACCCGCTGTACGCGGAGCTGACCGCGCACCCGGACGCGGACGGCGAGGCGGGCGACGTGCAGTGGAACTTCGAGAAGTTCCTGGTCTCCCCCGACGGCGAGGTGCTGGCCCGCTTCCGACCGCGCACCGAGCCCGGGGACGAGCAGGTCGTGAAGGCGATCGAGGCCGCGCTCCCGTAGGCCCGCCGTCCGGGACCGACGCCCGGTCTCGTGCTGCCCGGCGGGTGACGTCGGGCGGGTGGTGCGGGACGACACCAGGCCCCCGGACCGGTCACCGCAGGGGTTCCGGGCGCGGCCGGCGCGCTGGGGACGCGTTCCCCGAGGGGACCGCCGGCACCGACCTCGACCTGGTGCTGCGCGCCCGCTCGGTGGGGTCCGTCGTGGTCGCCGGCGTGGCGACCAGCGCGGTGGTGGCGGCGACCTGCTACGACGCGGCGGACCGGGGCTACCGGGTGACCCGTCCCGGGACCAGCCCCGCGTTCGGTGAGGCAGCCGCCGTGGTCTCCCGGCACGGGCCGGGAGACCACGGGGGTCAGCACTCGATGACGTTCACCGCCAGACCGCCCCGCGCGGTCTCCTTGTACTTCACCTTCATGTCCTTGCCGGTCTCGCGCATGGTCTTGATGACCTTGTCCAGCGACACGAAGTGCGACCCGTCGCCGCGCAACGCCATGCGCGCGGCGGTGATCGCCTTGATCGACGCCAGCGCGTTGCGCTCGATGCACGGGATCTGCACGAGCCCGCCGATCGGGTCGCAGGTCAGGCCGAGGTTGTGCTCCATGGCGATCTCGGCGGCGTTCTCCACCTGCTCCGGCGTCCCGCCGAGCACCTCGGCCAGGCCGCCGGCCGCCATCGAGCACGCCGAGCCGACCTCGCCCTGGCAGCCGACCTCGGCACCGGAGATCGACGCGTTCTCCTTGAACAGCACGCCCACCGCGCCCGCCGTGAGCAGGAACCGCACCACGCCGTCGTCGGACGCGCCCGGCACGAACCGCGTGTAGTAGTGCAGCACCGCCGGCACGATGCCCGCCGCGCCGTTGGTCGGCGCGGTCACCACCCGACCGCCGGCCGCGTTCTCCTCGTTCACCGCCAGGGCGAACAGGGTCACCCAGTCCATCACCCGCAACGGGTCGGTGGTGAAGTGCTCGGCCGCGAGCCGCTGCCGCATCTCGGCGGCCCGCCGCCGCACCTTCAGCCCGCCCGGCAGCACGCCGTCCTCGGTGCAGCCGCGCTCCACGCACTCCTGCATCACGTGCCAGATGTGCAGCAGGCCCTGGCGCACGTCGTGCTCGGAGCGCCAGGACAGCTCGTTGGCGAGCATGACCTCGCTGATGGTCAGCCCGGTCTCGCGGGTGCGCGCCAGCAGCTCGTCGCCGCTGAGGAACGGGTGCGCGATGGGGGTGGCGTCGGCCTTGATCCGGTCGGTGCCGCTCGCCGTCTCGTCCACCACGAACCCGCCGCCGACCGAGTAGTACACGGCCTCGTCCAGCACCTCTTCGCCGGAATAGGCGGTGAAGCTCATCCCGTTCGGGTGCAGCGGGAGGGACTTCCGGCGGTGCATCACCAGGTCGGCGTCCTCGGTGAACGGGATGTCCCGCACACCGCCCAGCAGCAGCCTGCCGGTGGCCCGGATCTCCTGCACCCGCACGTCGGCCGCCGTGGGGTCGACGTCCTCCGGCTTGTGCCCCTCCAAGCCCAGGAGCACGGCCTTGGGGCTGCCGTGGCCGTGCCCGGTCGCACCCAGCGAGCCGAACAGCTCGACGTGCACGCGGTCCACCGAGTGCGCCCGGTGCCCGAGCCGCGCGACGAACATGGTCGCCGCGCGCATGGGGCCGACGGTGTGCGAGCTCGACGGCCCGATGCCGACGGAGAACAGGTCGAAGACGCTGATCGCCACGGCGCTCAGTCCCCGGTGAGTTCCGCGTACTTCGCGGCGGTCAGCAGGCCCGTCGCGTCCTCGACGGCGACCTTGAACAGCCAGCCCGCGCCGTACGGGTCGTTGTTGATCAGCGACGGGTCGTCGGCCACCTCGGTGTTGACCTCCACGACCTCGCCGCTGACCGGCGCGTACAGGTCGCTCACCGACTTGGTCGACTCCAGCTCGCCGCACACGTCGCCGGACTTGACGCGCTCGCCCACGGTCGGCAGCTGGACGAACACGATGTCGCCGAGCGACTCCGCCGCGTAGGAGGTGATGCCGATCGCCACGGGGTCCTGGGTACCCGGGGTCCAGTCGACCCACTCGTGCTCGGGCGTGTACAGCAGGTTGTCCGGAAAAGTCACGTCAGCTCCTCGGTCCGCGCGGCCAGGTCCCCTCTCTGTCCTGGGACCTGAGAGCTTCGCCGCAGCGCTGCGGCTTGCACCGTGGGTGCGCGCGTGAGCACGCTTTCCAGAGTCGCCTCGCCCGAGCGGTTCTCGTTGCCTGAGAGTGTGCGGGGTGCTTGCTCCTTCGGCGCTCCAGACGTGCTGGAGGCTCTCCCGCTCGGGTTCCGGTGTCGCCTGCGACACCCCGGCCGATGTTCAGTTGGTCGGACGCGAGCACGCTAAGTCGTCGGCGACTCGGGTGTCAACGCGCGTCCAGAGACTTCACGCCACCTCCGCCGTTGTCCGACCGGCACAACGCGGCAGGTGCGCGTTCGTGCCAACGGCACGATGACAGCCGGATGGCGGTACCGGACCTTTGGCATTAACAACGCCCCGAAGGAGCCCTCCGTGCGGATCTCAGTACCCCGCGAGATCAAGAACCACGAATACCGCGTCGCGCTGACCCCCGCAGGCGCCCACGAGCTGACGGTGCGCGGCCACGACGTGTTCGTCGAGGCGGGCGCGGGCCTGGGCTCGGCCATCACCGACGAGGAGTACCTCGCGGCGGGTGCGAAGGTGCTGGCCACCGCCGAGGACGTGTGGGCCGAGGGCGACCTGGTGCTCAAGGTCAAGGAGCCGATCGCGCGGGAGTACCCCCTGCTGCGCAAGGGCCAGACCCTGTTCACGTACCTGCACCTCGCGGCCGACCAGCCGCTGACGCAGGCGCTGCTGGACTCCGGCACCACCGCGATCGCCTACGAGACGGTGCAGACCGCGAACGGCGCGCTGCCGCTGCTGGCCCCGATGTCCGAGGTGGCGGGCAGGCTCGCGCCCCAGGTCGGCGCGTTCTCGCTGATGAAGCCGTCCGGCGGCCGGGGCGTGCTGCCCGGCGGCGTGCCCGGCGTGCACCCGGCGCGGGTCGTCGTGATCGGCGGCGGCGTGGCGGGCCTGAACGCGGCCACCATCGCCGTGGGCCTGGGCGCGGACGTCGAGATCCTGGACACCAACGTCGACCGGCTGCGCCACATCGACGCCCTGTACCAGGGCCGGCTGCGCACGGTCACGTCGAACCGCTACTCGGTCGAGCAGGCCGTGCGGGAGGCCGACCTGGTCATCGGCGCGGTGCTGGTGCCGGGCGCGAAGGCCCCGAAGCTGGTCTCCAACGAGCTGGTGGCGCAGATGAAGCCGGGCTCCGTGCTCGTCGACATCGCCATCGACCAGGGCGGCTGCTTCGCCGACTCGCGGCCGACCACGCACGCCGAGCCGACCTACCAGGTGCACGACTCGGTGTTCTACTGCGTGGCCAACATGCCCGGTGCCGTGCCGCGCACGTCCACCTACGCGCTGACCAACGTGACGCTGCCGTACGCGGTCGCGCTGGCCGACAAGGGCTGGGAGGCGGCGCTGCGCGCGGACCAGGCGCTGGCGCTGGGCCTCAACGCGCACGACGGCCTGCTGACCTACCAGCCGGTCGCGGAGGCGCACGGCCTCACCCACACCCCGCTCGAAGTCTGAGCACCCGCGAAGGAGGGGCGTCCACCACGACGGTGGGCGCCCCTTCTCGCACGTGGAGGGCATGAAAAGGCGGCCCGCTCAACCAGCCTGGGGGTCACTGGGAGCGGGCCGCGCCACCAATGCTAGCGGGCGGCGGGCGGTCGTGCCCAGCCGCCCCGCCCATCTGACGCCCAGATCTTTACCAGGAGGAGCACAGCCCGTGTCCACCCTCAAGCAAACGAGTGAATTCGCCGCGTAACGGGTAAGTCACGACGCCCGGTCGGCCGATGAGGTACAGCGAGGTGCCCGTGCGCTGACGCGGCGGGCTCGCCCCTCCGCGGTGTGCCCACCGCGCCGCCGCCGACCTCCGATCGGAGCGCACATGGCCGAACCACAGGGCTGGATCGACTGCCACGACCCCTTCGGGCGGGACCGCTCGATGACCGTGCTGGTGGAGGACGACCGGGTGCTGCTGGTCGCCCCACCCGGCGAGTCCGCTGTGATGTCGGTCACCCAGACCCGCCGGCTGCACCGCCTGCTGGCCCAGGCCGCGGACAGGATGTGACGGTGGACGAGACACTGCGCGCCGCCGTCCTGCACCGGCTGACCCAGTTGGAGGAGGTCGCCGAGCGGGGTGCCGCCGAGGCGCTCGTGCCGCTGGCCCGCGCGGAGATCAACCGGCTGGCCGACACCTGGCGGCTGCTGCTCACCGTGCACCAACCCGATCCCGACGGCCGCTGCCGCGCCTGCCCCGGCGTGCTGCGGCACAAGAAGTGGCCGTGCCAGGTGTGGACCATGGCCCACCAGCACCTCATCGGCGAGGGCCTCCCGCACCGCGAGCGGCGGCGTCCCCTGCGCGGGCCGTTCGGCCGGGTGCGCGACGCCGAGCACCCCGCCGAGCACCCCGCCGAGGCCACGACCGAGATACCCGCCGTGGTGTCGAAACCGCGACACGCCCTTCCCGACTGACCTTCCTAGGGCAGGATGGCGTCCCGAAGAGCATTCGGGAGGGACGCGTGCACGACGGCAGTGGCCGCATCGTGGTGCAGAACTTGACCAAGCAGTTCGGTCCGGTGGCAGCGGTGCAGAATCTCAGCTTCACGGTGGAACCGGGGTCGGTGACCGGCTTCCTGGGCCCCAACGGGGCGGGCAAGACGACGACGCTGCGCATGGTGCTCGGCCTGGTGACGCCCACGGCGGGCATCGGCCTGATCAACGGTCGGCCGTTCCACCAGCTCGGCAACCCGGCCCGGGTGGTCGGCGCGGTGCTGGAGGCGCAGGGCTTCCACCCCAAGCGCTCGGCGCGCAACCACCTGCGGGTGTACGCGGCGGCGATCGGCGTGCCGGACTCGCGGGCCGACCAGGTGCTGCAACTGGTCGGGCTGGGCGCGGCGGGCGACCGCAACGCGGGCGGCTTCTCGCTGGGCATGAAGCAGCGACTGGCGCTGGCCACCGCGCTGCTGGGCGACCCGCAGGTGCTGGTGCTGGACGAGCCGTCCAACGGCCTGGACCCGGAGGGCATCGCCTGGCTGCGGACCTTCCTCCAGTCCTACGCGCGCAGCGGGCGCACGGTGCTGATCTCCAGCCACCTGCTGGCCGAGGTGGAGCAGACCGTGGACCAGGTGGTGATCATCTCGCGCGGCCAGACCATGTACTACGGGCCGCTGGACAACCTGCGCGAGCAGCAGCAGTCCCGTGTCCTGGTGCAGCCGTCGGACACCGCCGCGCTGGTCGCGGCGCTGCACGAGGAGGGCGTCACGGCGATCGAGCAGCTGCCCGACGGGCGGATCGCCATCGCGGGCGTGGACGCCAGGCAGGTCGCCGACACGGCGCTCAAGGCGGGCGTGTCGATCTACGGCATCCAGGAGGAGAAGGCCGACCTGGAACGGCTGTTCTTCCAGCTCACCAGCGGCCAGTACACCGCGTCCGGCCCGAACCAGTACGCCCAGCAGCCCCCGCAGGGCAGCGGCTACTACGCGCCGCCGCCGGGCTACCAGCAGCCTCCCCAGCAGTACCAGCAGCAGTACCAGCCGCCCGGCTACCAGCAGCAGCCCGGCTACCAGGACCCGCAGTCGGGGTACCAGCCGCAGCCCGGCTACCGGCAACCCGGGTACCAGGACCCGCCGTCGGGGTACCAGCAACCACCCGGCCACCAGCCGGGCCGGCAGGACCCGCCGTCCGGCTACCAGCCGGGCCAGGGGCAGAGCGGTCTCGGGGGCGGTGCGTGATGCTGGCGAACCTGGTCAAGGCGGAGTTCCGCAAGACGACCACCACCGGTCTGTGGTGGGGCCTGATGATCCCGACCGTGCTGATCGCCCTGGGCTGGGCGCTGGGCACCGGGTACGTCGGCAAGTCCATCATGGACACGGTCAACGGCCGCGACGCCGAGCAGCTCACCGACCTGCTGGGCATCGACCCGTCGCAGTGGAAGGTGTCGCTGTTCGGGATGGCCCGCAGCATCAACATCGCCACCGTCTTCCCGATGATCTTCGGCGGCCTGGCGATCTCCAACGAGATCAACCGCAAGACCATCACCACGACGTTCCTGACCGCGCCGAACCGGGTGTCCGCGCTGGGCGCGAAGCTCGTCGTCTACCTGGTGTGGGGCGCGATCTACGGCCTGGCGATCGTCACGTCGGTGTCCATCGGCATCGCGCTGACCTCGGACGCGAACGCGCTGCCGGACGCGGCGGGCTGGCTGGCCATGGCGGGCGTCGGCGTGCTGGCGTCGGTGCTGATGACGATGTTCGGCGTGGGCGTCGGCGCGCTGATGACCAGCCCGGTCGGCACCACGGTGGTGCTGGTGCTCTACATGCTGATCCTGGAGAACGGGATCCAGCTCGTGGTCAGCACCCAGGGCATCCCGGAGCTGGTCGGGTTCCTGCCCAACGGCTCGGTGAACGGCCTGACCGGCTCGGTGGCGTCGTCGCTGTTCCTGTCCACGGCCGGCGTGGTGCCCGACGAGCTGGAGTCGGTGCTGCGGGCGGTGTCCGGTGCGCTCGGGGCGTTCGACTGGTGGCTGAGCGGGTTGATCTTCCTGGCCTGGACGGCGCTGTTCTTCCTGGGCGGCTGGGCCGTCACCCAGCGCAAGGACATCACCTGATCAAGTGAAGCTGCTGGGCTGAGGGACCGTCTCCTGAGATCGGGAGGCGGTTCTCTCATTTCCAGAGGCCCGAACCTGTCGGTGCCCCGACCTACTGTGGATCCCGTGACGCAACCCCGGGGCTGGATCCGCCGACTCGCCACCGCGTGCTGGGAGCACCGCTCGCTGGTGGTGTGGTCGGTGCTGGCCGCCGTCGTCGGCGTCGGGCTCCAGGCGGTGTCGCCGCTGCTGGTCAAGTCCGCCGTGGACGACGCGGTGGCCGGCCGGACCGACCGGCTGGCAGGGCTGGCCGCCGTGCTGGTGGGCCTGGAGCTGCTCACCTTCGGCACCGCGTTCGTCCGGCGGTTCCTGGGCGGGCGGCTGGCCGTCGACGTGCAGCACGACCTGCGCCAGGCGGTGTTCCGCGCGGTGCAGCGGCTCGACGGCCCCCGGCAGGACGCGCTGCGCACCGGCCAGGTGGTGTCCCGCTCGATCACCGACCTCCAGCTCGTGAACAGCCTGCTGTCGATGACCCCGCTGGCGTTCGGCACGGTGGTGTTCGCGCTGGCCGCGCTGGTGGCGATGTTCTGGCTGTCGCCGCTGCTGACGGTGATCGCGCTGGTCGTGGTGCCGGCCGTGGCGCTGGTCGCCGCGCGCGCCCGGCTGACCCTGTTCCCGGCGACGTGGTCGGCGCAGCAGCGGGCGGCGGACGTGGCGCAGCACGTCGAGGAGACGGTGACCGGCGTCCGGGTGGTGAAGGGCTTCGGCCAGGAGGCGCGCGAGGTCGCCCGGCTGGAGTCGCGGGCGAAGGTGCTGTTCGCGGAGCGGATGCGGGCCGCCCGGCTGACCTCGCGGCCGAGCGCGACGCTGACCGCGCTGCCCTACGTCGGCCAGGTGGCCGTGCTGGCGTTGGGCGGCTGGCTCGCGCTGCGCGGCGAGGTCTCGCTGGGCACGTTCCTGGCGTTCGCCACTTACGTGGCCAACCTGGTCGGCCCGACCAGGCTGCTGTCCAGCCTGGTGGTGACCGCGCAGCTCGCCCGCGCGGGCGTGGAGCGGGTCTACGAGCTGGTCGACTCCCAGCCGGACGTGGTGGACGGCGCGGCGGACGTGCCGGCCGGGCCGGTGGCGGTGGAGCTGGACCAGGTGACCTTCGGCTACGCCCGCAGCGAACCGGTGCTCTCCGACGTGTCGCTGAAGGTCGCGCCCGGCGAGACGTTGGCGGTCGTGGGCACCGCCGGGTCCGGCAAGTCGACGGTGTCGCTGCTGCTGCCCCGGTTCTACGACGTGCACGCGGGCGCGATCCGGGTGGGCGGCGTGGACGTCCGGGAGCTGCGGCTGGAGTCGCTGCGGCGGACCGTCGGGGTGGTGTTCGAGGAGGCGTTCCTGTTCTCGGACACGATCCGGGCGAACATCGCCTACGGCTCGCCGGACGCGTCCGACGAGCAGGTCGAGGCGGCGGCTCGGGCGGCCGAGGCGCACGGGTTCATCGCCGACCTGCCGCACGGGTACGACACCGTGGTCGGCGAGCGCGGCCTGACCCTGTCCGGCGGGCAGCGGCAGCGGGTGGCGCTGGCCCGCGCGCTGCTGTCGGACCCGCGCGTGCTGGTGCTGGACGACGCGACCTCGGCGGTCGACCCGGTGACCGAGGCCGCGATCCACCGGACGCTGGCCGAGGTGACCGCGACCCGCACGACGATCCTCGTCGCGCACCGCCGCTCGTCGCTCGCCCTGGCCGACCGGATCGCCGTGCTGGACGCGGGCGCGGTGGTGGACGAGGGCACGCACGAGGAGCTGACCGGGCGCTGCCCGCTGTACCGGGAGCTGCTGGCCGGTCCGGGCGAGGCGATCGAGCAGGTCGACCCGAGGGCGGGCACCGTGCTGGAGCCCGGCCCGGACGGCGTGACCGCCGACCTGTGGCCGGAGTCCGACGAGGACGAGCTGGCGGTCCGCGCGCGCAACCGCGCGGTCGCCGCGCCCGGTGGCGGTGGCGGCGGGCCGCGCGGCCGGGGCGGCACGTCGGCGCTGCTCGGCGGCACCCCGCCCACCCCGGAGCTGATGGCCCGCGTGCACGCCCTGCCCCCGGCCGTCGAGGAGCCGCACCTGCCCGACGAGGACCCGCGCGCGCCCGACCCGGGCTTCCGGCTGCGCCGCCTGCTGCGCCCGGTGCGCTGGGCGATGCTCGGCGTCGGCGGCCTGCTCCTGGTGGACGCGGCGCTCGCGGTCGTGCTGCCGAACCTGGTCCGGCTGGGCGTGGACGGCGGCGTGGTCGGCGGCGAGGCGAACCGGCTGTGGCTCGCGGCCGGGCTCGGCCTGGCCCTGGTGGTGCTGGGCTGGCTGTCGGCGGCGGCCGGGACGGTGGTGACGTCGCGGGTCGGCGAGCGGCTGCTGTACCTGCTGCGCGTGCGCAGCTACGCCCACCTGCAACGCCTCGGGCTCGACTACTACGAGCGCGAGATGGCGGGCCGCATCATGACCCGGATGACGACGGACGTGGACGCGCTGTCCAGCTTCCTGCAGACGGGCCTGACGACGTTCGCCATCAGCGTGCTGACCGTCGCCGGGATCGCCGTCGCCCTGGTCGTGACGGACCCGTCGCTGGCACTGGTCGCGCTGGCCGTGCTGCCGGTCCTGCTGGTGGCGACGGTGGTCTTCCAGCGCGTGTCGTCCAAGGCGTACGCGGAGGCGCGGGAGCGGGTGAGCGCGGTCAACGCCGACCTCCAGGAGAACGTGTCGGGCCTGCGCGTGTCGCAGGCGTACAGCCGGGAGGAGCGGTCGGCCGAGGCGTTCGCCCGGCGCAGCGACGCCTACCGCCGCTCGCGGATCCGGGCGCAGCGCTACATCGCGACGTACTTCCCGTTCCTGGCGCTGCTGTCGGGCGTGGCCCAGGCGGCGATCCTGGCGGTCGGCGCGTACCGGGTGGCGGAGGGCACCCTGTCCCCCGGCGTGCTGCTGGCGTTCGTGCTGTACCTGGGGCTGTTCTTCGCGCCGCTCTACCAGCTCTCCGGCGTGTTCGACGGCTACCAGCAGGCCAGGGTGGGCCTGGCCAGGATCGGCGACCTGCTGCGCACCCCGACCAGCGTGCCGCCGGCCGACCACCCGGTGCCGGTCCGGTCCCTGCGCGGGGAGGTGGTGCTGGAGGACGTCGGCTTCACCTACCCGGGCACCACCCGGCCGGCGCTGGCGGGCGTGTCGCTGCGCGTCGCACCGGGCGAGACGGTCGCGCTGGTGGGCGAGACGGGTGCGGGCAAGTCGACCCTGGTGAAGCTGGTGGCCAGGTTCTACGACGTCACCGAGGGGCGGGTGCTGGTGGACGGCGTGGACCTGAGGGCGTACGACCTGGCGGCGTTCCGGCAGCGCCTGGGCGTGGTCCCGCAGGAGGCGCACCTGTTCGGCGGCGACGTGGCCGAGAACGTCGCCTACGGCCGGCCGGGCGCGTCGAGGGCCGAGGTCGAGCAGGCCGTCCGGGCGGTCGGTGCCCTGCCCGCCGTCGCCGCCCTCCCGGCGGCGTTCCACCAGCAGGTCGGCGAGCGCGGCCAGTCCCTGTCCGCCGGCCAGCGCCAACTGGTGGCACTGGCCCGCGCCGAGCTGGTCCAGCCCGACGTGCTGCTGCTGGACGAGGCGACGGCGGCCCTGGACCCGTCGACCGAGTCGGCGGTCCTGGCCGCCGGCGACCACCTGGCAGGTTCCCGCACGACGTTCGTGGTGGCCCACCGCCTGGCCACCGCCGCCCGGGCGGACCGCATCGTGGTCCTGTCCGCCGGCCGCATCGCCGAGCAGGGCACCCACGCCGAACTCCTGGCCGCAGGCGGCCACTACGCCCGCCTGTGGTCCCACAGCACGGCGACCCACCCGCCGGCTCCCACCGACCAGGCCGGAGGCGACCCCACCACGCCCTGAACCCCGCCCCTCCCCCGCTCCCACCCGCCGGCCGCGCCGGCCGATGGCCGACGACCAAGGACCGGCCCCGACCCGATCCACGACCACCGCCGCCCGCCCGCTCGCACTGCCCCAGGCCGCCGGCACTGCCGGCCCCTGTGCTGCGTCGCTCGTCGCATCCGACCGGGCCGGACCACGTCGGGCCGGACCACGTCAGGCCTGGTCGGGCCGGGCCGGGCCGGGCCGATCCGAGCCAGGCCGGACCGCGCCGAGCCGGACCGGACCGGACCGCGCCGAGCCGGACCGGACCGCGCCGAGCCGAGCCGGACCGCGCCGCGCCGGACCGGACCGCGCCGCGCCGGGCCGGACCGCGCCGGGCCGCGCCGAGCCGGGCCGGGCCGCGCCGAGCCGGGCCGGGCCGCGCCGAG
>NZ_JBFAJV010000014.1:160569-183906 GCF_040655415.1 Actinosynnema sp. NPDC050436 | reverse complement strand
CTTGGCCAGGGAATGCAAGCACGCTTTCCGCTTGCATTCCCTGGCCAAGCGCGGTCGTCTTTGACAGGCCACACGGGGATGACACGCAGACACCACCGCTCTTCGTGTCATCCTTGGCGGTCGCCCGTCCGGCGAGGACGCTTTCCGTCTTCGCGAATTCCGCACCCGCCGCTCGCCACTCAAGCCCACCGCTGAAAGGCCGCCGGTCCACGCACCGCCCCAGCCCCGGACGACCCAGCCCCACACGGCCCGCTATGGCCATAAGCCCAGTTCAGAGCCCTGCCGCGCCCCCAGGGCGCGGCCTCCGGCCCCCGACACCATCATCCCACCGGGCACCGACAATTCATCCAACAAAAGCTGAGAAAGACCTCAGCAAAGAACCACCGCACCTGAACCGACCCTGAACCACCGCCCCGAACCACCACTAGGCCGGAACCACCACTGGGCCGGAACCGACGAGCGGGGTCAGGCTTCTTCGATCGGTGTCATCGACTGGGCCGCCAATGCGGACAGCACCGCACTCATCTTGTCGTCCGGCACGAAACCCACCTTGGCGCGGGCCACGAACGTCGTCTTGCCGAGCGAGCCCAGGAGCAGGCGTTCGCCGGGTGTGCTGATCAGCGACGCCTTCTGCTTCCCGACGTCGACCTCCGCCACCGACCCGCCCTCGGCCCGTTCGGCGGCGATGCTCTCGGCCACCCGTTCCTTCGCCGACGCCTCGTCCGCGTACGTCGCCAGTCCGATGATCAACGGGGCGGCGGCGAGGGGTTGCTTCTCCGCGAGGTCGTAGTAGCAGTCGATCTTCGACGTCCGGGCCAGCGAGGGTTCCGGGATGCCGACGATCGTCCGGACCTCGGCCTGCACCTCGCGGCCGATCTTGGCGTTGACCACCTCGACCGGGACGATCAACTCGCAGTCGTCGGGCAGCTCGCGGTCCACCATCACGGGGGTACGGACCACCGTCGTGGGGGCGAGGATCGTCGGGATCTGGACCGGCGGTGCGACCGGCGCGGGCTGGTTCGTGCACCCGACCACCGACGCCCCCACCGCCAGTCCCACTACAACCAACCGCAGAACCGACCACAAGCCCGGACCCGACCCCGCACGCGACTCCGGAAGAGATCCCGGACGCGCGGCCGACCGGTCGGCCGCCCGTGCGGCCGAAACCGTTGTCCCCCGCCGAATCCGCGCAACCATAGGACTACAAATTTAGCGCACGACGACGGCCCCGCACCTGGAACCGTGCGAGGCCGTCGTCCTGTTCTCGATCTTGCCGGGGCCGGCGGCCGGTCACCCGGCCGTCAACCGGTCACCCGGTCAGGCGACCCGCTCACGGGTCGGGCTCGACGCCCGACCCGTGAGCGGGTCAGCCGGTCACGCGCCGCCCGACAGCTTCTCGCGGAGCGCGGCGAGCTGCTCGTCGCTCGCCAGGGTGCCGCCGGCCTGGGCAGGGGCACCGCCGCTGCTCGCAGCCGCAGCCGGGGCGTCGCCGCCGGAGGAGTAGTTGGTCTCCCCCGCCGCCTCTTCCTCGGCCGCAGCGGCCTTGGCGACCTGCTTCATGTGGGCCTCGTAGCGCGTGTGGGCCTCGGCGTACTGCCGCTCCCACTCCTCGCGCTGCTTGTCGAAGCCTTCCTGCCACTCCTGGGTCTCCGGGTCGAAGCCCTCGGGGTAGATGTAGTTGCCCTGGTCGTCGTACTCGGCGGCCATGCCGTACTGGGTCGGGTCGAACTCGGAGTCGACCGTGAAGCCCTCGTTGGCCTGCTTGAGCGACAGCGAGATCCGCCGGCGGTCCAGGTCGATGTCGATGACCTTGACCATGACGTCGTCGCCGACCTGGACGACCTGCTCCGGGATCTCCACGTGGCGCTCGGCCAGCTCGGAGATGTGGACCAGGCCCTCGATGCCCTCGTCCACCCGGACGAACGCGCCGAACGGAACCAGCTTGGTGACCTTGCCCGGCACGATCTGGCCGATCGCGTGGGTCCGGGCGAACTGGCGCCACGGGTCTTCCTGGGTCGCCTTCAGGGACAGCGAGACGCGCTCGCGCTCCATGTCGACGTCCAGGACCTCGACCGTGACCTCCTGGCCGACCTCGACGACCTCGGACGGGTGGTCGATGTGCTTCCAGGACAGCTCCGAGACGTGCACGAGGCCGTCCACGCCACCCAGGTCCACGAAGGCACCGAAGTTGACGATGGAGGACACGACGCCCTTGCGGACCTGGCCCTTCTGCAGCTGGTTGAGGAACTCGCTGCGGACCTCGGACTGGGTCTGCTCCAGCCACGCGCGACGGGACAGGACCACGTTGTTGCGGTTCTTGTCCAGCTCGATGATCTTGGCTTCGAGCTCGCGGCCCACGTAGGGCTGCAGGTCGCGCACGCGGCGCATCTCGACCAGGGAGGCGGGGAGGAAGCCGCGGAGACCGATGTCCAGGATGAGGCCGCCCTTGACGACCTCGATGACCGTGCCCTTGACGGGCTCGTCCTTCTCCTTGAGGGCCTCGATGGTGCCCCACGCCCGCTCGTACTGCGCGCGCTTCTTGGAGAGGATCAGCCGCCCTTCCTTGTCCTCCTTCTGGAGAACCAGGGCTTCGACCTCGTCACCGACCTTCACAACCTCGTTGGGGTCGACGTCATGCTTGATCGACAACTCGCGCGAGGGGATGACGCCCTCGGTCTTGTAGCCGATGTCGAGCAGGACCTCGTCCCGGTCGACCTTGACGATGGTGCCCTCGACGATATCGCCATCGTTGAAGTACTTGATGGTCTTGTCGATGGCGGCGAGGAAGTCCTCCTCCGTCCCGATATCGTTGATAGCGATCTGCTTCGGCGCAGTGGCAGCCGGGACAGTGGTGGTGTCGGTGGACATTAGGTAGGTGGCTCCGGTACGGATTGGGGTTGTCTGGCCTGTGGGTACAACACTGCGCGGGAGGCAAGGCTTCCCCCGACGACCAGTCCCGTGACGTGCATACCGATCATGGGCAGCGCGAACCCACTACGCGGGCGGTATCGTACGCGGCCCGACGACCTGCGGGCAAACCGCACCCCCCGGGCGTAACCCTGAAGGAGCAGCGTGTCCGACCTGCACGCGAGCGCCGAGCTGGCGCTGGGCACCACCGGCATCGCCCTGAGGGGCGCGAACGCGGCCGAGTCGCGGGCCGCGAACCGGATCTGGTGGGACGCGGACGCCGACGACTACCACGCCGAGCACGGCGACTTCCTGGGCGCGGCGGACTTCGTCTGGTGCCCCGAGGGGGTCCGCGAGGCGGAGGCCGGCTACCTCGGCGACGTGACCGGCCGGCGGGTGCTGGAGGTGGGCTGCGGGTCGGCCCCGTGCGCCCGCTGGCTGGCCGCGAACGGGGCGCTGCCGGTGGCGTTCGACATCTCCGCCGGGATGCTGCGGCACGCCGTGGCGGGCAACGCGGCGACCGGCCTGCCCGTGCCGCTCGTGCAGGCCAGCGCCGACCAGCTGCCCTTCGCCGACGCGAGCTTCGACGCCGCGTGCTCGGCGTTCGGGGCGGTGCCGTTCGTCGCCGACGTGGGTGACGTCTTCCGCGAGGTGGCGCGCGTGCTGCGGCCCGGTGCGCCGTGGGTGTTCTCCGTGACTCACCCGATCCGGTGGATCTTCCCGGACGACCCGGGCCCGAACGGGCTGACCGTGACCCAGTCGTACTTCGACCGCACGCCCTACGTGGAGGTCGACGAGGACGGGCGCGCGACGTACGTCGAGCACCACCGGACCCTGGGCGACTACGTCCGCGCGCTGGTCGGCGCCGGGCTCGTGCTGGAGGACGTGGTGGAGCCGGAGTGGCCCGACGGGCACGCCCGGCCGTGGGGCCAGTGGAGCCCGCTGCGCGGCCGGCTGTTCCCCGGCACCGCGATTCTGCGGACGCGAAGGCCGTAACCTGCGGTCATGACCGTCAGTCGGGGGCTGGTGGAGGCGCAGGGCGCGCGGTTCGCGGGGATCGACCCCCTGTTGCCGGCCGTGGTCGCGCCGCCGGACGGGGACGTGATCACCGCCGCGCTGCCGGACGGCACGCGCGTCGCGGGGGTCGTGCAGCACCAGGTGCACGACCGGACGTCGGCGGCGCGGCTGTGGTCGGCGAGCGAGGTGTGGGAGCTGACCCCGCTGCTGGGCGGTGCCGGCGCGGCGGGGATGGACGCGCTGCTGCGCGCGTGGCGGCAGTGGCTGGACCGGGTGGGCGCGGCGGAGCGGGACTCGGCGTGCGTGGTGACCTGGCCCAGCCGGGACGCCGAGGCCGGCCGGGCGCTGCTCGACCACGGCCTGGTCCCGCTGTCCGTGATCGCCGTGCGCCGAACACCACCCACAGGGGTGAACTCGCCGGCGGTTCCCCGCACACCGGCCGCCCAGGTCCCCCCGCTCGCCGGGGCCCTGACCGCCCGCACCCCGCCCGGCTCACCCCCGCACGCCACCCGCGCGGCCCACACGCCACCGAACCCACCCCCGCACACCACCCGCGCGGCCCACACTTCCGACACTTCGACCTACACCTCCTCGGACACCTCTTCCGCCGGCTCAGCGCCCCATCCGTCGTCCAACGGCCAGGCACCGGGCGCACCCGCGGCCCGCGCGCCGCACCCCGACCAGCCAGCCGCGCGGGGGACTCGGTCGGGTCCACCTCCTCCGGGGATGCCGACCATCCGCCGCGCCACGCCCGCCGACCTGGACGCCGTGCTCACCCTGGCGCTGGCCGAGCTGCGCTACTCCGCCCTGGTCGGGTCGACCGTGGACCGGCCGGAGGCGGTCGGGATCAAGCGCCGGGCGCTGGCCGAGCGGCTCGCGGCGGGCGGTCCGGCGTGGCTGGTCGAGCGGGACGGGATCGCGGTCGCGCTGGCCGAGTGCGCGCTGGTCACGTCCGAGCCGGGCAACTGGACCTCGACCCGGCTGCCGACCGGGCGCTGGGGGTACGTGAACTGCGTGTCCGTGCTGCCCGGCGCGCGGGGTGCCGGGATCGGGCGACACCTGATGGCGTACGCGCACCGCGAGTTGCAGCGGCTGGGCACGGTCGGCAGCTACCTCTACTACAACCCGCCGAACCCGTTGTCCTCGGTGTTCTGGCCGCGCCAGGGCTACCGCCCGCTGTGGACGGTGTGGGAGGTCCGCCCCGCGAGCGCCCTGCGCTGACCGACCGCCCACGCCTCGACCCCCAGCGGGAACAGGTCCGGAGGGACGAACGCCGCAGACCCGGACGGGTGCACGCCGGACCGGTTTCGCGTTGCGACGACCCCGCGCCGGGCGGATGCTCGCTGCGCCGGCCCCGGAACGCGTGCGACCGAGCGGCGCGGGAGACCCCGGCGCGGGACATCACAGCGGTCGCGGTTGCAGGAGTGGGCCGACTGGGCCACTATTTGAACTGACCGGTCAGTTCAAAGAAGGGGTTCCGCCGTGGAGATCCACGCTCAGCGCGTCGGCGTCGCCGGGCCGCACGGCCCGCTGCTCAAGCCGACCAGCCTGCGCGTGCCGCCGGGTGAGCTGGTGGTGGTGGCCGGACCCCCGGACGCGGGGCACACCGCGTTCGCCCTGGTGCTGTCCGGGCGGATGCGCCCGAGCAGCGGCTCGGTCACGCCGGACGCCGCCGGGCTGCGCAAGCAGGTCGTGCTGGTGGACTCGCCGGGGGTGAACGAGCCGGAGGCGTCGCTGACCCTGTCCGGGGTGGTCGGCGAGGAGCTGGCCATGAACGGGCAGCGCAGCGGGCGCAAGGCGGTCGCCGACTGGCTGGTCGAGCGCGGGGCCGAGGAGCACCTCGACGCGCGCTACGAGTACGTGCCCGCCGACGTCCGGTGCGCGCTCATGATGGAACTGGCCGCCGGGCGGCCCGGGGCGCGGGCGCTGGTCGTGGACACGCCCGACCGGTACCACGGCGATCCGGCGGGCTGGTTGGCGCTGGCGCGCGAGCGCGTGACGCCCGACCTGTCCGTCGTCGTCCTGTGCACGACCACGTCGGCTGCGGTGCTCGGCGTCCCGGTGGCCCGCCTGGGCGCGGACAACACGCTCCCCGCGCCCGAGGAGCACACGGCCAAGCACGCCCTCGACCCCACCGAACCCGGTCTCCACCCGGTCACCGCGACACCACCTGAGACACCGACTGCGACACCCACCGCGACCCCCGCCGCGCCACCGGCCGCGAAGCCCCTGCCCGAGGACCGACCCGGCACCCACGTCGGCGACCCCACCCGGCCGGACCTGCGCCCGGCCGCCGACCACGCCGAGGAGAACCGGTGACCGCCCTGCGGATGGCGTTCAACGAGCTGCGCCGCATCACGTCCGGCAAGCTGCCCAAGCTCGCCGTGCTGGCCCTGGCCCTGGTGCCCCTGCTCTACGCGGCCCTCTACCTCTACGCCAACAAGGACCCCTACGCGAACCTCAAGCAGGTCCCGGCGGCGCTCGTGGTCGAGGACAAGGGCGCGACCGCGAGCGACGGCACCACCAAGAACGCCGGCGAGGAGGTCGCCGCCGAGCTGGTCTCGGGCGCGAAGTTCGACTGGCACCGGGTGACCGCCGACGACGCCGAGGAGGGCGTCCGCAACGGCACCTACACGTTCGGGCTGACCCTGCCCCCGGACTTCTCCCAGGCGCTGCTGTCCTCCGGCGAGTTCACCCCCCGCCAGGGCGTGATCATGCTGACCACCAACGACGCCAACAACTACCTCGGCTCCACGATCGCCAACCAGGTGGTGACCGAGGTCCGCCGCTCGGTGTCGGTCAAGGTGGGCGCGGAGGCCGCCGACAAGCTGCTGCTCGGCTTCTCCACCATCCACCAGAAGACGGCCGAGGCCGCCGAGGGCGCGACCACGCTGGCCAACGGCCAGCAGGACGCCCTCACCGGTGCCCAGAAGCTGGTGGACGGCACGGGCCCGCTGGCCGACGGCGCCGCCCAGCTCTCCGCCGGCCTGACGCAGTTGCGCGACCAGACCAAGGACCTGCCGGTGAAGTCCCAGCAGCTCGCCTCGGGCGCGAAGCAGGTCGCGGACGGCAACGAGACCGTCGCGCAGACCGCCGAGGACTACGCGGCCAAGGCCCAGGCCCTGGTCGGGCGGCTGGACCAGGTCAACGGCGACATCGCCACCCGGTTGCGGGCGGCGGGCTTCACCGAGGAGCAGGTGCAGCGCGTCCTCCAGACGCTCACCGAGGCGCGCGCACCCCTGGACGACGCGAACAGCAAGGTGCAGGGCACGGCAGGCCAACTGCGGACGCTGGCCAACGGCGCCAAGCAGGTGTCGGACGGCGCGGCGCAGCTCGCCGCGTCCACCCCGGCGCTGACCGACGCGATCACCCGGCTCACCGACGGCGCGGCGCAGGTCGCGTCCGGCAACGCCCAGGTGCGCGACGGCGCGGTGGGCCTGCGCGACGGCGAGCAGCAGCTCCTGGACGGCACCGTCAAGCTGCGCGACGGCCTGAACGAGGGCGTCGCGCAGATCCCCAACCCGGACGACCCGACCCGCGAGTCCACCGCCGACACCATCGGCGACCCGGTCACCGTGCGCGGCGTGAGCCAGACGTCGGCGGGCAGCTACGGCGCGGGCCTGGCCCCGTTCTTCCTCGGCCTGGCCACCTGGATCGGCGCGTTCGTGCTGTTCCTGCTGCTCAAGCCGCTGTCCCGGCGTGGGCTGGCAGCCGGGCAGAACGCGCTGCGGGTGGCGTTGGGCGGGTGGCTGCCGGGTGTGCTGCTGGGCGCGGCGCAGGTCGTGATCATGTACGCGGTGGTGACGCTGGTGGTCGACATCCGGCCCACCCACCCGATCGGGACGCTCGGCTTCCTGCTGCTGACCTCGGCGACGTTCGTGGCCGTGCTGCACGCGTTGAACGCGCTGCTGGGCGCGGTCGGCAAGTTCGTCGGCCTGGTGCTGCTGATCCTCCAACTGGTCAGCGCGGGCGGCACGTTCCCGTGGCAGACGATCCCGGTGCCGCTGTACCCGCTGCACTACGGCCTGCCGATGGGCTACGCCGTGGACGGGTTGCGGCACCTGATGTACGGCGGCTCGTTGGACAGCGTCGGGAAGGACGCGCTGATCCTGGTCGCCTACCTCGTCGGGGCGCTTGCCTTGTCGACGTTCGCCGCGTACAAGCAGCGGGTGTGGACCCCGTCTCGACTCAAGCCCGAGCTGGTGCTGTGACCAACACGCGACCCGGCCGCACCGCCGTCACCAAGCAGAAGCTGTTCGACGCCGCGCTGAAGCTGGTCGGCGAGCGCGGCGCGGCGAGCGTGACGGTGGACGAGATCGCCGCCGAGGCCGGGGTCGCCAAGGGCACCGTCTACTACAACTTCGCCAGCAAGGACGCCCTGGTGGACGCGCTGCTGCGGCACGGGGTGGAGCTGCTGGCGTCCCGGCTGCGGGTGGCCGAGGACGAGACCGAGACCGAGCGGGCGATGGAGTCGCTGGTCGACGGGGTGCTGGGGTTCTTCGCGGAGTACCCGGCGTTCGGGCAGCTGCTGGTCAGCGAGCTGTGGCGGACGCCGGGCCAGTGGCACGGCACGCTGGGGCTGCTGCGCGACGACATCGTGTCCATCGTGCGCGGCCAGATGCAGCGGCTGTCCGACGAGGGCCGGCTGCCGGAGGGCGTGCAGGTGGGCACCGCGTCGGCCGCGCTGTTCGGCACGCTGCTGGTGGTCGCCCTGGACTGGCAGGTGTTCCAGCCGGAGCGGACGCTGGCCGAGGTGCGCGAGGCGGTGCTGATCCTGGTCCGGGGCCTGCGCCCGAGCGCCTGACCGCTGCCCTCCGGCAGCCTGCGCCGACCGCACGACGGCACGACCGCCGCCATCCGGGGCGGCGGTCGATCCGGTGCCCGTGCGGCTACTGGCGGACCGCCCACGTGTCGACGTCGCCGACCTGGTGCACCGAGGGCGGCTTGCCCTCCACGGCGCGGCGCACCGCTTCGAGCACGCCCACGGACGCCTCCTCGTGGCTGAGCCAGCGGGTGCCGGTGCCGTGCTTGACGATGCCCAGCACCACCTGCTGGGTGGGGTGGCCGGCCAGGACCGGGTCCGGCACGCCGTCGCGGGAGACGATGCCGCTGCTGTCGTGCACCTCGACCACGGGCGCGTGCGCGGCCAGCAGCGGCGCGACGGCGCGCAGCACGGGCACCCGGTAGCTCAGGTGCACCCACGCCACCAGCAGGTCCGCCGGGCCGGCCAGCACCTCGCGGACGCGGTCGGCCAGCTCGTCGGGCCGGGCCCAGTCGGCGCGCACCCACTTCGCCTCCGCCGCGCCCCGCCCCGCCCAGCCGGCGACCGGGCCACCCGCAGCCGGGCTGCCCACGACCGGTCCGTCGGCGACCGGGCCGCGCGCGACCGGCACGTCCGGGACCCGTCCGCCGGGAGCCGGCCCACCCGGTCGCGGGGCCGCCGGGGACACCTGCTGCGGCACGTGGCCGCGCGCGCCCAGGGCGGCGCGGGCCGCCCGGCCCGCCCCGGGTGGTCTGCGCGAGGGCAGCACCACGTGCCAGCCCTGCGCGAGCAGATCGTCCGCACAGCCCTGCAACATGCCGGTGCCACCGAGCACCAGCGCCGTCCGCCCACTCATCGCACCGACTCCTCGCCGCGCTCCGCCGCGCGCCGGAGGGGCCCGGCACGCCACTGGTCGACTTCACGCTGCCCGCGCAGCCGCACCACCGCCAGTCGGGGGCCGTGCTCGCCGGCCAGCACGGCGGTGACCCGCTCGCGGGTGCGGCCGTGCGACCGCCACGCCCACCGCAGCAGATGTTCCCGGTCCGTGAAGACGGTGTGCAGGGGCGGTTCGGTGTTGCCGTTCCACAGTTCTTGGTTGCGCAGCCGCCGGACGACCGTGCGCACGGCCACCCGGCGCAGCACGGTGTGCTTCGGGTGGTCGAGCCAGACCAGCGTGTCGGCCCTCTCCAGCAGCAGCGGGCGGGCCTCCGCGTACTGCCACTCGGTCGCCCACGAGCGGCGTTTCACCAGCTCCCGCACGTCGGCCGGGAACTCGGCCCGCCTGGTCCACTGTGGACCGTGAAAGAGCGAGTCCATTTCCACATAGGACAGGCCGAGCACCTCCGCGACGCACCGGGCCATCGTCGTCTTGCCCGCGCCGGAGGTGCCCGCGACCAGGACCCGCGTCGGCGGGTGCGGCAGCTCGTCGGTCGGTCCTAACAGCGGCACCGGCAAAGGCTACCTCCGCACCGCAACCCCCTCGGCGGGCTCGTCGCGGCGGCCACCCGATCAGGCGTGCCGGGCGTGAACCTCCCACCACCCGCCGCGCGGGTTCGCCGGCCGCCCACCGCCGTTCAGTCCTCAGTGGACCCCGGAGCGGGCTGGGCGTCGACGCGCAGGCCGTCCAGGTGCCGGGAGAGCACGGCGCGGATGACGTCCGGCGTGGTCAGGTCGGGCTGCAGCACGGCGTTGACGGCCAGGCCGTCGAGCAGCGCGGCCAGCCGCTCGGCCTCCACCGCCACGTCGGGCACGCCGGCCCGCTCCAGCACCCGGCGGGCGATGAGCCGGAGGCCGGCGTGCAGCCGGCGGGCCCCCGGCGCGAGCGCGGGCCGGGTGCGGGCGGCGCGGGAGAACTCCAGCCACACCACGGACTCGTCGTGCCGGTCCGGGTCCAGCGGCACCAGTTCGCCCAGCAGGTCCGCGACCCCGTCCCGGCGGCCCCGGGGCGTGCCGGCGGCGTGGATCAGCTCGACCCGGGCCAGCACCCGGCGCTCGACCCGCTCGGTGAGCTCCTCCAGCGCGAACACCAGCAGCTCGTCGTGGTCGGTGAAGTAGTGCCGGACCGAGCCGATCGCCAGGCCGGCCTCCTCGGCGACGTTGCGCAGCGACGCCTGGTCCAGGCCGTGCGCCCGCACCACCCGGAACACCGCCTCGGCGACCGCCCGGCGGCGGCTCTCGGCGTCGACGACCTTGGGCACACCCCCTTTCTAGCACACTCGTGCTAGCTTAATTAGCACGGTCATGCCACAAAGGGGGAGACACATGCTGACCTGGGTCCTGATCGGTGCCGCCGTGGTGGCGGTCGTGGTCAAGAGGGTGCTCGGCGAACCGCTCAACGGGCGCGATCTGGTCGTCCCGCCGCTCGTGCTGCTCGGCATCGGCGGCTACGAGCTGACGAAGACGTCGGTGACGGCAGTGGACGTGCTGTGGCTGGTCGGCGGGGTGGCGATGGGTCTGGCGCTGGGGGTGCTGCGCGGTGCCACGATCAAGGTCTACGAGCGCGACGACGTGCTGTGGCAGCGGTACACGCCGTGGACGCTCGCGGTGTGGGTCGGGTCGTTCGCGGTCAACGCCGGGCTGGGTTTCGCGGCGTCGGCGTCCGGGGTGCACGCCGACGCGCGGCCGATGGCGCTGTCGATCGGCGTCGGCCTGCTCGGCGAACTCGTGCCGGTGGGATTGCGCGCGATCCGCTCCGGCGTCCCGTTCGCACCCGAACGGCGGTGAACCGCACTTTGCGGTGACGGCGGCCGACCGGAGCAAAGCGGAAAATTCCGCTGCCGGGCCCGGCGGGCGCACCGCATACTGGGGCGACACAATGCAGGGGGAGAGATGACCTACCCGAATCCCGGGCAACCGGAGAACCAACCCCACTTCCCGGTACCGGACCAGTACGGCGGTCCGGGTCCCGCCACGACCGCCTACCAGCCCGTCGACCAGGTCTTCCAGCCCTCCGCGCACCTGCCCGCCGGCCCCGAGTTCCCGCCGGCCGGGCCCTCCGCGACGCCCGGCCCGGCGCCCGCCGCACCCCGGAAGAAGACCGGCCTGGTCGTGCTGTCGGTGCTCACCGTGCTGTTCTTCGCGACCGCCGGCGTGTTCGGCGTCCTGTACTCCGATGCGACCGGGGAAAACAGCCGGATCAGCGCGCAATTGGCCGACAAGGAAAAGGAACTCACCGACTCCGGGAAGAAGCTGAAGGACGCGCAGGACGAGGCGTCCAAGGCGAAGGACGCGGCCCAGGTCGCGGAGACCGGCCGCAAGCGCGCCGAGGACGACGGCGCGGCGATGGTCAAGTGCCGGGACGCCGCGCGCGGCCTGCGCGACGCGATCTTCGCCCAGGACAAGGCGCGCATCGAGAAGGCGCTGCTGGACATCGTCGGGATCTGCTGACCGGTCAGCAGGTGGGGAACACCCGCCGGGTGGCGGGCTCGCGGGCGGTCGGGTCGGTGAACCGGCAGCCGTAGCCCGGCGCCGCCACCACGGCGGGGTCGTCCACGACGTCCGCCTCCGGCCGGGCCCCGGTGTCGGCCCAGCGCACGAGGTCGTCCCAGGCCCGGCCGACCTCGGCCGGGCTGAACTCGCAGTGCTCGACGGCCCGGACCGCGCGCTGCGCGAGCAGGTGCGAGAGGCCGTGGGACCGGACGTCCCGCGCGTAGACCTGCTCCATCGAGAACGGCACGAACAGGTCGCCCAGGCCGTGCAGCGACAGCACGGGCGCGCTCGGCCGGCCGTCCACCCGCGCCACCTCGGTCAGCTCCGGCGCGGCCCGCGCGGCGGGGTTCGCGGGCGGCACCCGCTCGACCACCCGGTCCAGGTCGACGGGCGTGTTCGGCCGGTAGCGCGTGTCGAGGTTCGTGGCGACCTGGTTCGGGTCGGCGGCCAGGCCGCGGGCCGACGCGGTGCCCGCCGGCCCGGTGCCGGCCAGGCTGAACAGGTACTCCTTCCAGTGCTCGAACGCCGCCCGCGCGCCGGGCCGCTCGCCGCCGCTGCGGTCCACCACGAACTCCGCGAGCTGGGCGCCGAGGTCGTTGGGCGTGCCGTACAGGCCGAGCGCCTGCTTGATCTTCGGCACGGCGACCGCCAGGTAGTCCCGGGGCAGCGGGTGGGCGTCGACGCCGGCCAGCGCCTGGGCGGCCAACTGGTAGTCCAGCAGGTAGTCGAACAGCTCCTGGTCGCCGAGGACACCGCACACCGGCAGGGCCGCCCGGTAGAAGCCCGGGTGCTGCTCCAGCGAGCGCACGACCACGTGCCCGCCCATCGAGGCGCCCGCCACGAAGACGTCCTGGGGTTCGCCGACCAGGTCGGCGAAGCGCAGGGCGAGGTCGTGCGTGCTCTCGACGCCCGCCTTCACGTCGTAGCCGTTGGCGTAGTAGCTGGACGACGCCCACGCGAAACCCCCGTCGAGCAGTCGTTGCCGCAGCCCGAAGGCGGGCGGCTCGACTTCGAGCACCTTGCCGGTGCCCCGGTAGCCGTGCGCCCACACGAGCAGCCGGCGGTTCCAGCGGGGCGGGACCTCGATCGCGTAGCCGGCGTGCTCGTGCACGCCCTGGAGCACGCGGGTGGGAGCGCCGCCGACCAGCGCGGGCGGCAGCACCGGGTTGGAGATCGAGTGGCCGGGCAGCGGTCGGTCCGCCGGCACCCCGAAGGGGTCGGTGGCAGAGGGGTCGGCGGCAGAGGGGTCGGCGGCCGGCGGGCCGGTGGTCGGCCGGGCGGTGGTCAGGGCCTCGGCGGTCGAGCGGGGTCGGTCGCGGGGTGCCGCGCCGGTCGCCGAGGCGAGCAGCACGACCAGGACGACCACCAGCCCCGACACCCGACCCACCACGCCGCCCCCGCGCATCACCCGATTGTGCTCGTCACCGGAGGCCTGCCACCAGGTCTTTTCGGGCGGGTGCCGCCCGGCCGGCTAGTGCGCCGCCTCGTCCCAGGACCGGCCGACGCCCACCGAGACCTCCATCGGGACGCTGAGCTCGTAGGCCCGGCCCATCTGCTCGCGGACCAGGTCCTCGACCGCCTCGCGCTCGCCCTCGGCGATCTCCAGGACCAGTTCGTCGTGCACCTGGAGCAGCATCCGGGAGCGCAGGCCGGACTCCTCCAGCGCCCGGAACACGCCCAGCATCGCCACCTTGATGATGTCCGCCGCCGAACCCTGGATCGGGGCGTTGAGCGCCATCCGCTCGGCCATCTCGCGGCGCTGGCGGTTGTCGCTGGTGAGGTCGGGCAGGTAGCGGCGGCGACCCAGGATCGTCTCCGTGTAGCCCTTCTTGCGGGCGTCCTCCACGATCTCGTGCAGGTAGTCGCGCACGCCGCCGAAGCGGGCGAAGTACGCCTCCATCTGCTCGCGCGCCTCCTCGGCGGAGATCCGCAGCTGCTGGGCCAGGCCGTACACCGACAGGCCGTAGGCCAGGCCGTAGGACATCGCCTTGACCCGGCGGCGCTGCTCGGCGGTCACCTCGGCGGTCGGCACCGAGAACGCCCGGGACGCGACGAACGTGTGCAGGTCCTCCCCCGACCGGAACGCCTCGATCAGGCCCGCGTCCTCCGACAGGTGGGCCATGATCCGCATCTCGATCTGGCTGTAGTCGGCGGTCATCAGCTCGGCGTAACCCGGCCCGACCACGAACGCCTCGCGGATGCGGCGGCCCTCGTCGGTGCGGATCGGGATGTTCTGGAGGTTCGGGTCCGTCGAGGACAGCCGGCCGGTCGCGGCGATGGTCTGGTGGAACGTGGTGTGGATGCGGCCGTCGTCGGCCACCGACTTGAGCAGGCCGTCCACCGTGGACTTGAGCCGGGTCACGTCCCGGTGCGCGAGCAGGTGCTGGAGGAACGGGTGCTCGGTCGCCTCGAACAGGTTCTGCAGCGCGTCCGCGTCGGTGGTGTACCCGGTCTTGGTCTTCTTGGTCTTGGGCATGTTCAGCTCGTCGAACAGCACCGCCTGGAGCTGCTTGGGCGAGCCGAGGTTGATCTCCTTGCCGATCACCGCGTACGCGTCCTGCGCGGCCTGCTTCACGCCCGCCGCGAAGTGCGCCTCCAGCGCCGCCAGGTGCTCGGCGTCGATGGCGATGCCGACCGCCTCGACCTCGTCCAGCACGGCCATCAGCGGCAGTTCCAGGCCGGCGAGCAGGCTCTCCTGGCCGGTCTCCACGAGCTGCCGGTCCAGCGCGTCGGCCAGCTCGGCGACCGCCTGGGCGCGCACGATGGCGTGCTTCGCGGTCTTCTCGCGCTCCTCGTCCTCGTCCGCGAGCAGCGAGAGCTGGCCGTCGTCCGGCTCCTCGGCGCGCAGCTCGCGCTGGAGGTAGCGCAGCGCCAGGTCGTCGAGGGCGAAGCTGCGCTGGCCCGGCCGGACCAGGTACGCGGCCAGCGCGGTGTCGCTGGTCAGGCCGGCGAGCCGCCAGCCGCGCGCGCGCAGGGCCCGAAGCGGCAGCTTCAGCTCGTGGCCCGCCTTCGCCTGCCGCCCGTCGGCCAGCCACGCGACGAGCGCCGCCTCGTCCTCCTCGGTGAGCGCGGCGACCTCGACGTAGCCGCCCTCGTCGCCAGCGAACGCGATGCCCTCCAGGTCGACGCCCGAGTGCCGGAAGGACAGGCCGACCCTCGGCCCGCCGGCGTGGTCGGCCAGCCACCCGGCCAGCGCGCCGGGCGCGACCGCGCCGCCGGAGACCTCGAAGCCCTCCTCGGCCTCGGGCTCGGCGGTGGCCAGGGTGGCGAACAGGCGGTCGCGCAGGACCCGGAACTCCAGCTCGTCGAACAGCCGGTGCACCGCGTCCCGGTCCCAGTCCCGCACCACCAGCCCGGCCGGGCCGACCGGCAGCTCCACGTCCCGGACCAGCTCGGTGAGCTGCCGGTTGAGCATGATGTTGGTCAGGTTCGCGCGCAGCGCCTCGCCGACCTTGCCCGCGACCTCGTCCACGTGGTCGATCAGGCCGTCGAGCGAGCCGAACTGCGTGAGCAGCTTCACGATCGTCTTCGGGCCCACGCCGGGGGTGTTGGGCAGGTTGTCCGACGAGTCGCCGCGCACCGCCGCGTAGTCGGCGTAGAGCGCGGGCGGGACGCCCTGCTTCTCCAGCACCAGCTCCGGGGTGTACCGGGCCAGCTCGGAGACGCCCTTGACCGGGTAGAGCACGGTCACCTCGTCGGTGACGAGCTGGAGGGCGTCCCGGTCGCCGGTGCAGATCAGCACCTCGAAGCCGAGGCCGACGGCCTGCGTGGTGAGCGTGGCGATGACGTCGTCGGCCTCGAAGTTGTCCTTCTCCAGGGTCTGGACGTTGAGCGCGGCGAGCACGTCCTTGATGAGGCTGACCTGGCCCTTGAACTCGTCCGGCGTCGCGCTGCGCCCGGCCTTGTACTCGGAGTACGCCTCGGTGCGGAAGGTCTTGCGCGAGACGTCGAAGGCCACCGCGACGTGCGTGGGCCGCTCGTCGCGCAGGAGGTTGATCAGCATCGAGGTGAAGCCGTAGACCGCGTTCGTGGTCTGGCCCGTGTTGGTCTGGAAGTTCTCCTTCGGCAGCGCGAAGAACGCCCGGTAGGCCATCGAGTGGCCGTCGACCAGCAGCAGGCGGGAGGCTTCTGAAGTGCTCACGTCGGCGAGTCTAGGGTGAGGGTCCGACAGTCATGCACCGAGTGGAGCAGCACGTGAGCACGAGCTCAGACGACGTCCCGGGCGGCCTGGTGGACGTGCCGGGCGCGGACCAGGCGGTCGCGCACGAGCAGTTGACCGCCAAGATGGGCATCGAGATCACCCGATGGGATGCCGACCGGCTGGTCGGGACGATGCCGGTGAAGGGCAACCGCCAACCGTACGGCCTGCTGCACGGCGGCGCGAACGCCGTGCTGGCCGAGACGCTGGGGTCGATCGCGGCGGCCGTGCACGCGGCCCCCGAGCGGCTGGCCGTGGGGCTGGAGCTGAGCTGCACGCACCACCGGGGCGTCACCGAGGGCGTGGTGACCGGGGTGTGCACGCCGGTCCACCGGGGCCGGTCGACCGCGACCTACGAGATCGTGATCAGCGACGAGCAGGGCAGGCGCAGCTGCACCGCGCGGCTCACCTGCTTCCTGCGGGACGCGCCTAAGGTCTAGGGCATGAGGTGGTCCGGCTTGGTGGTCGCGGCGTTGCTGGTCGCCGGGTGCAGCAGTGCCCCGGCCTCGGAGGCTCCCCCGTCGTCGGCACCGCCGACGTACCCGGTGCCGCCGGGTACCGCGCGGCCCGACGAGAAGGTGCTGCACCTGCCGACCGCCTCGGACGGAGACACGGCGTTCACCCTGCTCGGGCTGACCACCGGGATGGACGCGCTGATCGGCAGCCACGCCGAGTTCGAGGCGAAGGGCCGGTTCGTCCGGATCAGGCTGAGCGTGGTCAACAACGGGCGCAGCAGCGCCTCGTTCAACGCGCGCCGGCACCTGCTCGTGGACGACGAGAAGGTCGAGCACGCCGTCGACGTGCAGGCGATGACCATCAAGCGGCAGCCCGACGTGGTCGACCTCGGCGCGAACGTCCGGTTGGAGTACGACGTGTACTACGACCTGCCCGAGGACGCGAAGCCGCTGGCGCTCCGGGTGTTCGGCGGACCGACGCTGACCGACCTCCAGGACGGGTCGAGCACGGAGATCCTGCTCAGCCAGTGAGGAGGCCCGCCGACGCGGTCGGCGGGCCTCCCCGGTGCCGGTTGCGTCCCGGTGTCAGTGGCCGCCCAGGTAGGCGGCGCGGACCTGCGGGTCGTCCAGCAGCTCCAGGCCCGGCGCGGACTTGACCACCCGGCCGGTCTCCAGCACGTAGGCCCGGTCGGACAGCTTGAGCGCCTGCTGGGCGTTCTGCTCGACCAGCAGGACCGTGGTGCCGCGCTTGTTGATCTCCTTGATGATCTCGAAGATCTGGGCGATCAGCATCGGCGCGAGCCCCATCGACGGCTCGTCGAGCAGGAGCACCTTCGGCTTGGTCATCAGCGCCCGGCCGATGGCGATCATCTGCTGCTCGCCGCCGGACATGGTGCCGCCGAACTGGCCCTTGCGCTCGGCCAGCCTCGGGAACAGCTCGTAGACCTCGGCCAGGTCCTCGGCCAGGTCGTCCTTGCGGGTGTAGGCACCCATCAGGAGGTTCTCCTGCACCGTCATGCCGGGGAACACGCCCCGGCCCTCGGGTGACTGGCCGATGCCGAGCAGGACCCGCTTGTGGCCGGGCATCCGGGAGATGTCCTGGCCGTCGAAGAGCACCTTGCCGCTGGTCAGCGGGCGCAGGCCGGAGATGGTCTTGAGCGTGGTCGTCTTGCCCGCGCCGTTCGCGCCGATCAGCGAGACGATCTCACCCTCGTTGACCTCCAGGCTGATGCCCTTGATGGCCGCGATCTTGCCGTAGTGGACGTTGATGTCCTGGAGCTCAAGAAGCATCTTCGGACACCCCCAGGTACGCCTCGATGACCTTCGGGTCGTTCTGCACCTCGTGCGGCAGCCCTTCTGCGATCAGCTGGCCGAAGTCGAGCACCGCCACGCGGTCGCTGACGCCCATGACCAGGCTCATGTCGTGCTCGATGAGCAGCACGGTCCGCCCGCTGTCGCGGATCTTGCGGATGAGGCGCTGCAACGCCTCCTTCTCCGCCGGGTTCATGCCCGCCGCCGGCTCGTCGAGCAGGAGGAGCTTCGGGTCGGTGGCCAGCGCGCGGGCGATCTCCAGCCGGCGCTGGTCGCCGTACGGCAGGTTCTTCGCGGTCTCGGTCATCCGCGCGGAGATGCCGACGAAGTCGAGCAGCTCGCGCGCGACCTCGCGCCCGCGCCGCTCCTCCTTGCGGTGCCACGGCAGGTTCAGCGTCGCGCCGATCGCACCGGTCCGGTGGTGCGCGTCCGCGCCCACCATCACGTTCTCCAGCGCCGACATGTTGTGGAACAGCCGGATGTTCTGGAAGGTGCGGGCGATGCCCTGCTTGGTGATCTTGAACCGCTTGGTGCCGTTGATCCGGGTGCCGTTGAACAGCACCTCGCCCTCGCTGGGCTGGTAGACGCCGGTGACCACGTTGAACACCGTGGTCTTGCCCGCGCCGTTCGGGCCGATCAGGGCGAAGATCTCGCCCTCGGCGATGCTGAGCTTCGCCCCGCGCAGCGCGACGACACCGCCGAAGCGCATCGTCACGTCGGCGAGCTGGAGGACCGGGGTGCTCACTTGGCCGCCTCCGTCGTCGACACGTCCGCGTCCGGACCCGGAACCTCGGCGCCCATGGTGCCCATCCCGCCCGTTCCCTCGTGCAGTTCCGCCTTGCGCCGCCGCGACGGCAGCAGGCCCTCCGGCCGCAGCGCCATCATCAGCACCAGCACACCGCCGAAGATCAGGATGCGGAAGTCCGCGAAGTCGCGGAACCGCTCCGGCAGCCAGCCGATCAGGAACGCGCCCAGGATCACGCCCGGCAGGTTGCCCGAGCCGCCCAGCACCACTGCGGCGAGGATCGTCGCGGACAGGATGAACGGGAACGTGTTGGGCTCGATGAACACGGCCTTGCCGGCGTAGATGCCGCCTGCCAGGCCGCCGATCATCGCGCCGATGGCGAACGCCAGCAGCTTGAACTTGAACGTCGGCACGCCCATCAGCTCGGCCGCGTCCTCGTCCTCCCGGATCGCGGCCCACGCGCGGCCGACCCGGCTCTTCTGCAACCGCACCGAGAAGATGATGACCACCACGATCGCGGCCAGGATCAGGTAGTAGTACGGCGCGGGGTCGAGCAGGAACTTGGTGCCGAACACGGGCGGCGGGTGCGGGATACCGGTGATGCCGCGCGCGCCGCCGATCTCGTCGGTGTTGTTCGCGGTGATCCGGACGATCTCGCCGAACCCGAGCGTCACGATCGCCAGGTAGTCGCCGCGCAGCCGCAGCGTCGGTGCGCCGAGGATGACGCCCGAGACCGCCGCCAGGATGATGCCGAACGCCACCGTGGCCCAGTAGTTCCAGCCGAAGTGGGTCCCGTAGTAGGCGACCGAGTAGCCGCCGATCGCGAAGAACGCCACGAACCCGAGGTCGAGCAGGCCCGCCTGGCCGACCACCACGTTCAGGCCGACCGCGAGCAGGATGTAGGTGCCGATCGGGTAGATCAGCACGGTCGTCCAGTCCGACTCGGGCGACATGAACGCGCCGATGCCGGGGGCGGGCAGGATCAGGGCGCCGACGACCAGCAGGATGTAGACCAGGTAGCGCTGCCAGACCTTGGCGTTCTCCCACCAGTCCCGCAGCCGGTCGATCCCGTGGCCGATGGCGTGCAGGCCGCCGCGCTTCGCCGGGGTTTCTTCCGTCGTCACTCCGTCGCCTTTCATGCCCGTGCCTTCTGCAGCGATTCGCCGAGGATGCCGGTCGGGCGGAACATCAGGACGACCACCAGGACGGTGAACGCGATGACGTCCTTCCACTCCGATCCCAGGAAGATCGCGCCCCAGTTCTCGATCAGGCCGAGCACGACGCCGCCCATCAGCGCGCCGCGCAGGTTGCCGATCCCGCCGAGCACGGCGGCGGTGAACGCCTTGATGCCCAGCACGAAGCCGATCAGGTACGAGGTGTTCTCGATCTCCATGATGTAGAGCGAGCCGGCCACGCCGGCCATCGCGCCGCCGAGCAGGAACGTCACCCGCACGACGTTGTCGATGCTCACGCCCATCAGGACGGCCGCCTCGGGGTCCTGGGCGGTGGCCCGGATGCCCCGGCCGATGCGCGTCTTGTTCACGAGCTGGTCGAGGCCGACCATGACGACGATCGCCGCCACGACCACGATCACCTGGTCCAGCCGCACGTCGACGTTGCCGACGGTGAACAGCGTGTCCCGGGCGACGAACCTCGGTGCGGACGCCTGGTTGCGGCCGGGCTTGTCGATCAGCCAGTTGATCACCAGCAGGCCGAACAGCTCCTGGAGGAACAGCGAGGCGCCGATCGCGGAGATCAGGGCGGCGAGCCTGGTCGCGCCCCGCTTGCGCAGCGGCCGGTAGGCCACCGCCTCCAGCACGACCGCGGAGGCGCCGGAGGCCGCCGCGGACACCAGCATCAACAGCAGCAGCACCCCGACGAGGGCGAACCCGGTGATGGGTGCGCTCGGGGCGATCGCCAGCAGCGTCACCAGGGACGCGAACGTGCCGATCATGAAGATCTCGGAGTGCGCGAAGTTGATCAGGCGCAGCACGCCGTAGACCATCGTGTAGCCCAGGGCGATCAGCGCGTAGATCGAGCCGATCACCAGTCCACCCACCGTGCTGGGTAGGAACTGGTTGAGGAAATCATCAAGCATGACAGGTTGCCTCACGAGACGGGGCGGGGGGAGAGAAAGTTCTTCGCCATAGGGGTGGGGAGCGGGGGCCGACGACGCGTCGCCGACCTGCCCGCTCCCCAGCGCTGCCTGACTCGGTCCAAACCGTCTCGGAGATCAGCCCTCGAGCTTCGCGCTGGCCGACGGGCCGAGCAGCTTGAGGACACCACCCTTGACCTGGTAGACGAAGATCGAGTTGTTCTCCGGCTCGCCGTTCGCCTTGAACTTGATCGGCTTGGAGATGCCCTCGAAGCTCACCGTGGACAGGAAGTTGTTGATGTCCTCGGAGGTCGTCTTGCCGGCCTTGACGGCGTTGATGTACGCGGTGGCGGCGTCGTAGCCCTCGGTCGAGTAGATCGCCGGGTCGGAGCCGGCCGACTTCTTGTAGTTGTCGAAGAAGGTCTTCGAGTTGCCGGTGACGTCGGTCGACGGGATGTTGCACGGGCAGGCGATGACCGCGCCCTCGGCCGCGGCGGGGCCGGCACCGCTGATCAGCTGCGCGTCGAGCGAGCCGTCACCGGTGGCGAAGATCGTCTTGACGTCGTTGTCCCGCAGCGCCTTGAGCAGCCGGCCGCCCTGGGCGTAGTAGCCGCCGAAGAAGATCACGTCCGGGTTGGCGGACTTGACCTTGCTGACCGTGGAGGAGTAGTCCGAGGCGTCCTTGGCGAACTTGTCGGTCTCGACCGCGACGCCCTTCTCCTTGAACGTCTTCGACACCGCCTCCGCCAGGCCGACGCTGTACTCCTGGTCGTCGGACAGGACGAACGCCTTCTTGGGGCTCTTCGCGGTCACCAGGAACTCGGCGATGCGCGGACCCTGGTCGTTGTCGTTGGCGACGACGCGGTGCCAGTACTTCCAGCCGTTGCTGGCCAGGCCGGCGTTGGTGGCCGACGGCGAGATGCTGGGGATCTTGCTCTCCTCCAGCGTGCCGCCGATGGCCTTCGACTCGCCGGAGAAGGCCGGGCCGATGAGGGCGGCGATCTTGTCGCTGCCGACCGCCGTCGTGATCAGCGAGGTGGCCTGGTCGGGCTTGCCCTGGCTGTCGTACTTCTTCAGCTCGATCTTGACCTTGGGGTTCGTGGCGTTGTACTCGTCGATCGCCATCTTCGCGCCGTTGTAGGGCGGAATCACGATCCCGGAGTTCTCACCGGTGAGGTCACCCATGAACCCGATCTTGACCGTGGTGGCGTCGCCGCCAGAGTCGCCGCCGCCGCTCGTGCCGCCAGCGCAAGCCGCGAGCACCAGCGACGAAGCCGCCGCCAGCACCAGAACTCGGCCGAGTCGTGCTCCTGACACCGGAATACCTCCCATGACCAACCAGCCCGCCGGTAGGCGGCGCCCCCGCACGAGGGCTTGGGTTAGGGCAGGAACGTAGCTTCAGTTGTGTTCCGTGAACAGGTGGTCTTCCTGCTCTGTGTCCACATCGTGACGGTAGTCACCGGCAAATGCGCGCGCGTTAACAGTCTTAAATCCAGCTCAAATAGCCACAGGTCACAGGGTCAATGCGCGCAGTGACCAACAATGGGCGTGACTGCGCGTCCGATAGCCGAACAGGTATCTCAGCCGAAGTTTTCGACGACCGCTTCGGCGACCGCCTTCATGGTGGTCCGCCGGTCCATGGCGGTGCGCTGCACCCAGCGGAACGCCTCGGGCTCCGACAGGCCCTGCTTGCTCATCAGCAGGCCCTTGGCGCGCTCCACGACCTTGCGCGTCTCCAGGCGCTCGGTCAGGCCCGCGACCTCGTTCTCCAGCGCCTGCAACTCGGCGAACCGGCTCATCGCCAGCTCGATCGCGGGCACCAGGTCGCGCTTGGCGAACGGCTTGACCAGGTAGGCCATCGCGCCCGCGTCCCGGGCCCGCTCGACCAGCTCGCGCTGGCTGAACGCGGTCAGGATGACCACCGGGGCGATCCGCTTCGCCGCGATCGCGCCGGCGGCCTCGATGCCGTCCACCTTCGGCATCTTCACGTCCATGATGACCAGGTCCGGCCGCAGCTGTTCGGCCAGCGTGACCGCCTCGTCGCCGTCGGCGGCCTGCCCGGCCACCTCGTAGCCCTCCTCGCGCAGCATCTCGACGAGGTCGAGGCGGATGAGGGCCTCGTCCTCGGCGACCAGCACGCGGCGCGGCGCGGCGCGGTCCTCGGACGGGGCCTCGGCAGCCGGCTGGGTCACCGGGGTCCTCCTGACGGTCGGCGCGGGTGCGCTCGACGCGAGCGCACCGGGTGGAAAGGGCAGTCTACCGGCGGGGCCCGACAGCACAGCCTGGTCGGGCCGTGATCGCGCCCACCGGTCGGCGGCACCGGGCGCCCGGTGCCGCACCACGCTCACCACCCGAGCGCGGACCCGGGGTTGCGCCGGACCCACGCGCCGGGGCTGTGCGCCTGCAACCACCACCCCT